>BPGU01000002.1:600000-900000 GCA_026003195.1 Armatimonadota bacterium
CGCATACCCTGCAGGTGAACTCCAGTGACCCGGACAGCGGTGTGGCTATTACCGTATCACCGAACGACATCAACGGACAGGGCGACGGCTCCACGCCGTTCACCCGTGTGTACGATGGCGGCACGCAGGTGACACTGACCGCCCCTGCCACCGCGCCCAATGATAACGTGTTCATCAAGTGGGTGCGTGACGGAGCAGACTTCTCCACGAACCGCACCATCACCCTGACGATGGACGCCGATTACACCCTGACTGCGGTGTACGAGTTTATCTCGCCGGTTCCGGTGCTGCTACAGCCGACGGCGAACGCCGTTGTCTCGCCGACGCCTACCTTCCGCATGAAGGCGACCTCTTCGCCCGGCGCGAGGATGAAGTACAAAGTGGTCATCTATCAGGGCGACCAGCAGATAGAGGTGTTCGACCAGAGCACCGACACCACCGGCTGGAGCAAGCCCGACTACGCCAGCGGCGAGGAGGCAGTGTTGACCGTTCCCGCTTCGCGAGCGCTGCCGACCGGCGTGTTGTACTGGCAGGCGTTCGCTTACGACGGCATCAAGTGGAGCGAGGGCAGCGATAAGCGCAGGATGGTGGTCAACCGGATGCCCAATGCGCCGGTGCTGGTCAGCCCGGCAGCAAACGCTATTGTGCTGGGCACGCCGACGTTGACAGTACGCGCTGCCGACGCTGACGCTACCGACACACTGAAATACAAAATCATCTTCACGCGCAACGGCACCACCGTCGCCACCTTCGACCAGACGGTGGACACGACCGGCTGGAGCAAACCCGGCTACGCCAGCGATGAAGACGCCACACTCACTGTGCCGTCACACCGTGCGTTGAACCCTGGCACCTACCAGTGGCAGGCGTTCGTGTACGATGGCAAGCAATGGAGCGATGGTAGCGAGAGCCGAACGCTCGTCGTGAACTCCGCGCCATCTGCTCCTGACCTGATAGAACCTGCAGGCGGTAGCTTCGTGTCGCACACACCCACCTTCCGCCTGCGCGCCACCGACGCCAACGGCGACAACCTGCAGTACAAAATCGTGGTGAAGCAGGCAGGACAGGTGGTGGCTACCTTTGACCAGAGTGTGGACACCACCGGCTGGAATAAGCCCAGCTACGCCAGTGGTGAGGAAGCGGTATTCACCGTGCCGGCAGGCGCATCGCTGGCAACGGGCGCGTATCAGTGGCAGGCGTTCGCTACCGACGGCAGGCAATGGGGCAACGGCAGCTGGGAGCGTGCCTTCACCGTAGACCAGGCTCCCGAAGCGCCGGAGATTCTCACCCCCGCTGCCGGAGCGGTCACATCACCCACGCCGGAGATTCGCCTGCGCTCTACCGACGCCGACCTGTCCGACGGTCTACGCTACAAGCTGGTGCTCTCCAGAGGCGGTCAGCAAGTAGCGGTGTATGACCAGAGCGTGGATACCACCGGCTGGAATAAGCCCAGCTACGCCAGTGGCGAGGAAGCGATCTTCCGCCTGCCTGCAGGCAGTGCGCTCAGCGCAGGAAACTACCAGCTGGAAGCATACGCCAGCGACGGACAGCAGTGGAGCAACGCGGGGAGCCGCTCCTTCAAGGTGTCCGCCAGAGTGCCCGCAAGGCTGGTGGGCGTGGGTACCTTTGCAGTGAACCTTGCTCTGCCAGATGCCAGCAAGAGTGCGATCGGTGCTGCGGGGGTGCCCATGAAGGTATGGAACGCCAGCACACAGTCGTATGTGGATGCGGGCAACAACCTGCTTATCGGCGTGGGCTACTGGTACAGCGCGGCACAGCCGGCTGCGCTCCGCATTGCGGGCAACGAGTTGCCCATTTCCTTCCCGATTGCCCTGAAGCGCGGCTGGAACTTCATCGCCAGCACCTCCGCCGACCCGGTTGTGTGGGACGTGAACGCTATCAAGGTGCGTCGGCAGGGCGAGGAGGTCACCCTGCGACAGGCACGACAATCAGGGTGGATAGAAGACCACGCCTGGGGCTGGCTACAGGATGGCGCGAACCCGACAACCGGTCGCTACGTGCTGGTGTATGACCCGTTGCGGATACCCGGCGCGGTGAACACCATCGAGCCGTGGCGAGGCTACTGGGTATATGCCCACGAGGAGTGCGAACTGCTGCTGAAGCCGTCCGATGGGGTGATACCGAACGTCACGCGCGCCCCGTCGGCGACTGCCAGAGCCTGGTCGGTGCGTCTGCTGGTTCAGTCCGCTTCCGGCAGCGCAGAGGCGGTATTCGGTGCAAACGCCTCCGAAAACATCGCCATCGGTCTACCTCCCGATCCGCCGGCAGCTTCCGCTGCACCGAAGGTGATTCTGGTGCAGAACGGTCAGCCGCTGGCGGTGGATGTGCGTGCGGAGAGCCGCGCCAGCACACCGTGGGAGGTGAAGGTACAGATTCCCGCAGGCAACGAAGGCACTGCCACGCTCTACTGGCAGGGTGTGCATCAGGCGCCTCGCACGGTGACCCCGGTGCTGGTAGACCTGCAAACCGGCGAGCGTCGCTTCCTGCGCACGACCAGCTCGCATACCTTTGCGGTCAGCCGACAGGGTGGTGTGTACCGCTTCCGCATCGAGATGGCTCCGCAAAGCGGACTGCTCCGCCTGTCGCAGGTGCGGGTGAGCGGTGGACGCAGCACCAGTGGACGCTACACCGTCTCGTTCCACCTCAGTGCCAGCGCACAGGTGGAGGTGAACGTCTTCTCCGCAGGGAAGCTGGTGCGCCGGTTGACCGGCGGCGCTTCACGCTTGGCAGGTATCCAGCAAATCACATGGGATGGACGTGATGCGAACGGCGTTGCCCTGCCCGCTGGTAGCTATACGGTGGAGATCAAGGCGGTCAGCGCGGACGGGCAGGTGGCTCGCAGCACGGTACCCATCACGCTGACACGGTGAGAGGAGGTGGCACGATGAAGCGTATGACATCTGCACTCACCGCGCTGGGATGGCTGGCAGCGGGACTGCTGGCAGGGTGTGGTAGCGCGGAAAAAGGTGTACCTTTTGACCCCACACCGCCCGTCATCGGCACGCCCGCAGTCACCCGCGAGGCGGGCACCAACCGCGTGCTGGTGCAGGTACAGGCGTTTGATGTAGGAACCGGTGTGGCATCGGTGACCGTTCTGGCGGTTGGAGTGGAGCCCACGCCGACGGTGGTCGCCATGCAGCAGGTTCCCGGCACCGAGCAGTACCAGGCGACTCTGCCCGCCAGCACCGTTCGCCTGCAGGTGAAGGCGGTGGATCGGGGAGGCAACGAGACGGTTTCTGCTGAGATTCGCGTGCCACCCCCCTCGCCGCCGTTCTAGTCAGTGTGCCGGGGGAATCACCCGGCACACTGAAAGTCGTGGGCAACGACGACACCCCCCTTTGGGGTTGGTAACCTGCGTCAGCAGGCTTCGTTGCCCGTTGCCCTCTATTTTCAATCGCCGGGGCAATACCAGGATGTTCAGAAAGCGGAGGTGGAACAAGCACGATGCGCCCGTTATGCTTCTACGTGGTCTTCACGATTCTGAGCACCGCAGTCTCTGCCCAGAACCTGCGCTTGCTCGACATTCGCACCGAACCGCTCTCCTCCCATCGGAATCTCATCCGCAACGCCAGCTTTGAAGAGGTCGGCGCCGGTGGCGTGCCCGCAGGCTGGTCGTGGTCGCCGCGAAACACCAACGCCACCCTGCGCATCGTGACCGACCGCACCCGCAGCGGCAAACGCTCGCTGTTTATCACCAACGGTACGCCGTTCGGTGCGCACGTGTACGGCATGGCGGAATACCTGACGCCCATTCCTCTGCAGGCAGGCAAACGTTACACCCTGAGCGCATACGTGTACAGCCCGAAGCCCGGCATCGCCTGGCTGGGTGGCGGGGGAGGCTGGCAGTTTCGGATGCGCCTGCCTGCGTCGCCAGACGGCTGGCGACGGGTGAGTATGACCTTCACGCCGGGTGAGGGAGATATTCCCTTTGCCCTGCGCCTCATCACCGAAAGCCCAACCGACGGCATCTGGATAGACGACATCAAGCTGGAGGAGGGCGAAGAGGCAACCCCCTTTGTGGATGAAGAGGATACCGCTTCTGAACTGCAGGTAGAGCCTGTACGCGAACAAGTGGAGATACAAAGCGAAGGCAGGTTCACCATCCCGTTCCTGCTGGCGATACCGCAAAAGACACAGGTGGAGCTGGCTGCCCGTTTGGCAAAACCATCGGGGGCTGCACTCTCCGTCTCGCGGCAGCTGGACGCAGGCTTTTATCGGGTGACTGTGGTGGGCGAAGCGAACGAGATGGATTCACAGCCTCGCCAGCTGGTTCTGGAGGTGAAGACGGCAATGGCAAAAGCGGAAGGACACACAAGCGCTCGCTTCTACTCCCGCGCCAGGGCGTTGCGCCTGTTGAGCGAGATACGGCAACGGCTCCCCGCGTATGAAAGGGCAGTCGCCGAGGCGGAAAAGGCAGGCAAGCCCATGCAGTGGGCGAAGGTGAGCCTGACGGTATTGCAGAACTTCGTGCATTACATCGAGGAAGACCTGAATCACAGGGTCACCACCCCGGAAGGCAGCGAAACCTATCCTGAACTGCGCCGCGCATGGATGCAGCTGGATGAAATGCGTGAGGTGGAAACGCACCTGCTTCAAGAACTGCGTCACCCGTCCCCTGACGTGCCGCTGTGGCAATGCCGCGCACAGCGTCCCAGGGTACAAAATGGGAGCTTGCTGGATGAGCATGGCAGAGCACTTTTCTTCACAGGCTATGGACACTTCGGGCAGGTGCGTGCGGACATCGAGAAGTTGCCCAGCTACGGCGTGAACATCATCCAGATAGAGACAGGTCCGAACTCCATCTTCCCCTCCGAGGGCGTGGTCAACGAGGAACCCATCCGCGACCTGCAACGGATTCTGCAGCGCGCGGAGAAGGCGAACGTCGCAGTCACCCTGCTCATCAGCCCGCACTACTTCCCAGACTGGATGCTGGAAAAGTATCCACACCTGCGCAAACGACGCCAGGGATTCTTGCAGTACTGCCTGCACGCGCCTGAAAGCCAACAACTGCTGAAGGATTTCATTCGCACCTTCATTCCTCCGCTGAGCCGATACCCTGCCCTGCACAGCATCTGCCTGAGCAACGAGCCGGTCAGCTTCGAAGAGCCGTGCGAATACGCCACACGCGACTGGCACCGCTGGCTGCAGCAAAGGCATGGCGACCTGCAAACGCTGAACCGCCGCTGGGGAACAGCGTACGCGCAATGGGAAGACATTCCCCTGCCCAACCCGTTCGACGGCAACGCGCGTCAGCACCTGCCCAGCTGGTACGACTACATCCGCTTCAATCAGGAGTTCTTTGCCGGGTGGCACCGGATGCTGGCGGACGCCATCCGGGAGGTAGCTCCGAACCTGCCCATCCACGCCAAAGCGATGACGTGGACATTGCTCAACGACGGCGACGTGGTGTACGGCGCGGACGCTTACCTCTTCGCGCAGTTCAGCGATATCAACGGCAACGATAGCGTGAACTTCTACAGTCACGGCGAGGGCGATGACGCACAGGGCTGGGTGCTGAACGCCATGTCGCACGACCTGCAACGCTCGGTGAAAAACGCCCCTGTTTTCAACAGCGAGAACCACCTGATACCCGATCGCGAAACGCGCCCTGTGCCTGCTCAGCACGTGCATACCGTGCTGTGGCAGGAGGCGATTCACGGTCAATGCGCCACCACGATATGGGTGTGGGAACGTACCTTCGACCCGCGCAGTGATTTCGCGGGCAGTATCATGCATCGTCCCGCTTGCGCGGAGGCGGTCGGAAGGGTGAACCTGATGCTGAACCGCTATGCGCGCGAGGTGACCGCCATCCAGCAATCCCCAGCAGACGTGGTGTTGATAGATAGCGTTACGGGCAAGGTGTGGGATGGTGGAGCGTATACCGACTGCCGCGGCAAATTGTATGAGGCATTGAGCTTCACCGGGCTGAAGGTCGGCTTCATCTCCGAGAGACAGCTGGAGGAGGGCGTTTTGCCCACCGCGCCAGTGCTTTTCGTGACCAACCAGAAGCATCTGAGCAACGGGGCGGTAGAAACGCTGCAGAAGTACCGAGGGCGCATCGTCTTCGTGGGAGAGAAAGACCTGCTCACGCACGATGAGTATGGACAGGTGCGCGAATACCAGCTGGCACCTGCCGCCATCATCCCCTTTGGCATCACGACAGCCCGAGACCTGTGGCAGGCTCTGCGGGAGAGATTGCCGCAGTGGGGACTGAAGGCACGTGTCGAACTGCAGGATGATGCGGGCAACCCCGTGTGGGGCGTTGCATGGCGCACCGCTGAGGTGGACGGCAAAGTGGTGGTGAACCTGTGCAATTACCGTCACGATGCGGTGCGTCTTCGCTTGCTGCGTGAGGGCAAACCAGCGCGTTATCGCGCCCCGGAGGACACCTCCTGGCGCAGAGGTGCGGTAGCGCTGAAAAGCCTGGAAACGCGCCTGCTGGTGGTGGAGTGATTACAAACACCTCTCCAGAATGCTTGCCGCCACCTCGGGCGTGATGTCGCCGTGCTCGCCCAGCGCAGTCATTTTGTGCTCTTTGAGTTGCTGGACGATCGCGGGAACGGCCTCCGCCCCGATGCCGTACGCGGACAAACGGGTGGGAATGCCCACGCTCTCGAAGAACTCGCGGGTGCGCTCAATGGCTTCATCGATACGGCTGTCCTCATCGCCCTCGTGGATGCCCCATACTCGCTCCGCATACTGCAGGAGCTTCTCCCTCTTCTCGCGACGTTTGACTTCCATCACCCCTGGCAACACGATAGCCAGCGTGCGCGCATGGTCGACGTCGTAGAGAGCAGTGATTTCATGCCCAATAGCGTGCGTCGCCCAGTCCTGCGGCACACCGACACCGATCATGCCGTTCAGCGCCATCGTCGCGCACCACATGATGTTGGCGCGGGTATCGTAATCGGTGGGGTTTTGCAACACCTTCGGTGCCTGTTCGATCAGGGTGACCAGAATCGCCTCCGCCATCCGGTCTTGCAAAGGAGCGTTCACCGGATAGGTCAGGTACTGCTCCATCACGTGCACAAAGGCGTCCACGATACCGTTGGCGGTCTGGCGTGGCGGCAAGGAGAAGGTGGTTTGCGGGTCCAGCACGGCAAAGCGCGGGTACACCAGCGGCGAGTAAAAAGCCAGCTTTGCCTTCCTCTCCCAGCGCGTAATCACCGCATTGCCGTTCATCTCCGAACCGGTGCCCGGCAGAGTCAACACCGCGCCGATGGGCAGTGCTTTCTGCACCTTTGCCCGTTTCTCCAGAATATCCCAGGGTTCTCCCTCAAAGGGGACTGCCGCGGCAATGAACTTGGTGCCATCCAGCACCGAACCACCCCCCACAGCCAGCAGGAAATCTATCCCTTCCCGACGCACCAGATCCACCGCAGGCATCAGCGTTTCGTAGCGCGGGTTCGGCTCGATGCCTCCGAACTCGGTCACCTGCCACCCTTGCAGCGTGTTCATCACCCGTTCGTAAACGCCATTGCGCTTGATGCTGCCGCCTCCGTATGTCATCAGAATGCGCGCGCCGGAGGGTATCTCCTCGCGAATACGCTCAATAGCATCCTTGCCAAACAGAATCTTTGTCGGGTTGTGAAAGGTAAAATCAAACATTTCTCCGCCTCCTTCAGGGATGAATAATGACCTTGTTGCGCTCTGGGCTCGCCATCACTTCCACCGCCTGATGGATGTCGGTCAGCGGGAAGCGATGCGAGATGACCTTTTCCGGGTCTACCAGCCCACGTTCAATCAGCCGGATGGCTTTCTGCATCGCCAGCGGGTGAGTGCCGAAACTGGCGTCCATCCGAGCCTCTAAAAAGTGCATCAGACCCCCGTCCAGTTCAAAGGTCTCGTGCGTGGTGATGCCGAAGACGTTCCGGTCCGTCGCCACCGGTGACGAAAGATTGAGGACAGTAGTGGTGCAGCCCTACCCGGCAGTACTGGCAGGTTCCGCAGAAACCACTCGGCTGCACAATCACCTCGTCGCCCTCTTTCACATGCTTCACTCCAGCACCGACCGCCGCCACAACGCCTGCCGGTTCGTGTCCCGGGATCAACGGGAATCGCACATTGCGCCGAATGCCCTTGATGGCTTTGTAGTCGGTGGCGCAGAAACCACATGCCTGTATGCGCACCAGCACCTCGCCCGGACCCGGCTCCGGGGTGGGTACCTCGCGCAACTCCAGCTGGTTGAAGCCCGTCAATACGGCTGCTAACATCTTCTTCTCCTTCACAGAAACAGTTTGGGTAGATACTCTACCGGCTCCTCAAAGGGCGGTTCTAATCCCGCCGCAACAACGTACATACGCTCATGGCTCTGTCGCGCCGCCTGTGCCAGTGGCTCGTAGGGCTTGTTGCATACATCCAGAAAGCCGATGTTATAGTTCTCGCCATCAAACCGCCCCAGCGCGGACTGGTCGTACAGCGTGAAGTAGTGTACCCCAACGCACCAGGGTTCCGCGGCAGCAGTCTCCAGATACACCCGGTAAGCGCGTCCACGTTCCGTCTGGTTCCGCACCCTGCCGATACCGCTGGCGGGCAGTCCCACATCCAGCGCACCAAAATGCCACTCACCAATCAGCACGGGCATGCCCAGCGAGTCGCTCAGCGGACGCAGGCGATGCGCCGGCACCCGGCTGTCATAGCAGTTGATGCTGAACACATCGAAGCATTTCATCCCCTCCACCGCCCACGCAGGCGGAACCGTGTAGTAACGCGCTCCCAGGTTCAGGTGATGAGGGTCTACACGCCGACACGCTGCGCTGAGCGTCTCGTACAATTTTCGCACCATCACGCTGCTGAAACTCGCCAGGTCCTCTCGCGCCTGCGCGGTAAGTGGTCTGTGCCACGCTCCCTCAGCGACATCGGCGAAACGCACCTCCATCCCCCACGCCTGTGCCAGTGCAGTGTCGCTGACATATCTTTCTCGCAGCCAGTCCGCCAGCGCACGCCGGGTGGCGCAGGAGGGTGTGTTCAGCAACATCCCCTCGGCGGGAGTCTGCGCGGCAAATCCCCAGGTGGGCTCATTCATCAGGAAGTAACCGATGAAGGCTGGGTCTTCGACCGTATCGCGCAGTTGCTCGGCGAAGGCATCAGCATCCCCCTCAAAACGCGGGTCAAACACATCGGGAAAATCGCGAAACACCAGTGGCGCATGGTGCGATTCGAAATGCAAAGGACGCACGTACGGGAATCCTGCTTCACGTGCTATCTGCCAGTCCGACCAGTTTGCCACCGTATTGAAACCGAATCGCCGCAGATGCGCCAGTGCCATTTGCGACCAGCATTCGTACCAATGCTCTTTCCCAAACGCCCGGATGAAGTTCGCCGCCAGATAGTTGATGCTGCGCCGCATCCACCCTCCTGCCGTACGGTAGATAGCAGCATACTCTCCCGATGGCTCCGGCATCCACTCCAGCGCGGATTCCAGACCGTCATAAGCCGCTTCGGTATCCACGCGCACGCAGTCCACGCCTGCCGACCAGAAGGCGTAGCCGTCGGGGTCTACCAGCCACCACCGCCTGCCGTCGTAGTGGGTGCGAAAGAAGCCCGTCCCCTCGAAGCGCAGATGCTTCCAGCCTCCCCAGCGCGAGAAGCTATCCGGAAAGGCAGCAGCAGGCGATTCGGCGAGTTGCCGATGCAATCGTTCGGTGACCTCTTCTGCGGAACGGCTCTTGCCCTCCCACTCGTGCAGTCGGCTTTGCCCAAACATGTCCAGCAGTGCACCCTTCGGCAATACGGGAGAGGTCAGTCTAGGCGGCTCTTGTGCTGTAGCGACAACAGGTGTCATACACCAGCGCACAGGGTCATCCGCCTTACGCAGCACGGTGAGGGTCATGCGGTCTACCCTGTGCAGGTCCACCACATCGCCGCCGCACATCGGTTTCAGCCATGCCCCTTCGCGCGGGTACTGCCAGCGGTTCTGGTGCACTGCCTCCAGAGGAACCCGCATTCGCGCCGAACACTGGTTCAGCAGCCCAAAGATAAGGTGGAACGTTCTGCCGGTTTCCGACTCGTGCAGGCGCAGTGCGAAAACCGCCAGGAACTTGCCGTCCAGCAACAGGTCGGCGGTGAGATAACGCATGTTCGCCAGCGCACCTTTGGGGAAGGTGTACTCCAGCCCGTCACCCTCCGAGGGAGCGACATACCATACGGCGCCCTCGATGGGGGCAGTTTCCTCCGAAACACGCAAACCTCCCAGCACGCCCTTCGGCGCGAGGGTGAAGCTATCCGTTCGTTCCATCCTTCGCCTCCGCAACACGGCATTGCTACTACCTGATTAGCGATGGAGCAGGACGTTGCCTGCTTTGTGTCTGTAGTAATCGATGGCTTTGCCTGGAGAGCGGACGGGGTGTCGCTGATTAGCTTCACCTGCTGGCTCCGCAACTCTTTTCACAGAAAATGCGTATGAGTAGAATAGAAAAAAACTGCCCGAGATGAAGGGCTTCGGGGAAGACAGGTAAGGAGGTTTTCACCATGCAACCTCTGATCCAAGAAGCACTGCTTGGCGGTCTCGCGACAGTGATGGTTCTGGGGGCACTGCCACACGTCACCTCTCCCCATACGTCCACGCCAAATGAGAAGCGCGTCTCTACTGTTGTTTCCGCACAAACGGTGAAGGCAATACCATCCGATACTCCGTCGCAGAAACCCATTGTCCTGCAACGCACGTCTGCGCCACCTGTCATGAATCAGTATCATCTTCAAATCATTGAGCCACCTCCCGGCTGGCAAACGCATATCCCCTGTGCACGCCCATCTGCATTGTTCCGGGCGGATATGCCGGTTCTTCAGCCGGAAGGCATTCTGGGCACGAACAGAACAATGACCCCGCCGGTACGAATCATGGTGCGTCCGCGATAGCGCGGCACTGTGCGTTTGCGCAACCCCTGCCACTTCGGGTAAACTAAGGCGGAATACGTTTCAGGGTATCAACAGGGATGGTTCGTGTTGCTTTTGCCACCTTAGGTTGCAAGGTCAATCAGTACGAGACACAGCGCATTATCGACACCTTCGAGGAACAGGGCTTCGCAGTGGTGGGTTTCGATGAGCCGGCAGAGCTGTATGTGGTCAACTCGTGTTCGGTCACCCAGCTGGCGGAGAAGAAGTCGCTGCAGATCGTGCGCCGTGCCGCTCGACAGAACCCCGATGCGCGCGTGGTGTTGACCGGTTGCTTCGCCCAGTTCACCATCCTGCGGGGAGAAAGCGTCGCCGAAGCCGCTTTGCTGGTTCCCAATACCGACAAGATGCGCACGGTGCACCATGTGCTGGAAGCCTTCCCCGACATCCGCGAGCGTGTGTCTCGTGACCCTGCCCCCCCTGCTCTGCGCAATCCTTACGAGCGCACCCGGGCGGTGGTCAAGATACAGGACGGCTGCAACGTCTGCTGTTCCTTTTGCTCCATCCCCTACACCCGTCCTCGCATGTTCAGCCGTCCCTACACGGAAGTGCTGGATGAGGTACGCCGACTGGTGGACGAGGGCTTCCGGGAGGTGGTGTTGACAGGAGTGCTTATAGGCTCTTATGGGGAAGAAACCGGCAGCGGCGGTCCCGACCTGGCGGGTTTGCTACAGCATATGGCGCGAATCGACGGACTGGAGAGAATCCGTATTAGCTCCATTGAGCTGACACAGGTCACCGACAGGTTGATCGAAGTGTGCGCCAGCGAGCGGAGGGTTTGCCCACACCTGCATATCCCTTTGCAAAGCGGAGACGACCGCATCCTGCAGGCAATGAATCGTCCCTACCGCCAGCAGGACGTGCTGAACCTCGCGGAAAAATTATATACACAGATACCCGACCTTGCCATCACCACCGATATCATGGTGGGTTTCCCGGGTGAAGACGATGCCGCCTTCCGGGAGACCTGCAAGGTGGTGGAAACGGTGCAGTATGCACGGGCGCACCTCTTTCGCTTCAGCCCACGTCCGGGCACACCTGCGGCACAGATGGCAGAGCAGGTACCCGACAGCGAGAAGGAGCAACGTAGTCACGAACTGGCGGATCTCTGCCGAAAGTACCGCGAACGGTTTATCGCGGCGCGGCTGGGGAGAACGGTGCGCGTGCTGGTGGAAGGCAAGCAGGGCAAAGGCGGCTTGATGAAGGGATTGACCGATAACTACATCCCCGTAGAGTTCGCCGGTAGCGCGCACCTTGCCGGGCAGCTGGTGTGGGTGCGCCTGCTGGAGTTAACCGACGAGGGCGCACTGGGCGAACTGATAACCACTTCTTCAGGAGGGCATGAGGATGGAGGATTGCATCTTTTGCCGAATCGCGCAGAAGCAGGTGCCGTCCACCTGCGTGTACGAGGATGAGGACGTCTATGCCTTCAAGGACCTGAATCCACAAGCGCCGGTGCATGTGCTTCTCATCCCCAAACAGCACGTGCAGGATGTGGCTGCATTGCAGGAACAGCACGATGCACTAGCAGGCAAACTGCTTCGGGTGGCAGCACACATCGCTCGCGAAATGAACGTAGACAAAACCGGCTACCGACTGGTGGCAAACGTGGGACCCCATGCGGGACAGAGCGTGCTGCATCTACATATCCATCTGCTGGGTGGTCGGCAGATGAGCTGGCCACCGGGATAGGGGGAGAGCCATGAACCGTTCGGCGGGGGGAACGAACCCCTACATCTGTCAGATGGTGGGCTGTTTTGAATCTGCCACAGAGCCTCTACCTCTGCCTGAAGAGGAGGGGAGACTGTTTTTGTGTGCCAAGCATCGCGCCCAGTACCTGTCGGGGGAGATGTCTTTAGGGCATATCGCCAGCATGACCACCCGGTATATTCACGACCTGCGTGTGAAGCGCCTGAACCGACTGTATGACGAACGAGGCAACCTGTGCGAGATTTTGCGCCGTGATGACCCTATCTACCGCGAATGCTTCCCCGAGGGTTTCGCACAGGCGTATATCACGCACGTGGACTACCACGTGGTGAAGGGCTGGCACCAGCACCTGAAACAGAAAGACCACTTCTTCGGCGTGTATGGCAGGGCAAAAGTGGTACTGTATGACGAGCGCGAAGATTCGCCCACGCGGGGCTTGATGAACGAAATCATCCTCACACCCGAGCGCCCTCTGCTGGTGCAGATTCCAGAAAGGGTATGGCACGGCTTCATGGCACTTTCGCTGGAGGGAGCAGGTATTCTGAACTTCCCCACCCGCCTGTACGACTATGCAGACCCCGACGAGTACCGGCGCGACCCGCACACAGGCGGCATCCCCTACTCGTGGGCAGTGAAGGACAGGTAGTTCTGCGAGTTTTCCTGCAAGGGTCTGGTAATGTACGACGCGGAGTCGTATAATAGAGGCGTGCTCAATTCTGGTGGACAAAGGGGCGAGCAGGATGACCGGTGTTCCACGTGTAGTCACGCAATCCTACTATCGTGTGGTATCGGGATACTATCGGCTGGCAGAAAGTTTCCAGGATTACTGGAACCTGTCGCGCCGTCTTAATCTGCTCATCTTCGCCATTGCCCTGTTAGGGAGCATCGGCATCGCGGTGTCGGTGCATTACGAGGCATGGGTGGGCACCATCCTGTTGATGCTGGTGATGGTACTGGTTCCCCTGATGGTGGTTTATCCCGAGCTGATTGTGGTGGGTATCCTGCTCTGCGTTGCTTCGGTGGTATCGCCCTTCCTCTGGGACAGAATCTTTTTGGGAGACCGTGGGATTACCCTGCCGAACCTTCTGATTGCGCTGGGTTTGACCGTAGTATTGTTCAGACATCTCACCGGCAAGACCAGCCCAGGCAAACTGTGGGGTTCCCCTTCCACGATAGCCATCCTTGTCTTTCTGATATTGACGGTCCCCGTAGGTCTTTTATACCACTACCTGTTCAGAGGCTGGAGCATCCGTTCGCAGCTGTCCGAAATGGAATACATGCTGGCGTGGTTCATCTTCTTCATTGCCATCGGTATCATGCGCACAGAGAAAACGGTACGCAACCTGCAGGTTGCCTTCCTCTCGGTGGCGGCTGTTGGGGCGCTGGCAACCGTGCTACAGGCTCTGCTGAGGGAAAAAGCGGTATTCTTCCTCAGGCTGGCGGAGTGGGATATTCCCGTGCGCGATACGGAAGGACTTTTGCGCGTCTTGCCGCCGGGGCAGTATCTCTTCCTGGCGGGCTTGATGATTAGCGCGCAGATGTCCACCGTTCGCGAGGGACCCAGACGATGGGGATGGATCGCACTGACGGCTCTGTACGGGCTGGCGGTAGTGTTTACGCTCACTCGCCACTCGTGGTTCGGAGCGCTATTCGGCCTGGGGCTCATCTGGTTGTTCGGAAGCAGTCGCACGAAAGTGAACCTGTTGCTCATCGCCTTCCTGGCGGTAGCCGTGGTCGGCTCGTTGACGATGTTTGCGCGCCCCGCGTGGGTGACCCAGCCCACCGACATCGTCGCCAAACTGCAAAGACGATTCATCAGCACGTTTACCGAACCGCCCAACCGCTATACATACGGCGTGCCCAGCTCCGTCGGACAGCGGATTTTCGAGATGCGCTATATCCTGGACAGGCTTCCCGAATCCCCGTGGTTTGGACTGGGTTGGGGCACCAAACATCCCCTGCGCGTGACCAAGAGTCCGTATGTGGGCAGCACCTATGAGATGCGCACCTACATCCACAACTCAATACTGTGGATTCTGGGAAAGGGAGGTATTGTGGGGCTGGCTGGTCTTCTCATCCTGGTGCTCACCGGACTGATACGTGGCTACTGGCTCTACAGGATAACTCCCCCACAGGAGATATATGCACGGTCGTGGCTACTTGCCCTGTGGATTAGCTGGTTGATGTTATTGCTTGCCGCGCAGTTCGAACCGGTGTTCTGGACGAAGAACCGCCTGGTCTCCCCTGCCATGATACTTGCGCTGATGGAGGGGCTATACTACTTCAGCACGCGGAACACACCGGCACCACAGACGGCTGAAGCCAAAACACACTGAGGTAGAGGTCTCGTTATTTGTGCCTGTTTTTTCCTCGGCAGTAACATATAGCTTGACATGATGCTTCAAACCTTCTAAGATATAGCCGGAAGAAAACCAATGCTCACCGCGTGTACCGCGGGAGCGTTGCATCTCAATCTCAAAGGAGGGTCTTCGATGCGAAACCGCTTGTCGCAACGACGAGCGTTCACACTGATTGAACTGCTCGTTGTTATCGCGATTATCGCGATCCTGGCGGCTATCCTGTTCCCGGTGTTCGCGCAAGCACGCGAGAAGGCACGTGCCACCTCGTGCTTGAGCAATACCAAACAGATAGCCCTTGCGGTAAACATGTACGCGCAGGACTACGATGAAACTTACGCGATGAACCTGTACTTTGTAGCGCCCAACGTGTGGGTGAGTTTTTACGATGCACACGTGCCCTACGTGAAGAACGCCGACATCCTGCGATGCCCTTCAGCCCCGATGGAGATCGATTGGCCCGGTATGATTCAGGCACTCACTGGAGGAGCATTGACAACGCCGGGGAACTTCCGTTACGCTTCGTACAATGGGAACTACGCGCTGTTCGAGGACGGCAACTGGGGCGCTCCCCTGGGGCAGAATACGGCGGTGGCGCCTATTCGCATGGCGGAGCTGCAGTATCCAGCAGAAACCGGCGCTTTCTATGATGGCTGGCTGGATGTGCAGTTCTATAGCCCGATTGCCCCGCGCCATAACGAGATGGTGAACTGCGCCTATGCGGATGGTCATGCCAAAGTGGTACGAGCACGCCGCAATCCCAATCCCACCGCTCCTACCGACCCCATCAAGGGGCGCAAGCGCGATGAGTGGCTGGTCGCGGGTGGTCCGTACGGCGGCTCATACGAAATATGGGGTATCGTGATTGACCCCAACTGCAACTATGACCTGTGGCGCGCAGGACAGTGTTCTGACACGCCGAGATCACTGCGCTAAGCGAAAGCACGTTCCCCGCACGTGCAGGACGTCGCATCTGGAGGGCGATCCTCCTGGTAAGCCGCAAACTCCCTGCGGAGGCTGTGTAGGATGTGTCGCCCTCCGAGTAGCTTATGCTGCTGCCAGCAGGGGCATCTCTTCTTCTTGGTGCTCCTGGCTTCTGTGCTTCTCTATCGCCGCCAGAAAGGCGTCTACCACCAGGGGGTCAAACTGTATCCCTTTCTGTCTTTGCAGCTCCGCCAGAGCCGATTGCAAGTCCATTCCTTTGCGGTATGGACGGTCGGTGGTCATCGCGCTAAAGGCATCTGCTACAGCGAGAATCCGTGCCAGCAGTGGTATTTGCTCACCTGCTACTCCATCGGGATAACCCCTTCCGTCCCAGCGCTCATGATGGTGGCGCACGATGTGGGCAATCTGCTCCATGCCCGGTAGGGCTGACAGCATGACCGCCCCGAGAACCGCGTGTTGTTTCATCGTTTCATACTCAGCAGCGTCCAGAGCACCCGGCTTCAGCAGTATCTCGTCGGGGATGCCGATTTTACCCACATCGTGCACCAGCCCCGCCAGGCGCAGGGTATGTTTCTGCTCTTCCGACAAACCCATCTCTTCGGCAATCCAGTGCGCGTACTCAGTCACCTCTTCCGAATGGCGGCACGTATAGTGATCCTTGTTGTCGATAGCGATAACCATTGCTTCCAGGGTGGAGAATGTGCCGTTCGCCCGAATCCGGTAGCGCGTGCGCCAGCTGGACATCGAGTCCGCCACGCCTCTTCCGCTTTGCCTCGCCGTGTTCAGCGCGCCTTCTGCCACGGAGAGCAACCCCTGTACATTGTCGGCATCCCCGGGGAATTCGGCAACACCGATACTCGCGGTCACAGGAATCGCTTGACCGTTCTCCGACCGTACCAGAACCTCCTGAAGTATCTTTTCCCGCAAGTGCTGGGCGATAGTCACTGCCTGGATCCGTGCGGTACGGGGCAGGATAATCAGGAACTCATCCGCATCATACCGTCCTACCACTGCCTCTGGCGGTAAGGATGCCTGCATACTTCGCCCAATCCTTTGCAAGAGGTCATCCCCTGCCCGATGCCCGTGCGTGGCGTTAAACAGTGCGAAGCGGTCCAGGTCCAGACGAATGAGGGAAAGAGGGTACTGTGTACGCGCGGCTTCGTGAACCTCCTGCTCCAGAACTTCATAGACCGTGTAGTGGCTCAGCAGCCCCGTGAGAGCATCACGATGCCGGTACAATTCCGAAATCTCTTGCAGGTGGGTTTCCAGATAGTGATTGCGCCACCACATCGCCCACGCCCACGCCCCCAGAAGCATGCCGGGTGCGCTGATCACCGCCATCGCCACGCCACCGTTGCACTCACGGAGCAACACCAGCATTGCCCATACACCCGCAGCCAAACTCAGAGGAACACGCACAACACTCCACCAGTCCCCACGAGGCGCAAAACCTTTTCTGGAGGATTGCTGGTGCAAATGACGATAGGGAATCAGAATGGCAAAAAGAGCAACGACTGGGATGAGAAGCAGCACCACCTCTTTTTCGCCTCGCCCGCCCATCAGGAAGCCGGGTGAAGTGAAAGCCCATACCACGGGCAATAGAATGCAGACACTGCCAGCCAGTGCCACCAGTAAAAACATGAGAATCCTCCCTGACGATGTTGCCTGCCCTTCCATAGGTGCGGCTCCGGCTAGCCGCTTCAGGCAACCATCTGGATTATTCCATAGACAGCATCGGAGGATGCACGCAATGGTGAGGGAATTTCCCCTCTCACCGGGCGTTATGGTATAATGCTCGTGCTAGAGTAGACCATTTTGCTAGAGGGAAGCCATGCGCTATCTGACTGTTCAGGACGTCATCTGGATAAACACCGCCGTCACCGGTCGTCCACAGCGCTACGATTTTGACCGTTTAGAGAATGCAGTATACAGCCAGTATTCTTATGGAGACAGTCGTGATGCACTGAAGCAAGCGGCCAGGATGTTTCGCCACCTGTTACAGGAAAAGCCGTTCAGCGAGGGGAATGAGCTCACGGCTCTGGTTGCCACCCTTGCCTTCCTGCGCCTGAACGGGTATACCCTGCAGGTAAAGTTGGACGAGGTACAGGCGGTTCTGGAGCAAGTATCACAGGGGCAGGTCAATCCGAAAGATTTTATCCTGCAGAGGGTTCAACCTGCAGAGGGTGGGGTGGACACTCTACGCCAGGTGGTGGCTCAGATTTGTGCCGCTCTGCACCTGCCGATGAAGGCGGCGCTGGCACAGGCACATTAGTCTCCGGAGAAAAGGCGGCACGGTAGAGATGCAACTCAAGCAGGTACAGATTAACCTGAACGCGCCCATTGGGCAGCTGGGCGAAGTGCGCAAGAGCCATGTGTTACAGGCGCTGGGGGTGCCATTCACTATTCAGCCTGCGCCCATCCCGGGCTTTGTCGCATACGTAGACCCACTACACCGGCGCAGCGTGATGCTGGCGGAGCAACAGATTATTTTCATCCACGAGGGGGAGAACATCTCTCCCGATCTACGCGATGCCGAACGCCTTCTGGTTCGCACCCGAGACGCTCTCTTGCTGGACGATCGATTCGTTGCGGGCATCCAGTGGATTGCACACCATGAGGCAGAAGGCGCTGCTACGGAGCTCTCGGTGGAGCGTTTCCTGCGCCTCAGTGCGTCAGAGGTTCGCGCCTTGTTCGAGCAGGGTCTGCGGGGCATCGGCTTGCGATTTACCTACGAATCACCGCCTTTTACGTGCGACCTGCGCATCGAGCCGTTCTATGCAGATACCGCCTTCTTTTTCATTCAGTTCAACGCGGCGCACCCACAACCGCTCTCGCTGGAAACCATCCTGCTTCGCGCAGCGGAGTTTGGGGAATACGTGCGCGACGAGGCGGAAGAGGTGCTTGCCTCACTGTTGCAGGGGTGAGAGCCATACCACTACAACCTCCACGCTGGAAACAGGTGCTGGAAACGGTACTGCCGCTGGCGCTGGCAGTGCTGGCGGTGCAGTTGAAAGGCATACTGCGCCATGCCGGAGGCACCAGCGTCTCGACGCTGCTGCTGGCACTGGTCGTCATCGCCTTCCTGATACCGCAACTGCGACGTTACACGCTGGTGGTAATCTGCTTCGGCGTCTGCGTCTTCGCTGTACACCGCACCTGGGAAGGCATCCGGGTGGTGGACTGGCAGGAGGCAGTGTGGACGGATTACGCCTTTATCCTCATGTGGTTAGGCATCGCTCTGTGGAGCGGGTTGGCAGGGATCGGAGAGGTGTGGTTCGGGAGCCCACGGTGGTCGCAACAGAGCTATCTGCTGGCGGTTGCGCTGTATTTTATCGGGCATGGCGGCTCGGAATGGCTACAGGGCAAGCGCGCGCCCGCTTTGTTTCTCTTGCTGGTGGGTGTGGTCGCATTAGGCGGCGCATGGTGGATAGGAGGCAGGAGAACACCCATGCCCGAGACAGCACCTCTTCGGAGCCGACGGCGCGTCCGCTGGATTCACGAATCCTCCTCGTCGGAGGAGAGGTGATGTTGGACCAACCCCCTGCCCCCCTTCCCTCTGAGGGAAGGAGGAAATGCATGCTTCCCCTCTCCTCAGAGGAATCGCACCACCGTCCTGCATAGCGGAACGCTCAACGCGATTGCTGAGACAGGTACTGCTTGAGCAAGGCGAACAACGTGCCGGCATGCACCACCTTCGCGCCCGGGTAGTTCTGCTCGATAACACGCTTCAGCTCCAGATGGTGAGAAGGTGTCCACAGAATGGTGCGGAACAACAGGAACTGAGGCTTCTCACCGGTGAGGCGA
This sequence comes from Armatimonadota bacterium, assembly GCA_026003195.1. NCBI lineage: Bacteria > Bacillati > Armatimonadota > Armatimonadota bacterium. Next base: position 619,731 of record BPGU01000002.1, read on the forward strand.
CTGCCCACGAGATGCAGGGCGTGTGGCATCTGCAGCCCGCCAACACCGGGCAGGTCATCGCGCATTCGCAAGTAAGGCATTCCGCTGTGCAGCCCCTGATCGGGTATCTTCTGCGCTGCGATTCCTCCCGGGGAAAAGCGGGCATAGGCATCCAGCCCGCGCTCGTCCAGCCCCCTGGCGTTCCCATCGATGATAAACCCGGTGATACGGATGTCCCAGCGGCTATACTCTCGCTGGCAATGCGCTTCCCATGCCTTCCAGCCATCCGGCAAGCCGCTATGGGGGCGAGGGCGGCTCAGATAGCCGGGGTTCAGGTAGCCTGCGCCCGTGTCGCCGGCGATGAAATAGTCCAGAGATGAGGCGTTGCGCCTCACGAAATGCATTCCCACCGGAAACCGATGCGCCAGATTGGGATTAAACGCCCAAGCCAGAGGCACCTTGCCTCGCGCCGGGTCATTCCACAGGCGCGGAATCATGCGATAAAACCAGGCACTGGAGTCGTAGTCGCCCACATAAAACGCGACGAAGCTGTAAGGAGCCACCATGCCGTTGAAGAGCACGTAGCCATCGCGCTGCAGGTCTTCCAGAGTAGGATGCCGCTGAGCATAGCGCTTTTCCAGCGGATAGTGCATGAAAAAGGAGGCGTTCGCCATCGCACCGATGGCGGGAGCATCAGCATCCAGATAGGCGTTGAAGCACGAAGCAATCTCCACGAACCGCCATTCCGACTCTACCGCCCCGTGGGGCTCACCCACTGCGTCGGTATACTTGAAATCCCACGGCACGAATCCGCCGATATGGGTCATGCCACCACCGGTGAGCTCGTAAGACGCCATGAGTATCGCCTTCAGCGTGCGGTTATCCGCGCCCAGCGGCTGATCTGGGTCATCCACCGGCTTCACGTCCTCCCAGGGCGACAGGTCAAAGAAAAAGCCTTTGCGAGCGATAAAATAGTCGTGGTTGCACAGCATAGTGCGCTCCAGAGGCAGTCGCACTCTGCCCGTGAGCCAGTAAGCGTCGCTGTAATAGCCGAGCACCCCCGGCGAGCACTTGCCCCTGCGCAGATAGGCGCCCACCGCCCACATCAAAGCATCACACTTGGCACTGCCGGTGCTGGGCAACGCCAGAGGTCCCAAACTGCCTTTACCGGTGAACAGCGGACTGCCATCTGTCTTTAGCAGCGCAAGACGCACAGGTAACGCGCCCCTGCCCTGCGTCAGGCGAGTGTAGAGGGAATCGGCATCGGGATCATAGCGTACCGGCAACAGGTTATCCACTCCGGCGGCGGTTGAGGCGACCAGCGCGGTAGCAGGTACGCGCTCATCCCAGACAACCACTCCGTTGAACGATCGGCGGAACCGCTGCACCAGCTCCAGCACGTTGGCGACCTTTTCTACCTTCGCATGTTCCAGCCATTCGCCCGCCTGGCGCAGGTGTTCCAGCCAGTAGAGGTCGGTTGCACCTCGCCCATCGTCTCCCACAAAAAGCACATAGAGCCGCGGTTGACGGCGATTGACGATGCCCTGCAGAGCGGTCACCAGATACAGTTCATCCCAAGCTTGCCGCCGCCGGCGTGCATCGGAGAGGTCTATGCGATGCAGGTGAGTCAGGTCGTACAGGACAATGTCTCCTGCAAACCCTGCGCGGGTCATTGCAGTTTTTTTCTCCTCTTGGAGGACGGAATATGCAGCCGGATACGGTGCTTGGCGACGGTTCTGCGGGATGTCTTGATCCCCCAGCGCTGGTACAGGATATCGGCAACCTGCTCGTCGCTATAAGGGTTTTCAGGGTCTTCAGAGTGTATCACTTCCTGGATGGCTTGCTGGAGGCTCAGGGCAGGCGTGAAAAAGTCGGAGAAGGGTATCAAATCGCCATTTGGAAGCTGTACCCATTTGTTAGATATCGCCCGGCTGACGGTGGACTCGTGCACTCCCAGCTGATCAGCTATCTCTGTGCGCGTCAGCGGTTTCAGGAAGGTATACGAGCCGGTTTCGAGAAAACCCATCTGCCGCTGGATGATGGCTCGCGTGACACGCGTAAGGGTGCGATAACGTATCTCCAGCATATGAAGAAACCTCTCGGCACGCTCGACGCAATCTCGTATCTGCCTGATATTTTCCTCTGAGAATTCGGCAGGGTTCTTCTTCATTTTCTCATATTGTTCGCGCCATCGCGGACTCACAATCAAAATGCCCGAGGGACGGACGATCTCCACTTCAAAGCCCTCCGGACTGCGTCGAATAATCACATCGGGCTGGATAGTATCCTGGTAAGAAGAAGACATTTCCCACGGCGTGCGGAATTGATAAGCCGGATAAGGATGCAGCGCTCCCTTGATATACTGGACTGCCTCTTCCACCTCTTCGATGCGAGCCTTCAGTTCGCGGGCGATTCGGCGGATGGGAGGCTTGAGCAGCCGATGGAAGTAATTCTCCACAATCTTCTCTGCCAGTGGGTTTCCCTGTCCCTGCTCGCGCAGATAGCGCAGTTGCAGAAGCATACACTCCTGCATAGACCGCGCCCCAATGCCCGGCGGGTCCAGAGACTGTACCACGCGCAGGACCTCTTCGATCTCCTGCGCAGAAGCCCCCGTCTCCAGCGATGCACGGTCTATGCTGAAGCCAAGAAGCAATCCGTGTTCGTCGAGGTTATCCACAATGTATTCAGCGATGGCATACTGGTGCTCGGGCAGCTGAGCATGCAGTTCGCGGCTGAGGTACTCGCGCAAGGTCATGCCCCCATCAGGAGTGTTGCTGAGGGGGTCCGTATCGAGGTCGAGCGCATCGTCGTCGATGTCGTAAACGCGCTCGAAATGCTTCCCCCTCAGAGGCTGGCGATAATCCGATTCCTCCGAGACGGTCTCTATCCGCTCGAGCGCGGGATTCTCTTCCAGCTCTTCCTCGATAGCGCTTTCCAGCTCCAGAGTATTGCACTGCAATAGATGGGCTGCCTGAATAACCCGCTGGTCGACTCTGAGTTCGATAGACTGCTCTAACCTTGGTGCTAACACAACCATCGCCTGCCTTTCGCCTCATGTTCTTCCGACCCCTTCTGCCATCCCGAGCGGCGCCTCTGGACAACAGTCCACAGAGAGCAAGAGACGACATTATCATATACCTTTCGAACGGCGAAGTCAACCCTCCCTACCAATACTTTCCATGTTTGCGGGGTGATTTCTCATCCCGTATGGCTGACGTGCGCTCCGTAACGGCGTGCCAGCGTGCGCAGCCAAGGAGGCGTTACCAGAGTAGTGACCATCACCAGTATCAGCACGGCAGTATACACGGTGATGTCGAAGACCTTCTGCTGCAGCCCGATGGTAGCGAAGATGAGACCGACTTCCCCACGCGGCACCATACCTACACCTACCAGCCACGGGCGCATCCGGGTGCGCCATACAGCCAGCCCTGAAGCGAGTTTGCCTGCTATCGCCACCACAATCAGCAGGACTGCCAGTCCAACGATAGACAACCCAGCAGGGGTCGTGACGTCTATCGCCCGCAGGTTCATCTGTGCCCCCATCATCACGAAGAAGATGGGCACCAGCATGTCGGCTATCGCGCTGGCGCGCTCGGTGATGCGGATACGATGCTCGGTGCGGGCAAGCACCAGCCCAGCAGAGAACGCACCGACAATGGGAGCAAGCCCCACCAGCTGTGCCAGAGCTGCCAGCAAGAAACAGAATACCAGCGCGGCGGTTACCAGCGCAGCGCGTGCCCGCATCTGCTCCGCCATCCTCAGCAGAAAGTGTGAGGCTTTTAAACCGGCGGTTAGTGCGCCAGCCAGAAACACCAGCGCCAGAGCAAGCACTTTACCGACCTGCCACGCAGACATGTTTTCGCCCTGCGCCAGACCGCTGAAAACCGCCAGGATGAGCAGACCTATCACGTCATCAGCTACCGCCGCTCCCAGCACGATTTGCGACTCGCCCCAGCGCAGAATGTTCAGGTCCTTCATCACCCGCGCGGTAATGCCCACGCTGGTCGCTGTTAGCGTCGCTCCAATAAAGGCGGCGGTCATGGCAGGTTGTCCTAAGAGCATGCTCACGCCGAAGCCCAGTACCGCGGGTGTGATGACGCCGATAATTGCCACCCACAACGAGCGCCAGCCTACACGGAACAACTCGGTAATGTCCGACTCCAGACCGATTTCGAAAAGCAGCAGCACCGCGCCCAACTCTGCCAGCACGTGGAGGATTTCATTATGAGGGTCTACGAGACGCAGCAGGCTATCACCCAGAATCAAACCCGCCAGCAACTCGCCCAGTACAGCAGGCTGCGATGCACGTTCGCTGAACTCGGAAAGCAGCTTCGCTGCAGCCAGCACCACCACCAGTGCCAGCAAGATGTGGGCAAACTCCATACCGCCTCCTTACTTGCCTTCACACAGTAGCCCAGTATACAACTCAACCAGCACCTTGCGACTGTGCTCCCACGCGAGATGCTCTCGCACGCGCTGTAGACCGTATTCTCCCATGCGCTGACGACGTTCAGGGTCATCGAGCAGCTCGATAATACGCTGTGCGAACTCGCGTTCGTCGTTCGGGGTAGCATATACCGCCGCCTCGCCCGCCGAGTAGCGCGACTCCTTCAGGTCGAAGCTCACCACGGGCAAACCCATCGCCATATATTCTACTACCTTGTTCATGGTGGACACATCGTTCAGAGGGTTCTTGGGATCGGGCGCGAGCGCGATATCGGCGGTAGAAAGCACCACCTGCAGTTGCTCGTCGGGAATACGCCCGGTGAAGTGCACCCACCCGTCCAGCCCCTTTTCGTGAGCCATCGCTTCGAGGTCGGGGCGCACATCCCCATCGCCCACCATCACAAACTGGATATCTTCCCTGCCGAAGGTGCGCACCACATGCTCTACCGCGCGAATCAGATAATCCACGCCGTCCTGAGGACCCATCACACCCAGGTACACTGCCAGATACCGCTTGCCTCGTTTCAGCGATTCGTCGGGCATAACGCGATGGAAGCGATTCAGGTCAGGACCGCTGCGCACCACCACCACACGCTCCGGGGGCACACCGCCTCGCTGGATGGCAACCTGTCGGTAAGACTCATTGGTGGCAATCACCCTGTCGGCGGTGCGGAACTGCTGTCTCTCCAGCCAGAGCAACACCCGATGGATCCAGCCTCGCTTGCCGAAGCGTGATTCATAGAGCTCGGGATTGAGGTCATGGTGGTCAAACACGTACTTCTTGCCGAACAGCTTGTAAAACCGACCCAACAGCCAGTAGGTATCGGGCGGGTTGCAGGCATGTATGACATCAAAGCCCTCACGTCGCCACACCACCAGGCTCAACCAGAAGGTCATCACCCAGCAATAGGTGAACTCCCAGAGGAAACTGATTACCCCGCGTGTGGGGGGATACATTTTGTACCTGTACACACTCACGCCGTCGATAACCGCATGGGGGGCGTCACCCGGCTTGCGTGGAGAAATCACCGACACTCCAAAGCCTGCCTGTACCAGAGAGGTGGCTTCCATCCACACCCTTCGGTCGAAGGGAACAGGCAGGTTCTCCACCACGATCAATATGCGTTTACCAGTACAGCCCAATGTACCGCCCCCTTATCGCCTCTGGAGAGATGCACCTCGCCAGGTCAATCACCGTCTGATGATCGCGGAGTCGATAGGCGAGTTGCGTCACGCGCTCCTCCCGGTTCGCCAGCACCACCACTTCGCTCTCATCGATTAACTGCTCCAGGCTATCGCACATCAGCGCATGGATATGCGGAATTTCGCGTTCAATGTACGCTTTGTTGCTACCGTAAATCGTCGCCAGCGAGACATTCGGATCGTAGATGCGTAGAGAGTAGCCCTTGCCGATGAGATGCTCGCACAGCGTCACCACAGGGCTTTCGCGCAGGTCATCGGTGCCCGCCTTGAACGCCAGTCCCACCACACCCACACGCTTCTTGCCCAGCTGTACAATGAGGTCCACCGTACGTTCAATCTGCAGGCGGTTGCTCACCAGTATCGATTCCAGAGTGGGAAGGGTCAGGTCGTGCTGATGCGCTCGATACACCAGCGCACGCAGGTCCTTGGGCAGGCAGGAACCGCCAAACGCGAATCCGGGCGTCAGGTACGCCGGCGAGATGTTCAACTTGGTATCCATCGTCAACAGGCGCATGACTACGTGGCTATCCACACCCTCCTGTTTGCACCACGCGCCGATTTCGTTCGCGAAGGTGATCTTGAGCGCGTGAAAGGCATTGTTTGCGTACTTGACCATCTCGGCGGTGCGCAGGTCGGTCTTCACACATTCGGCGGGAATGCCGGTGTACAGCTCCGCCACACGGTCGGCGGCTTGCTGGCTCTGCGAGCCGATAACGGTCAGCGGCGGATGGTAGAAGTCCTGGATGGCAGTGCCTTCGCGCAGAAACTCCGGGTTCATGCATACCTGAAACCCCTCTCCATGCCGCTTGCCGGAAGCGTTTTCCAGCGTGGGGATAACCAGCCCTTCGCACGTGCCCGGAAGAACGGTACTGCGTACGACCACGATGTACGGCTCCTCACGCTCGGCAAGCGCAACACCAATCTGGCGGCACACACGCTCTACGAACTCCAGATTCAGGCTTCCGTTGCGCCGACTGGGTGTGCCCACACAGATCAGGGCGATGTCGCTTTGCGTCACCGCCTCATCCGCACAGGTAGTGGCTATCAGCCTGCCTGCCTCACGCGCACGGCGGATATACTCTTCTAGGTCACGCTCCACAATAGGGGAACGTCCATCCAGAATACACTGCACCTTGTAGGAATCCGTATCCACCCCGATCACACGATGCCCCTCCGTCGCGAAGCAGGCGGCAGTGACCGCCCCCACATAACCCAAACCGAAAATGGCTATCCGCATCTAATCCATCACCTCATAACGCGCCAGAGGATGTCCTGACGTCCACGTCGCTGCGATGTATTGCGCTCTTACCGTTGTGCCCGGCAACTGCCACGAGCGAGGTATCCTGGCGAATCCGACCAGCCACACTTGCCCCAGATGCTCTATCTGCAGTTCCCATTCGTCTATCTCATCCCTCCACAGGTGCACCTGTATGGGGGATTTCCCCCTGTGGAGGATGGTGGCGAGCCGACCGCCTGGGCTCTCGCGCCGCAGAAACAGGTGCGGAGCAGGCTCCCTTTTGCCAAAAGCGGAGGACACCCAGCCTCCCTCACCGGCTTCCGCACCGCATACCTGCCGAAACTGCATCGGCGACACTGGCTGCAGCCATAATAGAACATCTGCACAGTATATCTGCATTCTATCACCCTCTGCCTGCAGGGCGCAAGCCTGTGAAAATAGCCAGCATTGTTCAATGCAGCGCCCTTCGCTCTGTTCCACCTCGTCCACTGCCACCCAGATGTCGGGGCGAAGCCAGTAGAACCAGCGGATATGCTCCCCACATCCGATGCGCCGATAGCCATCGTGCGAGGCACACAGCATGTCCGCCAGCGAAGAAGTATGCCAGCGATGTCTCTTTACCTTCGCCCGCGCTCCCCACAGGAATGCCCCCAGCATCTCGCTCTGGTCTTTACTGTCTACACAAACGGTATTGTGATAGCGGGTGCTACGGAAGGCATTACGCCATACAGGTTCGTCGTGGTAGCAGTAGGTCCCAGCGTCAACCAGCATAGGCTGACCGTCTACACTCAGTGTCAGGGAGAGGGCGTCTGCGTGTGCATGAGCAGCAATAGACCCCCATCCCAGCTGTCCGCAGTCTATCACTGCCACCCGCTTGCCCTCCTCATCGCGCAGGACGGCATATCCCCCCTCAGCAAACAGGCGGCTGGAGACGGCAGGCTTTTCGCCCTGCAATCCCCGAATGGGTTGCGCGCTCAAGAAGGCGGCTTTCAGATTGACGGGCAAAGTGCCTTCAAAGAGCGTGCGTGCGGTATTCACAATCGCCGCCTCCATGCTGGTTTCCTGCAAGCCGAAGGGCAGCACCTCTGCATCATCGCTATCGCCGATGTGGGGAACGTGCCCTGCGCAGTCGGTTATCGCCTGCAGGAACTCTGCCGAAGCCAGCATCCGCTGAGTATACTCCTCGGGGAAAGCCACGCCGACTTGCCTGGCGATGCTTTCGGCGTGCAACGCCATCTCCATCACGAAGACCTGATAGTGAACCGCTTGCTCGACGGTCACACCGTCCGGCGTTATCTGGCGCGGGATTTCGCGTGAGAGGATGCGATAGGCTGTATGCATCCAGCCGCGAGCGCGGCGGGCGGTAGGGAACAGGCAGGCAAACGTCCACATTCCCGCCGCTTCTCCAATCAGGTGATTGTTCGCCGAGGAACCCAGCGAGAGATTCATCGAAATCTCCGCTACCTGTTGCCACAAACTGCCCAGAATGCGCTGCAGCGATTGCTCGTCCCAAAGGTCACAGCCTGCGACCAGCCACAGGCTCCAGCACCAGGTGTGGATTCGGAGGGCACATTCCAGCATACTCGTCCAGTTCACGCCGAAGCGCGGTGGGTTGTGCGCTATCCAGTCCAGCCAGTCTGTGCGTAAACGCTCGGCGAAACGGCGATCCCGGGTAAGCAACCACGCCTGCGCCAGCTTCAGGAAGTAGCCATGTCGGTTCAGTTCCCAGCAATAGCGCACCCCTCCGGCAATATCCCCCCGGCGATAGTCGATGCGCTCTGCACGCAAAGCCTGCCACTCCCCCCCTTGCACATAGTTGCGAAACCAGCGAGGGGGCACATCGGTCTGCACTTCAAAGCCCAGCAGACGCATCCTCCCCTGCAGGATCGCTTCCGCTTCCGCCAGAATAGACGCCGCCTGCTCAGGATGCTCCCTGTAAAGGTATTCCCGCCAGGTATCGTGGGGATGGCGCGAACAGGGAAACCGCTGGAGAAACCGTTCATAAACCGTATGGGCGTCCTCACGCCAGGCATACTGAAAGCACTCGACGGGGTCATCAGGATAGGGATGCCAGACACCGGCAGATATCGCCCTGTCACGCGCCGTTCGCCACACGCGAACCGCAATCTCGCCCGGCGACATCGCCATCAACCGGCGTAGCTTCCACTTCCACCCGCTCATGCGTCTACCCTCCGTGCGTTTATTAGCCAGCAGACCGGTAGTAATCCTGCGAGGGTGAGAACCCGCTGGATGTGGTGCGACCGTTCTTCGAGGAGTGGTTGCTCTACCAGCGAAGCCATTGACAGAGGGTCACAGGAGAGGGTATAGTGTATGTGCTATCTTTTCAAAAAACATGCTACAAGGAGGCGACATGAAACGTGCATTTACGCTGATTGAGCTGCTGGTGGTTATCGCGATTATCGCGATACTGGCAGCGATCCTGTTCCCTGTTTTTTCGCAGGCGCGCGAGAAAGCACGTTCGGTTTCCTGCCTGTCCAACTGCAGGCAGATGGGCATCGCTATTGCGATGTATGTGCAAGACTGGGATGAAGGCTTTCCGCTCACCGAACCGCATGAATACGGCGGTGGACATGATCCAGTAGGACCCGGCTGGCTGAAAAGCTGTCAGCCCTATGTCAAGACCCAGTTGTTAAACCGCTGCCCCTCTGACAGCAGTCCTCTCTGGAACGATGACGACCCCACCTCGCGGGTGGCTTCCTATGGACTGAACGCTTATCTGACTCCAGACCACCCACCGTACTACGGCATCCGACTGGGCGGAGTGAATAACCCGGCACAATGTGTCGTGGTCGCGGAGCTGGCAGACCAGGTACCAGACGACCACTTCGTCGCTGCTGCCTGGGGCAACCCGACGAAAGTGCCCGAGTTCGGACCGGGTTCCGAAGAGCACGAAGTGGAATGGGACGACGCAGCCTGGGAACCACGCAGCGTCGCCATCCGTCGTCACCAGGGTGGCGCAAACTATGTGTTTGTGGATGGTCACGCCAAGTGGCATCGGTTTGAGCAGACGTGGCAGCAAACACCCGGACAACCGCCCACGATAGACTGGTACGACCCTCAACGGTAAGCACATCGTTTCTCTTCCGCGAGCCCTGGAGACACTCCCAGGGCTACGGGTTCTTCCCAAATCGGGTACAATAACGCTAACGTGAGCCGCGCTCGCGCGGGAAAGAAGGAGAATCGTTCAACATGCAACCTAATCGCCTCATCCACGAAAAGAGCCCCTACCTCTTGCAACATGCGCATAACCCCGTGGACTGGTATCCGTGGGGCGAGGAGGCGTTCGAGCGGGCGGCGAGTGAGGATAAGCCCATTTTCCTCTCGGTAGGCTACTCGTCCTGCCACTGGTGTCATGTGATGGAGCAGGAGAGTTTTGAGGACCCACGCATCGCCGACCTGCTCAACCGCAACTTCGTGTGTATCAAGGTAGATCGCGAAGAGCGTCCCGACATCGACGACATCTACATGACGGCGGTGCAGCTGCTGGCGGGGCGTGGCGGGTGGCCGATGTCTGTGTTCCTCACCCCAGAGGGCGAACCGTTTTTTGCAGGCACCTATTACCCCCCTGAAGTCTTCGCGCAGATTGCCCGTCAGCTTGCCGATGCCTATCAGAACCGGCGCGACGAGGTGCTGCAATCCGCCCGAGAAATCGCCGGAGTGATCCAACAGGTCGCCTCCGCACGCTACGAACAGATGGAAGGCGAGCCAGATGCGCGTATCGTGAGCACCTACCTGCAACAGATGCGCCAGCACTTCGATTCCCTCCACGGTGGTTTTGGCACTGCCCCTAAATTCCCCCCCAACACCGCCTTTCCAGTGCTGTTCTGGCTGGCGGAGAACCTGGACAGTGAAGACGCCCTGCAGATGGCGGTGCGCACGCTACACGCCATGGCGCTGGGTGGAATTCGCGACCACGTCGGCGGGGGCTTCCATCGCTACTCCACCGACGCCGAGTGGCTGTTGCCCCACTTCGAGAAGATGTTGACCGATAACGCGCAGCTGGGCTGGGCTTACACCGAAGCGTACAGTCTCACCGGCAACGCCCGGTATCAGGAGGTCGCTCAGGAGATTTACGACTGGGTACTGCGCGAGATGCGCGTGGAAGAGGGTGCGTTTGCCAGCGCCATCGACGCCGACAGCGAAGGCGAGGAAGGAAAATACTACACCTGGACACTGGGCGAAATCCGTCAGGTGCTTCCTCCTGCTCTGGCGGACCTTTTCTGCAACGTGTATAGCATCCGCCCCGACGGCAACTATCGCGAGGAAGCCACCGGAAGGCTCACGGGCAGGAATATTCCGCACCTGCGTGCTCCACAGGAAGAAATCGCTGCCGAACTGGGTATGACGCCCGGTGAACTTCAAGAGAAGATGAAAGCTGCCCGCGAGATGCTGTTACAGGCGCGCCTGCAACGTGTGCCCCCTCTGCGTGACGACAAGGTGCTGGCGGGATGGAACGGACTGATGATAGAAAGCCTGGCGTACGCCGGACTGGTGCTGGAAAAGGAGGAGTACGTGCGGGCAGCAGAAGAGGCTGCACGGTTCATCCTGCAGGAGATGAGAGATGGTGAAGGGCGACTGCTGCGTCGCTACCGCGACGGCGAAGCGGCGATACCTGCGTATCTGGAAGATTACGCCTTGCTGGGCGCCGGGCTGCTGGAGCTGTTCGAAGCCACCGAAGACGAAAACTGGTTGGTAGAAACAAAAAGGCTGGCAAATCGCGCCATTGCCGACTTCTGGGAGGAGGAGCAGCAGGCGTTTCTGAACACCGCCGACTACCACGAAAAGCTTATCGCTCGCGTGAAGGAGGTGCATGATCGTTCCACGCCCTGCGGCAATGGTGCCATGGTACGCCTGCTGGCAAGGCTATACGCTGTCACCGGCGAGGAGAACTACGGCTACTTTGCTTACCGGACGCTGCGATCGCTGTGGTCGCCCATTCAGAAGTACCCGCAGGGCTCGGATAGCCTGGTACATGCGCTGTTGCTCCTGGTGGGTGATGAACTGCAGGAGGTGCCCGCCGCCGAAGAGGCTCACCCCACGATGCCCTCCACCGGGATCCCGGTGCAGGTGGAGATGCATGTGATGGAGGGAGGCGTGATGATTCGATTCCTCATAGAGCGCGGATGGCATATCCACGGCGCGGAGGGTGTTCCCGAGGATCTGGTGCCCACCCGCATCGAGATGTCCAGCACCCTGCCGCTGATATTCGGCGAGCCGATGTTCCCACCAGCGGATACCCTGCAGACCGGCGCAACAGAGCCACCGATACCGGTCTATCGCAGCGAGCTGCGCGTCGTGGTTCCGGTGATCGGTATCGGCGAGGTCACTCAGGAAACCGGTGAGATTCGTGCCCGAGTCACCTGCCAGCCCTGCACCGATACCGAGTGCGCATTGCCCCAAACCGTAGAGCTGGTGGAGCAGGTACGCCTGCAGTTGCGCAGTTGACATCGCCTCCCCAAATATGGGATACTGCATCCGAAAGGAGGTGGTGCCCTATGGCAGATCAACGAGGTGATTCTGAGGGCTAGGCTGTTTTAGCCCGGTCTGCCATGAACGGTGTGGCGAACCGTTTTAGCAGGGGGGTTATGAACAGCCGCCCTGGCTCGCCAGCCGACCTTCCAGCGGGGCGTGAGCCCCGCTTTATCCATTTTGGCACTTACCCCCTCGCTCTCCAGCGTCAACCGAATGCCCAGCAGAGGGTTGCTACTTCTTCCAGCTCAGCCAGACATCCCCAGAGTACTCCTCCCCTCCACGCACAGACAGCGACTTGCCATCCAGCAAAGCCAGGAACAACACTGCCTGACCGTTACCAGAATCAATCAGGAATGTATTCTGCAAGCCGCGTGTGCGCTGTACCCTCAGAACGCCCTGTTCCGTTTCCACGCTCAGAGGGTCTGCGCTATCCCCCTGCCTTTCGCCAAGGCGCACGCCGGTGCGCTCACCGGCACGCCCGCCTTCGAAACCACGTCGCCAGCCCCTGACCCCCCGTAACGACAGGCGCAGGGCAAGAAACGCGCTCACCTCGCCTTTCTCGTGGAGCGGAGTGACACCGATGGTGATTCTCAGCGTCTGATCCCCCTCCAGCCGATAGCGCAGACCGTAGCGCGTGCCCGGCGAAGCCACGGGGCAGGATTGCACCCCGTTCCATGCTCGATGGCGCAGCCATCCTGTGAAACGAACCTGTCCATCGCGTTCTACGCTCAGGCGCGGGTTGGTTTCGCCGTCTGCGGAGGCGTAGCCACCTTCCACCAGCCCCCAGTCGGTGTAGAAATCCACATCCTGCAAGGACAGACAGACTCCTTCCCCGGCAAACCATGCTATGGGCAACCCACCATGCCGACGCGCCAGGCTCACGGTGACCTGTTTGTCACGCAAATGGACAAATAAGGGCGTTACTTCTACACCATGATGCTGTAATCCACCGGAGGTTGCTCGCCCAATGTGGTACGCTTCGCGCGGCTTCACCACCAGGTCCACCTGCTTGCCGTCCAGATGCTCGTCCATGATCCGCACTTGCATCGCCTTTGTGGCATCAATATGCAAGCGCAGACCCTCTCCATCCGCCCAGCGCACGCCCATGCTCGCCCTGCCTTCTCCATCCAGCAAGCCCTCCTCCAGCGGATGCCACGCCCGCTTTAGCACAGGCAGTGCATCCACCCGCGACTCGCCCGGTTTTACCCGCACGTGGTAATCGTCAAAAGCATCTTCCAGCATCCCCTCTGGCGTCTCCACAAACCATCGCTCTGCCCCTGAAGCGCGTACCGTGCCATCTGGTAGAATCTGCCAGCGTGCAGCAGTGCGAGAGGATGCCCCCATCCCTGCCGCGCGTTTCGGAGCGGTTCTCCAGTCGCGGGGTTTGCACAGAAGTACCACGGGGCGATAAGGGGGTATCTCCGCCTCTGCCGAATCGCCAGAAGCGCGCACCGGCTCGCCGCTGAACGCATCCACACGTATGGGGAAGCGCCGTGACAGTGCCTTCGTCCACGAAAGCCGACAGCGTACTGTCTCACCCGACAGGTTCACCGCCACTATCGCTGCACCATCACTCGCATGGCGCAGGAAGGTGAACACCTGCGGATGAGAACACTGCACAGAAAGATACTCTGCCTCCCCTTCCGCCAGGCACTTTTCTTGCCTGCGCAGGTGAAGCCATTGGGACAGCTCCTTCGAGAAGCCGATTTGCTGCTCCTGATAGATGAGAGGAACACCCTCCATCAGACAGCATATCGCCATCAGTGCCTGTGAGATCCCCACCCCGAAGTACTGCGCAGCGGGCACGGTGTCGTGGTTCTCTATGAACCGCACTAATCCGTTCAGGGCGCGACGTGGATAACAACAACGCTCCCATTCCAGCCACTCCTGTGCCTCTCGGATCCACTGTGCGAGATCGGGTTGCAGGGTGAGGTCGCGCAGAACCATGTACCACGGATAGTCAAACAGCATATCAGCGTGGCGAAACGCCAGCGGTTTGCCCGCCTCCGGCAGGATGAAACCGTCGCGCGTCACTACCCGGAAGGCATCGCGCACCACCTGGTTCAGCTGCAGACCGCCATACGCTACCGAGGCGTTTGCCCGAAGCGGGTTGCGCCAGTTGGGTGCCTGTCCCCAGCCCATGACATCCAGGCGTGCGCCGTCGAAGCCGAAATCCCTCGCCCAGCGTGTTACCACCTCGCGGATGCGCTCCTGCCATACCGGGTGTGATACATCTGCAGCCAGCACCGTACCGCCCCACACCTTCACACGATGCCCCTCTTCATCCACACACCATACCTCTTCTGGCAGTTTCTGCACCTCTTCGCTCTCGGGATGCACACCATACACCACCAGGTCTATCGCTACCTTCATCCCGTGCCGATGTGCCTGGTGTACAAACTCCTGGAGTTCCTCGCGCGTGCCGTTCTCCGGGGCGACGCGGTTGAAAGCGGGCAGGGTGTACACCCACGGCGGCGGGTAACTCACAGGCAGTAGCCACAACATCGTGATACCCAGCTCGCGCAGTTTGGGCAGCAGCGCGGTCAGACGAGAGAAACGATGACCCCTATCTCCCGCCCACCAGCTCTCCAGTCTGCCCCACGGGTGTAGCTCGTACAGCGAACCGCCCTTCAGGTGCGCAGGCACATCGTGCGGCGGACCATTCTCCAGTGTTTCGGAAAAGCGGGATAACGCCTCGCGCAGGTGTCCCTCGTCGCCGGAGACTACTTCTATCACCTGCGTGCCGACGGTTACTTCTGCACCTCTCTGCAGTTTAAGGAGTGTCTCAAAGCCATGCCGGAGAACCGCACCCTTCTCCTTCTCCTCCACTCCCACCCGCGCCTGGTCCATGCGGAAGATATACCCCACGACGACGGATACCTTTCGCGAGGGGGAATGTAACAGCGCAATGCCATACTCCCCGCGTGTCCAGCCGCTCTCCTGGTGCACACGTCCCGCCCTCAAGTTGCCAAACCGATGGCGCGTGATGGGAAAGTCGCCAGGGATCAAGGTAAAGTCCTCAACGCGGTGGGAGAGGCGCAACACCGGGGTGCGTAAGGTCACCCCCGCTATCTTTATCGGTTCGTTGCCGCTCCAGCGTAGAGTGACATCCCGCAGGATTCGCCAGCCATCGATGCGGAACGTCTGCCGCATCCACCAGTCTCCTGCCTGTCGGGTAACCTCTGTAGTGTTCCCCCGATGCTCTATCGAAACGAGATGCCATTCTCTGTAGGCTGGGAAAACACGAGCAGAAGCGTTGGCGTATACATCCTCTGCGGGAGCCACGGCAATCTGATGTTCCCCCACCGATAGCCCATCCCAGACGCCGGTTTGTGGGTCGAAGTGAAGCGTTATGTTCACCGCTTTCTCCAGTAGACGCGCGCATCGGGGCAGGAGGTTCCTGCCCCGATGGAGGGATTCGCCAACCGACCCCACAACGCCTACTACTGTGTCAAAGGTGAATCTTCGCTTTGCACCTCTGGAGGGCGAACCTCCCGGTGAGCCGAAACACGTAGCCCCACCCTGCCTCCCCGCAAGCGGGGAGGAGGTAGCCCCTCTCTGGCTCTCCCCGCACGCGGGGAGAGAAAGTGTCCCCCTGCCTGCGGGGGGACTACAGGGGGGCTGAAGGCTCGGCAGGAACCTCGCCCTCCAGAAGATGGAGCCTGGACAGAGTACTACTTGCGCACCCGCCGGAAAATGGGGATCAACGGAATCCAGCCGCAGCTAAACAGGAATAACGTAGCAGGCTCTGGTATCGCCCACGCTGGCGCCAGTACCCAACCGTCGCCCCCATTGTCCCAGCCTGGCCACTGGGCAGGATCGGGAGCGTACAGCTGATCGGCTGTATACACGACAAAACCGCTCCCCCATGCGGAGCCATCTGGCCAGCCTTTGTCATTGATCTTATCGCTCCCATCCCGGCTATACCGTACCCAATCATCCCACTCGACCTTTTTCGGAGGAACCGGATAGTCATAGCCGAAAGGATAGTCCACACCACTGACCAGCCAGGTAGAGGGATCGCCGGGGTTTTTTGAAAACCACTCCATCCAGTCTCCGATAATTTCGACATCCCACCCTGCTTTGGGTAGCTGGATGTTTTTGTAATGCGATTTATCCGGGTCAGGCACTCGGTGTCGGACCTTCCAGATCCCGTACTTTGCATCTCCTTCGTTACGGTACAACGAGGTTGTAACCTCATATTCGTAGCGCCCATCCCTATACCGGCTCTTCAGCACGTCCGTACTCACCCCATGGTCGTTCAGGTAGAGAAACAAGAGGCGGGTAGGGTCTAAGCTCGCGTCGAGAGCGCCAAACAGGTTTGCTCGCGTAGCAGCCCCTGTTACTCTAATACCGTCAGCAAATATCCGCTTACCGTCACCAAAGTAAGCCTCGATAGACGACGTCGGCCATTGCCCAAATGGACGGGTCCTCAAGGCGTCCCGGGCTACAGTGATATCCTGCCAGAAATCGTCTTGAGTAGGGTCATCCGCGGCAAAGAGCAACGCACGGTCTCCAGTAAGCCAGTGAAGTGTTAAGTCACCAAGTCCCCCTTCTCGCTCCTGCGGTGACTGCCACTTTGAGACAGCGGCTTTCGCGGTTTCGAAAGATTGATGAAGATTCTGTGTCTTACTTTCGTTCATGAACCTCTGCCCGAACACCCCGAACGAATACTCATCCCAGTCGCAGGCGGTGGCGACGTACACATTAGCAAGCGCCGACAGTTCATTGACGAAGCCACCACTACGGCAGAAGTCCAGCACGGCAGCAACGAAACCACGGCGGTTAGGATTGTTAGCAATTCTGTCGGCAATCTCATAATCCCAGACAAGCCCCTTGCGGTTGTAGTCCTGAGTAATCATCGCGGCGGGTGTCTTATCGTAGGGTGTGACCACAGCCCATGCCGAGTTGATGAACAAACAGAGGTAGCCCACAGCGAAAGTAAGGCACAAGACCACCAACAAGACAAACCTGCGCAGGGCAAACATCCGTCTAGCGGTTCTCATAGCGATAATGACCTCCTTTACTTGACAATGCAGATGTTCCTGGATGGGCATGTTGAGGTGAGCTCATCCACTATCTCAGTTGCACTATCTCTCCCTATTTTCAACCCCCTACCCCATCATCTCTCGCAATTTTCGCAACGCGGCGCGCTTGCGCTTGCTGATAGCCTGCACCGACACCCCCTGCTGCCGAGCGAGTTCGGTCTCGCTGTACCTTTCCCAGTAGAGCTGGTGAAGCAGCTGCCTGTCGCTTTCGGACAGGCTGGCGAGGGCAGTGTGCAGGTCGGTAGGACGGGGTAGACAGCATTCGGTAGCCTCCAGGGTGATGGGGCAATGCAGGGCGTAACGCCACTCCTGGCGATAACGCTGCAAACAGGCGTTCAACGAGTGCTGATAGACGAACTGGAAAAACGCGCAGGTGCTGTCAGGGGTGTGCTCACAGCATGCTTTCCAACCGGCAGCTTCCGCTTCCGCTGCCATCTCCTCCATCCAGTCGCGGCGTGACCAGTTCGGTGGCGTTTTCCAGGTGGCAACCCGGCGCAGACAACGGCTTACCGCCATCTCCCATTCCTGCCTCGGTAGCACTCTCAACCACCTCCCGGTGCATCCATGAAAAACACCCGAAAAGCCGATGGGGAAATGCCTGCTGCAGGATGTGCTTCTGGTACCAGGGAGCCAGTGACGCGGAACCTTCTCTGTTTGCTCTTCCCTCTCGCGGGCTTTCCACTTCTATATAACGCAAGATTCGTGCCATACAGAGGCTAAGGGAGCAAAATGTAAGAAAAGTAATAAAAATTGTATTTAGTCTCTCAAAATATACCAGAGACAAAAACGCCCGCTTTTGGGGCGGGCGCGCGAAACAGGGAACGAGTGCTTTTACATCCGCCTCCGCAGGCGAATGCCCAGCGGTATCAGACCGGTTGCGAAGAGTAGCAGTGAGGCTGGTTCGGGGATCGTACCATGCTGGTGCTCGTAGATGAAGTCTCCATAGTAGTTACCATCGTCATCGTAGACCTGTCCCTGAAACAGCAGGAACTCGTCTGGCTTTACCTCCAGCTCGGTAAAAACGTCGAAGAAGCTCTGGGCACCCAGGTTAAAGTCACCGACGCTATTGCCTAACCCCCCCGACTGGAAGCGCAAATCTGGAAGTGCGGTCTCTGTAGTCATCAACGACCAGGAGAAGTTCTTGATAACCATCGGATCTTCCATGTCGTTGAGCATACGCAGTGTAGCGCGTGAGCTACCACCTGGCGGTGCTCCCCAAGGGGTTACCTCGAAGCCGGGTAAGCGTACAAAGCCACCTAAAGGGGGTATTTTCTTGCCGTTTGCGTCTGTCCAAAATGCCTGCTGGATGACGATTTTGTTCTTCTCCTTCTGCCACAGCTCCAGCCCGATGTGCGTCTTGGTGCAGTGAGGCACCTCTCCATTCGACCAGTGATACTTTTTCACAAGGGGATTGAACTGACTACTGCTGTGTTCGAAGCTTCCAAAATCCCCTTTCACACTGGAAATGAAGTTCAGGTTAGAGTCAGAGTACACATCCATGTGGAAATCGTGGGCAGTCTGCCCTGTAGCATTATGGATGTCCCAGTTACCCTTTACTTTGACGCCCCCTACCTGGGCAAGCACGGTAGTGACGAAAAAGCAAAGTGCCAGCATCATAGCCAGCCGAATAACACCACATCTCGGTGTCATCGCGATATTCTCCTTCCCCAGTAATAGCTAACACATGTATAACACTGCTGCGAGCCACCGGTTTTTCAACCCTGCAGAAACCCGGCTCTGTAAAAACACCTGTTTTTTGCTGTACCTCGCCAATGGCACGAATCTTGCACTATACCATAGTGCGCAGGAGTGCGTGACGAAACATCTGGACACTGAAAACAGGCCCCGGTTTGTCCGGTGAGGAATAGCAGATTTCCGTTCAGACACTCACTCCTTCATTCCTGCGTTTTGCCCCGCGAAGTCGGGGCGTTTTTTTCGTCTGGCTGGATTTTGCCACCAAAGTGTTGTATAATGCAGGTGAAAAACCCGTACGTTACGGGAACGTGATCGCATTTTTCGGGAACATTGACAGCGGATGGAGCGTCTGAAAAAACGGAGGTCGGCGCAGCGACTGCGGGAAAGGAGGTGTCGCATGGAAGCAGAGCGCCGTGTATCGCTGTTGTTCCCGCGAAGCTGGCAACTGGTCTCGGTGTATGTTCCGGCGAGCATGGTAGATGACGTCAAGGAACGTAACATGCAATACTGGTTATCTTTATATGAGCGCGACGCGGAACAGGCTCTCCAAATTGGAGAGCAATTGGGACTGGTAGCTCCTCAGAAAGCAGCTTCTTGAGAGGGGAACAACAGCATGGAAAAGCCCCAAGCCAACGCTTGGGGCTTTTTTCTTTTTCGTCCGCTTTACCTAAGCGGAAGGACGCTTGGAACCTCAACCAGGGCGAAACACCGGTGCGGGGTCACTATCCTCCACTATCTTTGCCACCGGCACCCCCAGGCGTTCCGCAATCATCTGCGAAACCCTGTTCAGCTCCTCTCGATTCCACCCTGCTGTTTGCCAGAGAATCTTATCACCCGAATCCAGCAGGTACAGGGTAGGCACCGAAAGCAGGTCGTAGGCTACCGTCGCCCGGAGCCCTTCATCCAGCACCTGCGGAAATGTGACGTTGCCGTACGTGCGCGCATAGCGGACAGTGGCTTCGGCATCGTTCTGAGACACGCCCCAAATCTGGAACCCCTTGTCCGCATACGCTTGTTGAAACTTCTCGAGGTAAGGGTGGGTAAACTGGCACACCGGGCACTCTACCTTGTAGAACACCAGCAACAACAACCCCTGATGGCGAGCCTCTGCGGTAGAGTACTGTTTGCCATCCACTCCCTGAAAAGTGAAGTCCACCAGAGCATCTCCGGCTACCCGTGTAGCCATCACGCATACCTCCTTCCACGCAGATTATTTCCGCAAACGCTTCTGCCACTCAAGTGGCAACTCGATAAGCCCATAGATGCAATAGGGTGCCCCGACACGAACTGCCCAGGCTGCGTCACCATACGAGTAGTGCCAGAACTCATCGCGACAGTTGCTGAACCCCGCTCCCAGCATCGCTTCCACCAGAATCATGCGGTTGCGATGTGCCTCGGGGGTGAGTCCCTCGATCCATGTCGGCGCCGCTTGCCACCCGGTGTAAGGCGAGGTTACGTCCAGCGGTTTGCCACTGGCAGACAGCAGTTGCACGTCCACCGCCCCACCGGTACAGTGCCCCGGCGGTGCCTTCTGGTCCACCGGCGCAAAGAAACGGTTGGTCATGCGCCGCAGGGTGGCATAGCTCCACTCCGGATGTTTCTCGCGCAGCTGATGGAAGTACCCCTCATAGTGTTCACGCTGCATCTCCAGCGTACGGTAGGCGGTCGTGACCCGCAGCTGATAACCGGCGGGCAGCAGTTCCTGAGCATGGTTCAACATCTCGGCGACCGTCGCGCGCAGGAATGGGATACACTTTCGTGCCACACGCACCTTCGGACAGGCTTTGCGAATGTCCACCAGCGGCTCACCACATTCCCGTAGAGGCACTCTGTTCAGAGCCGCTATGGGTTCGGGACTGCCTTTCTTGCGCCAATCGCTCATGCATCTACCTCGTTGCAGGGATAGCGACCTTCGTACACCAGCTCCGCAGCACCGGTCAGAATCACCGGCGAGCCGGGGCGCCACTGTACATGTAATACACCACCCGGCGAGTACACCTCCACCGAATCGCCCGCCATCCCGTGCAGTTGTGCTGCCACCGCCGCCGCGCAGGCGCCCGTTCCACAGGCTAAAGTTTCCCCCACTCCCCGCTCCCAGATGCGCATGCGCAGCCGGGAAGGGCTCTCTACCACCGCCCACAGCACGCTGGTGCGTTGAGGAAACGATGGGTGATTCTCAATGGCAGGGCTATCACGCAGAAACCGCTCATCGGCAGGCAGGCTATCCACGAACACCACACTATGCGTAGAGCCGGTGGAAAGAGAGGTGACAGAGACAACACCTCCCGGCGTCTCTACCGGCAGGTTCATCACAGGAGCGACTTCTGCCAGCACAGGCACCTGCTCGGGCTCCAAGTGGGGCTCTCCCAGCTCTACGCGCACCCTGCCATCGGACAACAGCTCCACTGGCTTGTCTCCATCAATGCTCTCCACCACAAAACGGGTTCGGTTTACCAGCCCATGCAGAACCGCCCACTTTGCCACACATCGCAAGCCGTTTCCGCACATATCCTCGCTGCCATCGGGGTTGAACATGCGCATCCGCACCGCATGGCGTTCACCCCGCCCCACGACCAGCAGACCATCCGCACCAATGGCAAACCGTCTGACACAGAGCTGCCTCGCCAGTTCGGGCAGGGAAAACGAGCGAACTGCCTCCTCCGCTACGACCACAAAGTCATTGCCCACACCCTGCATTTTGGAGAAGGGAAGAACCACCATTTTACTCCACAAATCCCGCCCGCCTTAACAGAGCCATATCTACCCCGCCGCTCTCCCGCCGAAACTGCAGCAGCTTCTCGATATACTTTGCCAGCATGTCAAACTCCACATTCACCGCATCTCCCGGCCGGCGCAGCCCCAGAGTGGTCACCATGCGGGTGTGCGGAATCAGCCAGACGCTGAAATCGCTTGTGCCCACGTCCACCACCGTCAAGCTGACGCCATCCACCGCCACCGAGCCTTTGGACACCAGATAGCGCACCCACTCCTCGCCGACGCGAATGACCATCACCACCGCGTTACCCTCTGGAACGAGCCGCTGCACGATACCGGTGGTATCCACATGCCCTTGCACAAAGTGCCCCCCCATAGCATCGCCCATGCGCAACGCATCTTCCAGATTCACCCTGTCCCCCGGCTTCAGCGTACCCAGATTACTGCGTCTCAACGTCTCCGGAACCGCATCAAACCATAACCGCTCGCCTTCCTTGCGAGTGACGGTCAGGCATACCCCGTTGATTGCCACGCTATCACCGACCTGCACGCGAGGAGCGATCTCGGAAGCCCGTATTGTCAGGCGCGCACCGTCCGCACTCGCTTCTATACGTTCTACCTGGCCCAGTTCCTTCACGATGCCGGTGAACATTCCTCGTTGTCCTCCCAAACCGGATACGCCTGCACCATCCTGTCTCGTCCGACCCTTCTCCAGTATACCCTATCCAGCCTCAGACATCCCTCTACACACGCATAGCCCTCCCCCTCCACGGCAGTGGGAGCAGCTTGTCCCCCGATGATGCAGGGCGCGTAGAAAAACACGACCTTGTCCACCAGCCTCTTCGCCAGCAAACTGGCAATCAACGTCCCACCGCCCTCGCAGAACACGCCGGTGACGCCCCGATGCGCCAGCAACTTCATCAGCGCACCCAGGTCCACCCGTCCGCCTTCGTCGGGCAGAACCTCCACCTGCACCCCCCGTTCTCGCAAACGTGCCACTTTCTCCGGCGAGGCGGATTCGGTGGTGGCGATGAGCGTTGGGGAATCCTCTACACGCAACACCTGTGCCTCTTCAGGACAGCGCAGGCGACTGTCCACCACCACACGCCAGCGATGCAGAGGTTCTCTCAGGCGGGGCAGGCGCACTGTCAACAGCGGGTCATCCTGCAACACCGTTCCGATGCCCACCAGCACGGCGTCATGCTGTGCGCGAAGACGATGTGCCAGCCGACGGGCAGGCTCGTCGGTAATCCACTTGCTGTCGCCTGTATGTGTGGCGATTTTGCCGTCCAGAGACATCGCCGCCTTGACCGTCACAAAGGGCATTCCCGTGGTGTGATACTTGACGAATATCTCGTTCAGCTGTCGCGCCTGCTCTTCCAGCACGCCTACCTGCACCTCGATACCTGCCTCGCGCAGTTTTTGGAACCCCCTGCCTGCCACCTGCGGATTGGGGTCCTGCATGGCAGCATACACACACCGCACCCCAGCCTCAATCAGCGCATCGGCGCACGGCGGAGTACGTCCCCAGTGGCTGCACGGTTCCAGCGTGACGTACAGGGTAGCGCCGCGGGCATTTTCACCGGCGCGACGCAGCGCTTCTACCTCCGCATGGGGCATCCCCGCCCGCCGATGATATCCTTCCCCGACCACGCGCCCCTCTTTGACGAGCACTGCTCCCACCATCGGATTCGGAGCAGTGAACCCTCGCCGTGCCAGTGCCAACGCGCGGCGCATGAATATCTCTTCAAGGGGAACTCTCATCGCGCTCGCCGTGAGAAGATGGTTCGGAAGGTGCGGGCGGTGTCCGTATCAGTTCGTCCACCATCTGCCTGCGCTCACGCAGATAGCGCTGTAACGTCTCGCGTGCATCCATCAAAGCCACCAGCACCAGCGCCGTAATCAGAACGAACACCCCGATAGAGAACTGCGCGAGGCGCAACAAGCGTGCACCACCGCTTGCCTCACTTGCCGGGAGCAGGATGGACTCTTTGAACTGCAACACCAGAGCCAACGACAGTAACAGCACACAGCCGATCAGCCGCAGGGCGAACTGCCGACGCGAGCTGAAACCCTTTCGCACTGCCAACGCCTCGCGCCAGAGAAAAGCCACCGAAAGAATCAGCACCGCTATCGTCAACCACACGCCACCTCACACCCTTTCCTCTGCCTCCCACACCGCTCGGCGCAGTTCTTCCACGCCCGCTCGCACTCCCTCAGGATGTCCGAACACCGAGGACCCCGCCACCAGTACCCGCGCCCCTGCTCGCACCACCATTGGTGTGGTCACACCGTTGATACCACCGTCCACCTCCAGCCAGGCGTCACTGCCCGCTTCATCCAGCATTGCACGGGCACGAGCGATTTTGCGCAACATCTCGGGGATAAATCGCTGACCGCCAAAACCGGGGTTCACCGTCATCACCAGCAGCAGGTCGATGTCGGGAATAACGTACTCGATAACGCTCAGAGGGGTAGCAGGATTGAGGGCAACGCCCGCACGCACCCCACACTCCCGAATCTGTGCCAGCACCCGTTGTAAGTGCACGCACGCCTCCGCGTGGACGGTGATAATGTCTGCTCCTGCCTGTGCAAACTCTTCGATGTAACGCTCTGGCTGAACAATCATCAGGTGTACGTCGAAAAGGGCATCGGAGTGATGGCGCAATGCCCGTACCGTCTGTGCACCAAAAGTGATGTTTGGAACAAACACACCGTCCATCACATCAAAATGCAGCAGTTCCGCGCCGGCATCACGCGCGGTGCGCGCCGCCTCAGCAAAGTTCGCAAAATCCGCAGACAGTAAGGAAGGAGCTATCAGCACGCGAGGCGCGTTGTTCATGGGCGCACCTCTTCGTGCACTAGCTGGTTGTTGTAATAGATGCGGAAGACAATGTTCCGCCCACGTGCGCGAACGGGAACGATGAGCTGTTCTCCACCGTAGTGGGGCTCATCCAGAACAGTGTACACCCCCAGAGCATCCTGCACCTCCAGGCGCACCTGCACCACCTCGTCAGGGGCACCTTTCACCGGGATCACCAGCTCAAAGCCGCGCTCCGCTCCCTCTTCGGGCAAGGTCGGCAGGACAGCACCTTTGCTGACCACCAGGTCCACCGGGGCGTCCCTGTTCACTCTTTGCTGAGGAGCGGGAGATTGAGAGAGTACCGTGCCGGCGGGGGCTGTAGGGTGCGTTTTTTCCTCCACCTTTCCAACCTGCAAGCCCGCCTCCACGAGTCTCCTGCGCGCATCCGCTTCACTGAATCCCTGAACGTTGGGAACCTCTACGGTACGAGAGCCTTTGCTCACCCATACCTGTATGGCTCCACCCGCTTTGACACTGCTTCCCGGCTCCGGTTGCATCAGATAAATCGTTCCCTGCGGAAACTGCTCGTTGTATTCTTCCTGTCGCACGACCAGGTTGAGCCCCGTCTCCTGCGCTAACCGCCGCGCCTCTACCAGAGGCTTGCCGCGCAAGTCAGGAACAGGCACCTCCTTGGTCGGACGAGTTATCCAGAACCCCACTGCCGCCAGTGCGATAATGATCAGCCCAGCCAGAACCGCCAGCACTCGCGCCAGATACTTCAGGATGCGCAGTTCGGTGTCTTCCGACTCAGCAGGGCGCGTCTCACGGACATGGGTGGCGGTGGTCGCACTCTCCGGCGCACGTTCCAGTGGCGACCAGGACAAAGGCTTGCCGAAACGCAATGCATCATGTACTGCCCGCAGGTCGTGAAGCATCGAACTCATATCAGGGTATCGCTGCTCCGGTAGCTTCTGCATCGCTTTGAGCACAATACCCTCCACCGCCCGAGGAACACCCGGATTCACCGCGCGCGGGCTGGGAGGAGGGTCCTTGGCATGACGCAACGCGACTGCCACCGGGGTATCGGCGGGGAACGGCACACCGCCGGTGAGCATCTCGAACAAAATCACCCCCAGCGCATACACATCTGCAGAGGGCGTAATGTGCCATCCTTCCGAAACTTCTGGCGGCAGATAGGGCGCTGCACGAGTCAGCCAGGCCGTCTGAGCCATCATCGAAGCCTGAAACGCGGGCAACAGCCCAAAATCAGTAATCTTGATCAGCCCCTCTTGGGACACAATGATGTTGTGTGGGCGCAGGTCGCCGTGCGCTATCCCTGCGCGATGTGCACTTTCCAGTCCTTCCGCCACCGCCAGGGCGATGTCCACAGCAACCGACAGCGTGAACGGAGCCACCCGGCGAATGCGCTCTTTCAGGTGAATGCCCCGCACGAACTCGGTCACCAGCACCAGTTGACCCTCGTGCTCGGCAACCTGCAGGATACGAGCGATGCGCGGATGGTTGAGAGGTGACGTGACGGTCAGGCACTGTTTCAGCGCGTTCACAAGGGCTGCATCGTCGGCAAAGGCAGGCAACAGCAACTTGACGGTGACCAGCGCATTCGTTTCGTGGTCTCTGGCGCGATAGGCAGCGAAGAGGCTCCCCTCCCCCAGCTTCTCGAGCAGCTCATATCGCCCAGCCAGTACCCGACTAATCACGCCTTTTTGCCCCCTGCACCACACGTTCAGAAGAGGTGAAGCGGCGTACCAGCCACACCACCCCAGCCATCAAACACAGCGCGTATATCTTCTCCAAAACCGACACGCTGACCTCTGGCAGCCCATAGGGAAGCCCCAGAAAAACCACCAACACCGCGATCACCCACAAGGCTCCCACCAGGTCCTGCAGCATTTCCCCACCGCTGACTCTCATCACACAGTCCCCTCGCCGAACCTTTCACGGTGCACACTCAGCGCGTGAAGCACCTCTTTCTCTTTCACCACAACCGGCAAACGTGCCTGCCCAATACGCTCAATCAGCACGAAACGCACCTGCCCATCGCGCGCTTTCTTGTCGCGCGCCATGACATCCAGCAGAGATTCAAACTGCACACCACGCGGGAGGGCAACGGGCAAGCCCAGAGCACGCAAGGCGCGCGCTATCTCCTCCGCTGTTCCGGCAGGCGTCACTCCCAGCACCTCTCCCACCAGCGCAGCAGAGACCATACCGATGGATACCGCTTCGCCATGCAACAGGCGACTATAGCCTGCCACAGCCTCCAGAGCGTGCCCCACCGTGTGTCCGAAGTTCAGGATAGCGCGGATGCCTTGCTCGGTCTCGTCTTCCGAGACAATGTTCGATTTTATCTCGCAACAGCGGTAGATAATCTCGGCAAGGCGTACGCTGTGTCCCTGCCGCAGGGAAGCCGCTTCGGCGTTCACCCTCTGCCATAACGCCTCGTCTGCGATTATACCATACTTCAGTACCTCTGCTAAGCCCGCCCGAAATTGGCGACGAGGGAGCGTTTTCAAGGTGTCGGTATCTATCCACACGAGTGAAGGCTGGTGAAACGCCCCCACCAGGTTTTTGCCCTCGGGAAGATTCACCCCTGTCTTCCCACCCACACTGGAGTCCACCTGCGCCAGCAAGGTGGTGGGAATCTGCACCATGCGTACACCGCGCAGATAGCAGGCAGAGACAAAACCCGCCAGGTCACCGATGACACCCCCTCCCAGCGCGACCACGACGCAACGTCTGTCCAGAGCCAGCTGCGCCATCTGCCGAAGCAAGCGACCGGCGACCGCCCATCGCTTCGTGCGCTCACCGGCAGGAACTGTCAGCAGATGCGTGGGAACCCCTTCCTGCTCCAGAGCCACCCTCAGAGGTTCACCATACCACTGCGCCAGGTGGGGGTGGGTGATGAGAACCACCTGTGAAGGTTGCAAAGCACGCAAGTGCGCTGATGCGTCCCGTAGCACCCCAGAACCGATGAGGATGGGGTAGCTACGTTCGCCCAGTCGGACGTGAAGTGTCAGCAAAGAGTTGGCGGTTTCCATTCTCTCACCAGCTCCTCAATACATTCTACCGCCTCTTCGGGTGAAAGCGTAGAGGTATCCACACGCACATCGGCACATGCGTAGGCGGTTTCACGTTCAGACATCAATCGGCGTATCTCCGCCAGGGGGTCGGGGGCAGAAGCCAGTTTCGGGCGCGTCGTGACTGGCTGAACGCGCTGCAGGATGACTTCCGGTTGTGCCGTCAACAAGACGATGACGGCATGTCGGCGTAGGGAGCGCACGTTTTCGGGGCGCGTGGGCACTCCTCCCCCGGTAGCAATCACCAGATGGTGCAGGTTTTCCAGACTATGCAGCACTTCCGTCTCCTGCTGGCGGAAATATTCCTCTCCAAAGTGTTCGAATATCTGTGCGACGCTGCAACCCACCCTCTGTTCCACCAGCGAGTCGGTGTCTACGAACTTCCACCCCCACCGCTGCGCCAGCATCTGCCCCAGCAAGCTCTTGCCGGTGCCCATGAAACCGATGAGTGCAACGTTTGGAAGTGACCGGTGCTGCATGAGCGTACGAGAAGCGCGGGGGTGCATACCCCCGCGCCGATCCGTAACGAGCAATGGTCGGAACCTTAAGGCGTCACGCCTATCGTCGGTGCTCCTGTATCCTCGAGAATCCGAGGCGTCAGGAAAATCAACAGCTCGGTATCATCCTGCGACAGGTTGGTGGAGCGGAAGAGATGCCCGATCCACGGCAGGTCGCCCAGGATGGGAAACTTCGCCACCGAGCTGTCTTCGCTGCGTCGGATGAAACCGCCCAGCACCACTGTCTGACCACTCGGCACACGCCGTGTGGTGAAAATGGACTGGCTGTTGACTATCGGATAGGAGCTGCCGTCCGGTGAACGCACCGAACCGGTAATATCCGAAAGCTGCAGCGGGATGAACATGGTAATGGTTCCGTCGCCGTTGATTCGCGGAGTGACCGTCATGCCGGACACTACCGACACGTAGTTCACCTGGCTCCCCTGAATCACCTGCCCTTGCCCCGGTGTGGTGAACGTGGTGGTTACAAAAGGCACTTCCGTTTGCACAAAGATGGATCCGGGCGTGTTGTTCAGAGTGGTCACCAGCGGCGCCTGAATCACCCGCCCTCGTGCATTGGACAGGGCGGTGCGCAACTCTGTGACCAGGTTGCCCGTGCTATAGCGGATGAAGATGTTGCCGCCTGTCGCAAAGGTACCGGGCACGTTCCCCGCCTGCGTGTTCAGCTGCTGTACCAGCCAGTCGATGCCGAATTGTTTCACCTCGCTGACCTTCACGGTCACGAACTCCGCCTTGATTTCCACCTGCTTGGGAGCCACATCCAGCAAGCGGATAAAGCGACGGATATTCTCGATATCCTCATCCGTGCCCACGACGATCAGCGAGTTGTCCACATCTACGGCGATGATACGAGCCTGGTCACTCAGCTGCACCAGCTGTCCACCCGCTGCGCCAAATCCTCCTGCACCGGGTTGACCAAGTCCACCGACACCTCCGAAGCCACCAGCTCCCGGCTGACCGACGCCTCCCAGGCCACCTCGGAAGCCGCCGACTTGTCCACCCACGCCATAACCCATGCCGCCACCGATGGCTCCACGCTGGTCAAATCCGGTATTGGGGGTAGGCGTGTGTCCTGCGGTATTCGCGTCGTTGGTGTTCGCCGGTGCTGTGGGTACCGGTTGAGGTGTCGGCAGAATCGGCTGAGGCTGTATCAGCGGACGCATGCCCGAGCGCGTTGCATCCATCAAATGCTGCAAGAGAGCTCCGCTGTTTTGAGCTGCCCAGTCCAAGCCGACAATCTCCGGGTCTGTGCGCAACTGCCTCAGAAACTCACTGGGGTTGATGTACTGCAGTTTCATCTTTTCCGTGCGCACTCGTACCGGTGCAGGCGCGGGCGCAGGTTCCTGTGGTTGCACCGCCGTAGCAGGCTCGGTGTCGTTGCCCTGCGGCCCCACGATAAACACTCCATCTTCCGTACGACGCACTCGTGCACCTGCTGAACGTGCCAGGTACTCCAGTGCTTTATCCAGTGGCATGTCTATCAGGTTCACGTTGACACGCGGATAGGGCTTCTCGCTCGGCTCCAGCACGATGCTGGCGCCGCTGCGCTGCATCAACATGTTCACTGCATCACGAAACTCCGCGTCAACCAGTGTCAGGCTCACCAGCGGCATATTCCCCTGAGCACGCGGGGCGCTCGCCGCTGGAAGCGAACCCCATACACCCCACACAGCACATGCCACGATCAAAGGCAATGCGACGTTCCGCCATTTACGGAGTGTCATGAACCTCTGTCCTCCTTTTACTCGTTACAGATCGTTGAGTTGTCCAGCTCATCCGGCGCGGAGCCGCGGAACAGACGCTTAGAAACCGCCACGTCCGCCCCAGCCACCACCGCCGAAGCCGCCGCGGTTGAAGCCACCGCCGCCCCAGCCACCGCCGAAGCCGCCGCGGTTGAAGCCACCGCCGCCCCAGCCACCGCCGAAGCCGCCGCGGTTGAAGCCACCGCCACCAAAACCGCCGCCGAAGCCACCATAGCCTCCGCCAAAGCCACCGTAGCCGCCACCGAAGCCACCATAGCCTCCGCCAAAGCCACCGTAGCCACCGCCGAAGCCACCATAGCCTCCGCCAAAGCCACCGTAGCCACCGCCGAAGCCACCATAGCCTCCGTAGCCGCCACCGCCACTATAGGTCCAGCCGGTCTGGTTCAACGCTACGGCACCTCCGCCCAGTATCTGGGCAATCGCCAGCGAGTCCAGGTGCTGCAGCGTAATCTTTTCCGTGCGCACCTGAGGCTGGGAAGGCTCCTCGATCTGTTGCAGTTCCTGTGCGCCCATTTCGTACGTTTCCACCTTGGGCGAAATGATGTACACGCCACCGTCCACACGGTAGGTGAGCGGAGGGTTTGCGGCGCGAAGCACGGTACGCAATGCTGTCTCAAAAGAGACATCCTTCAGCGACACCGTGATATAGCCCTGAACCACCGACTCGTCCAGCGTGTAGTTATAGCCAGTAGCCCGGAAGAGCAGTTTGAGAGCGTCGGCGATACTGGCGCTCTCCAGATTGAGCGTGATTTTCGGTCCGCCGCCCGAAGCCGGTTCCTGCGCCACTGCAGACGCAGTCACGCCAACGAGCACCAAAAAGCACGCTGCGATTCGCAAAGCTCGATGCATGAAGATAAACCTCCTCCAATTGTTTCGCTTACTATCCCGGAACTCCTTCTCCCCTATCACTTTCCGAAAAAAGTGGACGAGCAGAAGGATTGACTTTGGTTAGTATTCTTCCAAAAGTCCTGCACCGCCAGGAGCACCACCTCCTGGCACACCCGGTACGCCACCCGGCACACTGGGCATGCCGCCCACTCCGGGGAAGGCACGTTGCACCGGTGTAATGGGAGCACCCAGTTTGACCGTGATTTCCTGAGGCTTCTTGCCCAGCGTAGAGAGCACGACCTGGTTGGGTTCAATCCGCGCCACGCGCATCCCGTCCAGGGTATCGCCGGGCTTGACCACGCGGGGCAGATCTCCTTGCGTCTCGATAATCGCTGCCACGCTCTGTCCCCACATGATGCCAGCTACACGGCGGTAGGGCTGTGGGGGCAGAACATCTTCCTCTTCCTCACCCTGCGGCTTATACGTGGGTGCAGGTTGCAGGCGTACGGGAGGCACCACCGACAGTATCGGAGGCTTGCTCAAGTCTGCTTCCCACGGCAGAGGCTTGAACGGGTCTACGCGATACTTCGAGGGTGGCTTGCCATCCTTAGGTGCTTCTGCAACCTGTTGTGGAGCGCCTCTGGTACCGTAGCCCGCCCCACCAGCCATCGGGCCAGCCATGGGTCCCATCGGTCCCATCGGACCGGCGGTAGGTCCTGCGCTTGCAGTCGGCTCATCTTCTGGAAGTCCCCCAGTAGGAGTACCACCCGTTGGTGCGGTTGCAGTTGCTCCCGAAGAAGGCGTGGTACCCTGTTGCCCTCCGCCCCCCATGAACATGAAGAGCGCTATGGCGACAATCAGGATAACCGCTACCGCACCCCCGATCACTATCGGTTTGTTTTTCGGGTCATTGAGCCACTGTTGCATCGTCCCTCAAGCCTCCTTTAGTAGTCTTCCACTCCGGGAGCTCCCGCTCCACCACCCAGAGCCGGTCCCGTCACGCCAGCACCGGCACCACCCACAGGCGGGCGAGACATCCCGGGCGGCGCTCCGGGCATCGTCGGTGCACCCATGGTGGGAGCACCCATCATCGGACCACCCATCATCGGTCTGGGCATACCGGGCGCGGTCATTCCGCCTCCGAATCCCATACCACCCATTCCCGCCATACCGCCCATTCCGGGCGCACCGCCTGCGGAAGGCAGGGTCGCACCGGGCTGGTCGTTCTTCGCGCGAGGCAGAATGAACAGCGTAGCTGTATACTGCCCGATGAGCTGAGGACTGACGCCACTCAGTTGTAAACCATCTACCAGCACCAGGCGAGGGGCGTTGTTCCACCTCTCCACGTGGCGCAGGATGCTCTCGAAATCTCCCTGCACCTGAAACGTTCCCAAAGGAACAATCCATATCGGCCAGGGAAGCTGGTTCGGGTCTGTGGTCGGGATGCCTATGGCGAAACCTCCCAGGAAGATGACGTCCTGCGACTTGGACACGAAATCCTGAAGAACCTTTGCAGTTCTTTCCGGCTCCTTCCAGTAAGCCAACGCAGCCTTCAACCGATCGGTCATGTCGATATCGGGCATTTTGGAACGCTCATACCGTGCCCACTTCAGTCGTGCCTCTTCCACCTCTTTCTTGGCATCTTCCAGTTGCCTCTTTGCCGCAGGAAGCTGCGCCGCTCGCTGACTGGCTGCCTCTATCTGCGTGTCCAGATTCTTGATCTCAGCCTGCGTAGGGCGAATCAGCACGAAGAAGATACCCGACGCGATCACCACCGACACCACGATGCCGATGACCACCACATTTTGCAAAGTGAGCTTCGAAAGCATTCCGTGCCCCTCCTTCTATTCCGCCATTGCACCCCGTCCGCCGCGGGGACCTCCCATGCCACCACCAGCACTGGGCGGAGCCCCCATGGGACCTGCCATGCCCGGTGCACCCATCGTCGGCGCACCCATCATCGGTGGTCTGGAGCCTCCCATCGGACCTGCCATGCCCGGTGCACCCATCGTCGGCGCACCCATCATCGGTGGTCTGGAGCCTCCCATCGGACCTGCCATGCCCGGCGCTCCCATCATCGGAGATCCGGGTAATCCCATGCCGCCAGCACCGCCCATCCCTGTCATGCCGGTGCCACCTAGAGAGGAAACCAGCTGCTGTACCAGCTGCTGCACCTGATTGATCAACGGCTCACGCAGGGTTGCCACCACGGTAAAGACGATACCCTGTTGTGCTTGCTGACCCATGCTGCTGCCTGCCGCGCCGGGCAAACCGCTTGGCATTCCGGGCACTCCAGCTGGAGCACCATACATGCCTGCGTAGGGCGACGACGTCGGCGCACCATAGCCTCCGCCGAAACCGGCTGCACCACCGGCGGTCGTGCCACCCGCAGCGCTCCACGAGACGCTCACACCGGTAAACAACGGACACTGCAGCATCACCTGCAGATAGCGCGCCATCTCATCCAGATCGCGGGTCACCGCCTGTGCTTGCAGGGTCATGCCCTGCGCCACACCCATACTTCCATATCGCACGCTGTCGATCGTCCAGCGACGCACATCACGATACAGCTTGGGATACTGCTTGTTGGCGCGGAATATCTCGTCCGCCAGCTGCGCGCGGGTGAGCAGCGGAGCCACCAACGCTTTGGTATTCTGCGCCTCTCTTTCGGTCTGCTCCACCTGTCGGACGATAGCCTCTTGCTGCTGAAGCTCCTCTGATTTTTGCGACTTGAGGTTCACGAGGCTCAGCTGCCAGGCAATCAGCCCCCCCGCTAAGGCGAGCCACACCACCACAAACACCGCAAACCACACTCGCTTTTTGCGTGGCTCGTAGATGTTGGGTGGCAACAGGTTCAATTTCAGCATGGTTCGCTCCCTCCGGATGCCTAGTCCATCATATCCCGGATTGCCAAGCCAATGGCCACCGGCATCAGTGGTGCCACTTCCTGCAGATAGGGCATACTGTAGCGACGTACCAACGCCTCCTGATGGGTCAGCGGGTCCGCAACACTGACCGGTATGCCCAGTTCCTGCGCTAAGAACTTGTCCAGGTTCTTCATCCGGGCTGTGCCGCCACACAGCACGATCTCATCTATTCGGGCGCCCTGCACCCGTCCCCGATAGAACTCCAGCGAACGACGCACTTCGGCGAGGAAGTCCCCCAGAACAGGCGCAATCGCATCGAACACTTCGATACGCAGGGGGTCTGTTTCCTCCGGTTCCACAGGAGCGGGCGGCGCAGGGGCTGCGGGTTGCTCCTCTGCCGGTTCCTGTGCACTCGGCAGCTCCTCTTCCACGTCGAAACTCGGCTCTCCGTAGCCCGAAGAGAAGTCTACCATACCCGCAGAAGGCGGCTGTGAGAAGTCAATCATGCCGGTAGGTGCACCCAGCCCGGCTCCATAGGCAGGAGCCGCTCCAGACGGTCCAAGCCGTTCCAAAAGTACCGCCGCATATTCTCGCTTCAGTTTCTCCGCGTGGGCAAAGCGCTCACGGGGGTCGGTACCCTCCACTCGGTACGCCAGAGAATCCATGATCGCCTGAGTAAAGTGGTTCCCCGCAATCGGAATGGTGCGAGGCAGACGCAACACACTGCCCGCAAAAACGCCCATGTCGGTGGCTGTTGCCCCTATGTTCAGGAGCACTATCGTTTTATCCCGATACTTCTCGGGCTGCAGGCCGATCACCGTGCGAGCGGTTGCTAGCACCTGCACATCGATAGCCACAGGGTCCAGCTGCGCGGCAAATAACGCCTTCACGACAGCATCCACCACGTCCTGCTGGGCAGCCGCCAGCAACACCTCCATGTTGGGGTCGTTGGGGTCGGCATCGGGGCGTTCTATCACCGCATAGTCCGTCACTACATCGCCCTGTGCGGCAAAGGGAATGTGCCTCTCCACTTCCCATGCCATGGACTTATCCAGCTCAGCGGGGCTCATTTTGGGCATTTCAATCACGCGCACCACCAGTCCGCTTTGCCCCGGCACCGAGGTCACCACCTGCTTGGTGGAAATGCCTGCCTGTGAAAGCAGTTGCCGAATGGCTTGACCAAGAGCCTGAGGGTCCTGGATATAGCCGCTTTCGTCAATCACACCCTCCGGTGTAGGAGCAACGCCCACAGCGTTCATCTGCACGCCTTCCTTCGTCGGGCGTACCTCTGCCACCTTCATCAGGGTGGTGCCTACATCCAACCCCACGATGGGTCCTGTCACTTTTCGGGCACGTGCCATTCCTTAATCTCCTCCTCCCCTGTGCACCCTATTGTAGCAGGTCGCCAGGGGGCTGTCAACGATTTCCCTCCCCGTATAAATGCGACGGAGTGCTTATTTATTCCTTTTCGCGACGCGTACATTTTCCTCCTGCCTGTGCGTCTTTTAGACGCGCACACCGCTCTTTTCGTTACTGGCTACACTTGCTCTTCTCCTGCTTTTTCTTCGGCAATACTATACCATCATCTTCTTCTTACGCTTCTGCGGGTGCTAAAGTGCCATCTCCCACCCGTCGTACGCGACCTCTATCCCATGCGGTCGGCAGAAGGCTTCCAGGTCCTCCTGAAACGGCTTGCCATTGTGCGAAAAATGAGTCACCGCCCAGCGTGTTCCGCTGTGTGCTGTGCCCATTGCCAGCAACCGATCTTTCAGCTGAAGCACCTCGCTCAACCCCAGGTGCGTATCGTAGGGTGCGTCCACAAACGCCTTAGTGCATTCCGCAATGACTGCGTCCAGACGCACTCCTGCCAGATAGCGCCACGTGGCATCGCGATACCAGCCTGTATCGCACATATACAGCACAGTTTTCTCACCATCAGAGACGATGTAGTTGAAGCATTGCTCGTCCTCGCGGTGGTGAGCCAATACAGGTATCACCGTGTAACGGTCTATCTCGTACGGCGTAAAGGGCTGAAGCACCCGCACATCCAGTGCCTGGCGCAACTCGTCGGACATATCCCCCAGCACACGCGCCAGTCCCTCGCTCCCGTAAATCGTCAGTGGTAAATCGCGATAGGCAAACACCGGCAACAAGTAGGTCAGCTCGTGAAGCGCGAGATGGTCCTCATGGGTATGCGTGATGAGAAGATGCTGCAATCGGGACAGGTCCAGACCGTAAGTCAGCACATGGTGCAGTGTATCGGGTGGCAAGTCAATCTTCAAGGTGTTATCTATGAATACCGAGCTGCGCGTACGCAGGTCTTTACCACCTCGCTCACGCGCCGTGCGACACACTTCACATCCACAAAACAACCCAGGCACACCTTCTGCTGCCGCTGTACCGAGAAAAAGCACTTTCAACGTATCCCTCACCGCCTCCTTGCCTGAATACGGCGTACAACTCTTTCCACAGCTTACCCCAAAACAGCACACAATGTCTCGCCTGCAACCTTTCGCCGCCGCATCGCCTGTTCCCTTCTCGCAGAAGGAGGAAGTATCCTGTGGGGCGTAAGCAACAGTATGACACCTCCAGAGATAGTGATTATACTGAACCCCACCGCGGGGCGGTACCGTGCCGCGCGCCATCAGCAAACTCTGGAAAGCCTTCTGCAACAGGCAAGCAGGCACACAGGAATGACATGGCGCATCGTGGAGACCGCTCATGCCGGGCAAGCCACCGAACTGGCAAGACAGGCAGCGGAGGAAGGGGTACCCATCGTGGTAGCCGCAGGTGGCGATGGCACCTGCAGCGAGGTGGTCAACGGTATCATCGGCACGCCCGCACGGTTGGGTATCTTACCGCTGGGTACCGGAAATGACTTTGCCCGTTGCGCTGGCATCGGCGAGAATCTGCAGATAGCGGTGGAAAACCTCTTCACGGGCAAACCACACCGTGTAGACCTCGGCTGGGTGAACGGCAGATACTTTATCAACATCGCGGGATGCGGTTTGGATGCCGCTGTGGCACAACGGGTGAACAGGGGTTTCCGTTTTCTGAGCGGTACTGCCGCATACATCGCAGCAGTTGCCCAGACTATCCTCACCTTTCAACCTCCACACATGCATATTACGACGGATAGCGAAGACCTGCACGTGCGTGCTTTGTTGTGCACGGTAGCGAATAGCCCGTCATACGGCGGTGGAATGCGAATCGCGCCTTATGCCCAGATAGACGACGGCTGGCTGGACGTGTGCATCGCTCGGGCAGTCAGCAAATGGGAGTTCGCACGAGTCTTCCCACGAGTTTTTAGCGGCACCCACATCTCCCACCCCAGCTTTCTCATGCAAAAGTCCCGGCAGATATGGGTGGAGAGCGACCCACCAGCGCCCGTACTGGTAGACGGTGACGTGATGGGAACCACCCCTGCGGAGTTTCGCATCTCTCCCGGAGCGATAGAGGTGATCCTGCCGGCGAAGTAGTGGTAGTCTGTCAAGAGTAATTCTTGCTTTCACCCTCCGGAGGGCGAGGCTCCCACCGAGCCGTTGGTGTACCCTCCACCTCACCCCCTGGTCCCCTTCCCTGAGAGGGAAGGGGGAACCGCAATCCCCCTCTCCTCGTAGGAGAGGGGACGGGGGTGAGGTTGCTCTGGCGCCGGAGATGGCTTCGCCGCTCGCAAGGACACCCAGATGGTGGGGAGCGCGACCGTTTGCAAGAGCGATGATTGACAGACTCGTTGGGATAGGACCTCCCTTGCATTTTTCTATTGACTGTAGTAAAATCTATGCAAAGCAGGAACTCCTAGTGGACGCTGTGACGTATTTTTCTATAGGCTGTAGTAAAAACAAGCTGTCCAAAGAATGAAGGAGGTTCTACCCATGCGAATGTTCGGTATCGCTTTGCTGGTCGCGCTGTTTGCGGTGGCAGCGGTAGCCGCTCCGAAGAAGCCACAGGCAAACAGCGGTCTGACCTGTCCTGTCTCCAACGAGGTCATCAAGGACCTCAAGAAGGCACCCAGCGTGCAGTACGAAGGGCGCACCCTCTACTTCTGTTGCAAGAAGTGCGTTGGGGAGTTCAACAGTAACCCTGCCAAGTATGCGGCGAAGCAGGAGGTGCGTTGCCCGGCGGGCGGCGAGGTGGTGAAAGACCCTGCCAAAGCGCCGACCTCCACCTACCAGGGCAAAGTGTACTACTTCTGCTGCTCGAAGTGCAAGGCGACGTTCGACAAGCAACCGGCTAAGTTTGCGAAGCAGCAAAAGGACGCCTCGCCTTCCTCTCAGCCGGAGCACAGCAACCATATGCACTAGAGGGGAATAGTGATGAGGACGCTCGCGCGGTTTGTGCAAGCGCACTGGGGCACTTTGCTGTTTATCGCCCTGCTGTTCGTCGGCACCAGCTACGTGGTACGCACGAAACGTCCGCCTGGCTCCATGACGGTTATCGAGGCGCAAGCGATGGACATGAGCCAGACGGGCACGCCGATTGGCTCCGTGCCTGTAGCGACGGAGAAGGTGCGTGCGCAGATGTTCACGCCCACCGTCACTTACACTGGCTCGGTGGTCGCGTACAACGATACCGACATCGTGGCGCGCGTAGAGGGCTGGGTGCTGGAGATGCTGGTGTATCCGGGCGACAGGGTGCAGCAAGGACAGCGGCTGGCAAGGCTGGACTCGCGCGAGCGTTCCGCGCGGCTGCAAGAAGCGGGAGCAGGAGCTACCGCTGCCCGCTACGAGCGCGAAGCCATGTTGCGGGAAGCCGAACAGATGCACGCCGAGCTGGAAGAGACGCAACGCAAACGCGATTCGGCGCGGGCAATGGTGGAAAAGGCGCGGCGCGAGCTGGAGTCCGCCCAGCGGGAACTAGAGATGGCTCGCGCCGAGCGCGAGGAGATGCTGGCGGAGATACAGGCGGCAGAGGCGAACAACGCCTACTGGCAGGCGGAGGACTCTCGCGCTGAGAACTTGCTGAAGGCGGGAGCCATTTCCAAAGAGGAGCGACAGCGCACACAAGCGGAAGCGGCAAAGGCGCGTGCGGAGCTCAATCAGGCGCAGGTGCGGCTGAACAAGGCGGAGGCGCGGGTCAAGCAAGCGCAGGCGATGCTTGGCGCAGCAGAGGCGCAGTTAACGCAGGCGGAGCACGAGGCGCAAGCCATGCAGGCAGGCGTCCAGAGGGCAACCGCCGCACTACAGGCGGTACAGGCGAAGCTCGCTCGCGCATCCGCCATGCAGGCACAAGCCGAAGCCGCACGACGTGCGGAAGCCATCGTTACCAGCTACACGCAGATAACCGCCCCTGTATCGGGTGTGATTACTGAGCGGCTGGTCAGCCCGGGCACGCTGGTGATGCCTGGTACGGTGCTTTTGAAGTTGCGCACGATAGACCGCGTACGTCTGCAGGCAAACGTTGCCGAGAGCGACGCGCTCGGCATTCGCGAGGGCAACCCTGTCACGGTCACCATTCCCGCCGACCCGGGCTTTCGGCTGGACGCCAGGGTGACCTCTGTCTTCTACGCTGCGAACCCGCAGAGCCGCACGGTTACCATCGAAGCAGTAGTACCCAACCACACCGGTAAACTGCTGCCGGGGCAGTATGTGGTGATGCAAATCGCAAAGGGTAAACCCCAAAAGCTTATCTCTGTGCCCCTGTCCGCCATCCAGCGCGACGTGGATGGCAAACCCTTCGTGTGGGTTGTACAGCAAAATCAAGCGCAAGGCAAGGTCACCTATACCTGTGTCATGCACCCTGAGGTTCAATCCGACCATCCCGGCAAATGCCCGAAGTGCGGCATGGACCTGGTGCCCGAAAAACGTGGCGGGAAGTATACTGCGCACAGGGTAAATGTGATGCTGGGTGAAAGCAACGGGCGGCGCGTGGCGGTGCTCTCGGGATTGCGCGAAGGCGATGAGGTCATCACGCAGGGCAATGAGTACCTGAAGGAAGGCGACCCGGTCACGCCGGTAGAGTGGGGTATTGCGGGACCGCAGAGGTTGCCGGAACCCTCTGGGGAGATGCCCGCGATGCCCGGCATGCAACACGATGGGCATACCCCGTCGTCGCCGTCTGGAAATCAGCCCCCACAGCACTCAGATACCATGACCGGCAAGCCGACCGATAAGGCAGTGTACACCTGCTCGATGCACCCGGAGGTGCGTTCTGATAAGCCCGGAGACTGCCCGAAGTGCGGGATGAAGTTGGAGAAGGTTGAAGGGGGACATCAGCACTGATGGCAAGACAACCGGACGAGCGCACACGTCCTCGCATCCTGGGACATGTTGCCGAAGGGGCGCTTAATATCTCTCGATGGTCTATTGAGCACCCGTACGTCATTATCGCCTTCTATACCGCGATGGTGATACTGGCGGTGATTGCACTGGGTTTCTACATGCCCCGTCGCTTCATGCCCTACGTGGAAAGCCCTATGATTGGCATCGTGTCTATGATGCCCGGCTTGAGCGCAGAGGAGATGGAGACCTACATCTCCAAGCCGATTGAGGAACGTCTCATGAATATCCCCGGTGTGCGCTACATCCGCTCCACCTCGCAGGAGGGCTTCAGCATCGTCTCGCTAGAGTTTCCTTACGGTACGAACATGGACAAGAAGCTTGTGGAGGTGCAGGCGCTGCTCAACGTCATTCAGGCAGACCTGCCGATGACAGGGGCGAACCTGAAGCCTTCCTGGGTGCTCCAGATTGACCCGTTGAACCTGCCGGTGCTTTCGCTTTCCCTTACCGGCGACGATCGCTGGGATATGAAACGCCTGCGCGAGCTGGCGGACAACGAAATCTCCAACCGCCTCAAAGCGGTCAGCCCGGACATCTTCACCGTGCAGGCGTTTGGCGGTTACCGCAGACAGATGCAGGTGATTGTAGACCGTCAGAAGCTGGCGGCGTACGGTTTGTCTATCCTGCATGTTCGGGACGCTCTGGATAAAAACAACATCGCCAAGCCCGCAGGCGTCTTAACCGCCGGCGACAATGAAGAGATTGTGCGTGTGGACACGCTGGGACGCAGTGCAGAGACCATTGCCAACTATCCCATCGCCAGTGTAGACGGGCGTACCGTGTATATCAAAGATGTTGCTCGCGTGGAGGACACCTTTTACGAACCACGAAGCGGGTATCATCACTACTACCGTGTCGGCAACTCCTCGCGAGTGGATGAAGCGATCGAAATCAGCGTGTTGCAAAGCCCGGAAGCCTCCTCGCCCCGGGTGATTCACGCGGTGATGCAGGAGGTGAAACGCCTCGAGCGCGACTACCCCGGGATTAAAATCCGCGTCGCCTACGACAATAGCGCGTTCGTCGGCGTCCTGATGCGCAATATGATAGAGGAGCTGGGCTTAGCTATCCTACTGACCGGCATCGCGGTGCTCTTCTTCCTGGGTAACTGGCGTGGCACATTGATTGCCATGACCGCTATCCCCATCTCGATGGCGATGGCACTGCTTGCGCTCATCCCGATGGGTATGACTCTCAACTCCAGCACGCTCATCGGTCTACTGCTCTCTATCGGGCGACTGGTGGATGATGCCATTATCGATATCCATGCTGTGGAACGTCACCTGCGCATGGGCAAAGACCCCAAGACCGCCGCGATAGACGGCATTACCGAGGTGCGTTTGGCGGTTGCGGCTTCCACGCTCATGTTGGTGCTTGCACTGAGCCCTTTGCTGTTCTGCGGCGGTATCGTGCAGTTGATGTTCGTGGGGCTGGTGTGGCCGATTATCTTCGGGTTGCTAGCGTCGTTTTTCGTCTCGTTGACGCTGACCGCGCTGATGGCGGCATACATCCTGAAGCCTCATAATGACCCCGCTGTCTTGCGCGAGAACAGTGGCTGGTTTTACCGAACCATGCTCGCGCCCTTTCAGCGTGGGTTGGACAGGATGGAAGCGGGCTATGCAAACCTGATTCGCTGGATGCTGAAAAACCGCTTTGCAAACCTGGCGCGAATCTTTTCCACCATCATCATCGGCTTTGGTTTCTACTACTTCATCGGCTCGGAGATGATGCCGCTGGCGGACGTGGGGCAGGCGTACCTCACGCTGGAGATGGAACCCAACACCTCGTATGCGGCGACCGAACGCGCCGTGCGCCAGCTGGAGAAAATCATGGAGAAGTACCCAGAGATTCAGCACGCCTCCATCGAAATCGGCTTCGAGGGGGGGCCAGGCTATACCTCCGGTGCGTACTTCAACGGCTACAGTATGGGATTTACCAACGGCGCGGTCGCTATGCTCACTTTCAC
Organism: Armatimonadota bacterium; assembly: GCA_026003195.1. Taxonomy (NCBI): domain Bacteria; kingdom Bacillati; phylum Armatimonadota; species Armatimonadota bacterium. The sequence continues at coordinate 661,662 of BPGU01000002.1, forward strand.
CGATAAGGACTCTCGCAAGCGGGATATATGGACGATTATAGACGGCATCGTGCACGAAGCCACTTCCACCATTCCGGGCATCCGCCGTTTGCAGATTAAAGAGATGGGTTCCGATGTGATGGCATCCTCCGCCGCGCCCATCCAGCTGCTGGTGTACGGTCCCGACCTCAAAATCGTCTCGATGCTCGCCGAGCAAGTGGCGGACATCGCTCGCAAGCAGGTGCCTGATATTTACCAGGTAGCCACGTCCTGGTCCATGACCAAACCCACGTACGAGATCAAGATAGACGCCCGTCGGGCGCAGGAGCTGGGGTTGACGCCTGCCGACATCGCCGACCAGGCGTACTACGCGCTCAAAGGCGGTTTCACCACCGAGTTTCTCCGGCTGGAAAACAGGCGGCAAAGCACCGTGCTGGTTCGTTTCGATGAAAAAGACCGCCAGAGCCCCGACGACATCGGCTTACTGCCCATCACCGCGCCGGACGGCAAGCAGGTTCCACTCAAGTCGCTGGCGCAAATAGAGTATCGCGAAGCACCCACGCTGATTGAACACGATAACTTCCGCCGCGTGGTGAGCGTCATGGGCTACTATCGCAAAGCCGATTACCGCCCTCCCTGGAAGTCTCCTGACGAACCTCACCAGCCGAACCGCCCCTCGATGGATGTGGCGATGGATGTGATGATGCGAGCGCAGATGCAACTAAACTGGCCGCCCGGTTACGGCATCGAGATGCGCGGCGATATGACCCAAATGATGGACAGCTTCCGTCGGCTCTTGTTAGGACTGCAGCTGGCGATAGTGTTCATCTTTCTGGTGCTGGTGGCACAGTTCCGGGGTTTCCTGCAGCCGGCGCAAATGGTTTTCTCCCTGCCGCTGGAGCTTTCGGGCGTGTTTATCGCGTTGTGGCTGGCAGGGCAATCTTTCAGCACGGTATCGGTCATGGCGGTCATTGTACTGACCGGTATGGACATCACCACTGCCATCCTGCTGATTGACCTCATCATGCGTTACCGCGAGCAGGGCGTACCGCGTAACCGGGCGGTTATCGAGGCATGTCCTCAGCGTCTGCGTCCTATCCTGATGACCTCCATCACCACTATTATCGCGATGACGCCGGTCGCTTTCTTCCCGCGCACAGGCATCGACGCCTACCAGCCTCTGGGCACAGTGGTTATCGGTGGGCTGGTGGTGGGTACGGTACTGAGCCTGCTGGACATTCCCATCATGCATACCATTGTAGATGACATCGTGCGCTGGTGGCTGGTAAAAGTACGTCGGCGCGACCCGGCAACGCTGCCGCCGGTGGAGTAGCGTCTTGGATGCGTACTATGTCGGCGATTCTGCTCGCTGGACGCTTTCCCAAACAGCACGTATCTGCTCCACCAACTCGCCGTTCCGAGGGTGATCACACTGCGGAAAGAGCACCGACCTGTTCTCCAGAAGGTGCTCGAGGTGCTGTCCGAAGATGGAATTTTTGCGATGGTACATTACCAACGCCAGTAGCTGCAGGGCAAAAGAGCTCTCGTGCCCTTCTAGGATCTGGCTCACGCTCTGAAGCCTTTTCTGGATTTTGGGGTGCTGTTGTAGCACCGAACGAGCCCGCTCTACCCCCTCTTCCGTAACAGTGAACAGCACCTGACGTCTGTAACCGTATTTTCGCTCCAGATAGACAGAAGGGATACGCCTCACTAACATCTCTATCGCCCGAGCATGGAGCCTGCCTGCCTTGACCGCAAAGCCACTGCGCTGTTTTCTCAGCGAAAAGACACCTACGCTGGATAACAGATACGCGATGTGCTGGATATCGTGTTGCGTCGTTTCAGGTTCTACTCGGTTGTACCGGTGTATCGCTAGCAAGAGTGCGGCATGAGAAGGCTTGAGGCTTACCGGTTTGGTGAAAGACACTCGCTCCGGCGGATTGGGCTCATAGACTTCCACCAGTACCTCCGGTAAGCTGGCGAACGCCTTTTCAATGAGGGGACGAACTTCATTCCAGTCCAATCCACCGTGCCCGCATCCCAATGCCGGTAGAGCAATAGACATGATGTTGAGCTCACGCACACGCCGCACCAGGTCCTCCAAACCGGCCTCAATGTCTTCTAGACGCGACCTTTCCCGCCAGTGTCGCTTTGTGGGGAAGTTGATGATATAGCGAGGTTGGAGATATTCTGTCCGAAACACCAGTACCTTACCGGGCACGACTTCTCCTTGCTCACAAGCCTCACGGTAAAAACGATAGTTCTCAGGAAACCGCTTCTTGAAGTGCAGAGCAACGCCCTTTCCCATCACCCCCACAGTGTTCACCGTGTTGACGAGAGCTTCCGCTTGCGAGTGCAGAATATCGCCCCGCACAAACTGTATCACCCGATTTTCTCTTCAAATCACCATATCACTCTATGTCGCCGCGGCGGCAGCTTGCTTCTCCTCTGCTTTCCTGCGGGCGCGACGCCTCGCCGTGCCGGTGGATACCACCAGTGCCTCCTTCAGCACCTCGTCGATAGTGTCCACGAACACGAAGCGCATCTGCTCGCGCACCTGCTGCGGCACGTCCTCGATCAGGTCCTTCTTGTTGCGCGAGGGCAGTATCACCGTTTCGATGCCTGCGCGATGCGCCGCCAGCACCTTCTCCTTGATACCACCTACCGGCAGCACGCGCCCGGAAAGGGTAATCTCGCCCGTCATCGCCAGACGAGGCTGGACGCACCTGCCGGTGAGCAGAGACGCCAGCGCGGTCGCCATGGTGATTCCTGCGGAAGGTCCGTCTTTGGGGATGGCGCCCGCAGGCACGTGGATATGCACGTCGTGCTTCTCGAAGAAGTTCGGGTCTATACCCAGCTCCTTCGCGTGACTGCGGATGTAGCTGAGGGCAGTTTGCGCCGACTCGCGCATCACATCGCCCAGCTGTCCGGTCAACTGCAGCCCCTTGCTACCGGGCATGAGCGTGGCTTCCACAAACACGATGTCGCCGCCGACAGGCGTCCACACCAGCCCAACCGCTACACCCGGCTGTGAGGTGCGCTCAGAAATCTCTTCGAACTCGAAGCGCGGTGCACCGAGGAACTCTTCCACTTTCGCCGCGTCGACTACCACCTTCTCGGTCTCCCCCTCGGCGAAGCGGCGTGCTACCTTGCGACACACGGAGGCGATTTCACGCTCCAGATTCCGCACGCCCGCCTCGCGCGTGTAGCCGCGAATGATGGCACGGATGCCCTCCTCCGTCCACTCGATATGCTCCTGCTCGTTCAAGCCATGCTCCTGCATCTGGCGAGGGATAAGGTGGCGCCTGGCGATTTCCACCTTCTCATCCTCGGTATAGCCGGGGATTTCAATCACCTCCATGCGGTCGCGCAGAGGCGGCAGGATAGTATCCAGCACGTTGGCGGTAGTGATGAACAACACCTTCGAAAGGTCAAAAGGCACATCCAGATAGTGGTCGCGGAACTGGCTGTTCTGTTCGGGGTCCAGCGCTTCCAGCAGGGCGGCGGACGGGTCGCCGCGAAAGTCCGCCCCCACCTTGTCTATCTCGTCCAGCATGAAGACGGGGTTGTTGGAGCCGGCGCGCCGGATGCCCTGAATAATCTGTCCGGGCAGTGCGCCGATATAGGTGCGTCGGTGACCGCGAATCTCCGCCTCGTCGCGGATGCCTCCCAACGAGATACGCACGAACTTCCTGCCCAGCGCGCGGGCGATGGATCGCCCCAGGCTGGTCTTACCCACGCCGGGCGGTCCCACCAGACACAGGATGGGCTGACGCATGGTGCCTTCGGTCTTGAACTTGCGCACGGCGAGGTACTCCAGAATGCGCTCCTTCACCTTTTCCAGCCCGTAGTGGTCTTCATCCAGCACCTGACGCACCTGCGAGATGTCCAGATTGTCTTCGGTGGAGATGCTCCAGGGCAGCGCGACCATCGTTTCAATGTAAGTACGCGCCACAGTGTACTCTGGTGAGGCGGAGGGGATACGCGATAGTCTATCCAGCTCGCGCAGTGCTTCTTTTTCCGCTTCGGGAGGCATTTTGGCTTCGGCGATTTTCTGGCGCAGCTCCTCGATTTGCGCCATGTTTTCATCCATTTCGCCCAGCTCGCGCTGAATGGCTTTGAGCTGTTCGCGCAGGTAGTACTCGCGCTGTGTCTTGCTAAGCTCGGAATGCACCTCCGACTGCAGCTTGCTGCCCAGCTCCAGCACCTCCACCTCTCGTGCCAGCATCTGCAGCAGCAAGCGCATTCGCTCCTTCAGGTCGAAGGTCTCCAGAACCTTCTGCTTGTCGGCGATAGAGAGAGGCAGATGCGCCGCCACCAGGTCGGTCAATACGTGCGGCTCGGTAACGTTGAGCGCGATGCCCTCCAGCTCGTCGGGCAGGTTAGGCGAGAGCTGCACCACCTTCTGGAAAGAGGCGGCGATGTTTCGACGCAGCGCTTCAATCTCCAGACTATCCTCTTCACTAATCTGGGTAGGCTCCGGCACCACGCGCACCCGCACGCGCAGATAGGGCTGGGTTTGTACCGCCTCCAGTATCTCGATGCGGCTGATGCCCTGCGCGATCAGGCGGATGCCGTCGGGCATTTTGCCCATCATGCGGATCACCACCGCCGTGCCCACACGATAGACATCGTCCATCGTGGGCGATTCCACGGTGGGGTCCTTCATCGCCACCACCCCGATGATGCGATTGCCCCCTACCACCGAGTCGTCGATGAGCTTGATGGAGCTCTCCCTGCCGACGGCGATAGGCACAATCAGCACCGGAAACACCACTGTATCCCGAAGAGGCAGCAGGTTCAGCACCTCCGGGATTTCCATCCTCAGGTCCCTTTCGTTGTCGCTGCTCATCTTGACCGGGGTCTCTTCGTCTACCATGTCGCCTCCCTCACTTTCATCCGCTATTCGCTTTCTCGCCCGCCTTCGGTGATAGGAATACGCCGGGTAGCTGGCGTCTCTTCCTGCACGCGCTTGGGAAGCCGCACCGTCAACACACCGTTACGATAGGTTGCCGTAATATTGTCACGTTCAATAGGTATGTCAGGAGGAAGTGTGACGTGGCGTTCAAACGGACCGTAATAGATTTCCAGTTGATAACACCGTACGCGCGCACGACGCTCCTCCTCGTCCTCCGCCCGTATGCCGGAAATCACCAGCGTCCTGTCGTCCCCGGACAAGGAGACGTTGATCCGGTCGGGTTGTACACCGGCGATCTCCGCCTTCACCACCAGCTCTTCTTCCGTTTCGCACACGTCGACGGGGGGTTGCCAGAACCGCTCGGCGGCACCCAGCGGACCAAACACGCTGAGTAAAGCCTCGTCGGATAGCCTTTGCATTTCCATCTCCATTTGTCGCAAAATATCGCGATAGTTGCGCAACACCGCCTACCCTCCCTTACCGCCGTTCTGTTTGGTGTTTTTGAGATGTCGTCGAACCCGCTCCAGACCGCGTTGTATGTTCGCGTCATTGGCGTTCTTCTGAAGCAAACTGCTCCAGTGCTTTTCAGCTTCCTGCCACTTGCCCTGCCTTTCCAGACAGAAACCTATCATGCGCTGCACGTGCCAGTCGCCGGGCTGGATGCTGTCCGCCCGCCTGAGCCATTCCAGCGCGGGGTCCCACTTCCGGTTGACGAAGTAGGTCTCCGCAATCCGGTAACAGTAGCGTGCTTCGTTTTGCGGGTCCTCCCGGATGGCACGCTGGTATTCGGCGATGGCAGAATCCATGCCTCGATGCTGCTCATACATTGCCGCCAGCCCCTCACGCGCTTCCACAAAGTGCGGATCCAGCTTCACCGCGTTCTGCATATGACGCATGGCGGCTTCAAAGTCGCCTTCATGATGCGCCCGTTCACTCAAGGCGAACTCCTCGTTGGCGCGCGCCTGTGCGCTGCGCAATACCCCTGTCGCGCGCAGTCCTAGCACGCTGGCAATCACGATGATGCCCAGCATCGCCAGTACCAGAGCACGCTTCATGACAGAATCCATCCTAAGCCTCCTGAACCGACTGGAGGCGCGTGGCTAAATCTCCATCACCACCGGAATCACCACCGGGCGACGCTTCATCCTCTGTTTCACTGCCCGCGTCACTATGCTGCGCACATCCGCCCGCACCGCGTCCCAGTCCGTCACTTCCGAAATATCTAGATCCTGCAGCTCCTGAAGCACCTGCTGACGCAGATGCTCGACGAACTGCGGCTCCTCCTCCTCGCTCACCGCCATCCCACGCAGGGTCACATCGGGGCCAGCCAGTATCTCGCCGGTCTCCTTGTCGATGCTCACAACCACCAGTACCAGTCCATCCTGTGCCAGGTGTCTGCGGTCGCGCAGCACCACGTCGCTGATGCCACTGTTGCCCCCGCTATCCACCAGCACCCTGCCGACAGGAACCTTTTCACCAAACCTCGCGCCGGTCGGGTGCAGGTAAAGGGTATCCCCCAAATCCATCAGGAAGATGTTCTCCGCGGGGATGTTCATCTCCCGCGCCATCCGTGCATATTGTACCGCCATTCGGGGCTCGCCGTGCATGGGGATCACGTATTGGGGACGCACCAGTGCGAGCATCATCTTCAGCTCTTCCTGATAAGCATGTCCCGAGACGTGCACCGGCTGCATCGGTGGATAGATGACATGCGCTCCCTTGCGGATGAGGCGGTTCACCGTACGCCACACCAGGCTCTCGTTGCCCGGGATGGGCGTGGCAGAGAGGATCACCGTGTCACCGGGCTCGATCTGCACCGCCTTGTACTCGTCGCGGGAGATGCGTGTAAGGGCGGAAAGGGGTTCCCCCTGTGCGCCGGTGGCGAGGATAACCAGCTCGCGACTCTCGTATTGCCCAATCTGGTCGGTTCGGATGAGCGTATCGGGCGGCAGCCACACGTAGCCCATCTCGATAGCGATTTCCAGATTCTGCTGCATACTGCGTCCCAGCACCGCCACCTTCTTGCCGTAGCGTGCCGCGGTATCCAGCACCTGCTGCATCCGGTGGATGTTGGAGGCGAACATGGTAACGAGGATACGCCCCGGCGCCTCGCGGAAGATACGGTCGTACGCTGCGCCCACCACGCGCTCCGAAGGGGTAACTCCGGGCTTCTCGGCGTTGGTGCTGTCCGATACCAGCGCCAGCACGCCCTCTTCGCCCAGCTGCCCGAAACGCGCCGCATCGAAACGCCATTCGTCTATCGGCGTGTGGTCTATCTTGAAATCGCTGACGAACACCACCCGCCCGACCGGCGTTTCGATATTGAGCGCAACCGTTTCGGGGATGCTGTGCGTGACGCGCACCGGTTCCACAAAGAAAGGGCCGATGGGAATGCGGTCGCCGGGCGCGTACTCGCGCAGATCGAGCTGTGAAAGCGGCAACCGCTCGCTCAGTTTGGCGCGCACCAGCCCCATCGTCAGGCGTGTGCCCCACACCGGCACGTTGATTTCGGACAGCACGTAGGGTAGTGCGCCCACGTGGTCTTCGTGCCCATGCGTCAGCACGATGCCTCGCACGCGGTCGGCGTTCTCGCGCAGGTAGGTGATGTCGGGTATCACGATGTCCACGCCATACACGTCGTCAAACGGGAACGCCAGACCGCAATCCACTACCAGTATCTCCCCACCGAACTGCACCACGGTGAGGTTCTTGCCGATTTCGCCCGTTCCGCCCAGCGGAATCAGCGCGATGCTCTCTTCGTAGGGAAAAGTGTCTTCGCTCACTGCAGTAACCCGTAGTCTCTCAATGCTTTTCGGACGATCTCTTTCTCCTTCTCATTCGCTTCTACCAGCGGTAGACGTACGCCTCCCACGTTCGCCCCCAGCATATTCAGAGCCGCTTTCACGGGCACGGGATTCGTGGTGCAGAACAGCGCCTTGAACAGCGGAAGCATCCGGTGATGCAGACTCTTCGCCTCCTGCACCCGACCGGCGAAGAAGGCTTCGCACATGCGCCGGATGTCGCGCCCGACCACATGCGACGCCACGCTGACCACGCCCACTCCACCGACCGCCAGTAGGGGAAGCGTGAGCGAGTCGTCGCCGCTGTACACCACAAAGCCTTCCGGTGCATTCGCGCAAATCTCGGACATCTGGTTGAGGTTGCCGCTGGCTTCCTTCACTGCCACGATGTTGTGCACTTCCGCCAGACGCAGCAGGGTGGCAGGTTCCACATTGACCCCGGTGCGCCCGGGGATGTTGTAAATCATCACAGGCAGGTCTACCGCGTGCGCGATGGTTTTGAAGTGCTGATACAGTCCCTCCTGGGAGGGGCGGTTGTAGTACGGCGCAACCAGCAGCAGACCGTCCACCCCCGCGCGCTCCGCCTCCTGGCTCAGGCGTACCGACTCGGCGGTATCGTAGGTACTGGTGCCTGCCAACACCGCTGCGCGGTTGCCCACTGCCTCCTTCACCTTGCGAAACAGGGTCACTTTCTCTTCGTGCGTCAGGGTGGGCGATTCGCCGGTGGTTCCGCTCACCACCAGCCCGGTAGAGCCCGTCTGCACCAGCAGCTCCGCCAGCGCCTGTGCTGCGTCGTAGTTCACTTCTAAGTCTTCGTTGAAGGGGGTGACCATCGCGGTCACCACCGGTCCCCAGTTCACCTGCATCGCTTCCTCCTTAGAACCAGCCTCGGGCGATCATCCCTTCGGCGATCTGCACGGCGTTGAGAGCTGCGCCTTTGAGCAGCTGGTCACCGCTCACGAACAGGTCCAACGCCAGCGGGTTGGAGACATCCTCCCGGATGCGCCCCACCAGCACCTCTTCACACTCGCTTGCCTCAATGGGCATGGGGAAGTGGTTGCGCTCGCGGTCGTCCACCAGCTTCACGCCGGGGAACGCGCCCAGAGCCTCTCGTGCCTCCTGCACACTGGGGCGATGCTGCGCGAACTCGATATTGATGCTTTCCGAGTGCGCCCGCAGCACCGGCACGCGCACGCAGGTGGCGGTAATCGCCAGGTCCGGCTCGTGCAGGATCTTACGGCTCTCGTGGATCATCTTCCACTCCTCTTCGTTGTATCCCCATTCGTTGATGGCGGAGTTGTGACTGAAGAGGTTGAAGGCTATCTGGTGAGGCAGCACGCGCGGCGTGACCTCTTTACCCTCCAGCACCGCCGCCGTCTGGTCTATCAGCTCCTGCATCGCCTGCGCGCCTGCACCGCTGGCGGACTGGTAGGTGCTCACCACAATGCGCCGAACCCTGCTCAGCCGATGCAGAGGTGCTACCGCCATCAGCAGGATGATGGTGGAGCAGTTGGGGTTGGCGATAATGCCCTGGTGCTCGCGGGCGTCATCGAGGTTAATCTCCGGCACCACCAGCGGCACCTGCGGGTCCATCCGAAACGCGGAGGAGTTATCGATCACCACCGCACCTGCGCGTACCGCCGCCGGTGCGAACTGCCTGCTGCGCGACGCCCCCGCCGAGAAAAAGGCAATCTGCACGCCGTCAAACGAGTCTTCGGTGAGGCGTTGTACCGTGAAGGTTTCGCCCGCGAAGGTCATCTTTTTGCCTTCGGAACGCTCGCTGGCTAACAGTCTCAACGAGGCAATAGGGAAACGGTGTTTTTCGAGCACGCGCAAGAACTCCGTGCCCACCGCGCCGGTCGCCCCGGCAATAGCCACATGGTATCCTGAACTCATGCTTCTCCTTCCTCTCCGTGTGTGGACAGTAATAGTTTATCCCTTTTGGGGAAGGAAGGTCAACCTGGCAGGTGACAGCGGTTGCGACGAGCCAGCCTGGAGACGTTATCAGGCGTTTGCGCATCCCGCGCATTGTGTGCATCTGTTGTCCCCACTGGTACTACGGGCATAAGCCCAAAAGCAACGAGAAAAGCGAGCATTTGTCTTCTCAGCAGTTTGGAACACCAGACACCTGCGGTATGTTGCGGTTTGTTTCATTTTCTTTCGGCTTGTCAATCTTTTCAGGGGATGAATGCTCAGGTCTGGGGAGTTTGAAAGTGTTGCGCGAATGCGCCTCCAAGAGGCAGGAGTTGTAGTTTTTTCACCGACCACTTCGCCGTTGCCAGAATGCATCCTCCTTCTCGCTTCCCTCTCAATGCCTCTGCTACCTCAGTATCTCTAAAAACTGACGGGCTCGCTCCGAAACACTGGGGACATTCATCTCCACTGCCTGCTCCCACGCCCTGCGAGCCTCAGCATAGCGATTCAGGAGGTATAGCGCATTGCCCTTGTTGAACATCGCCCTCGCCACCTGCTCCCTTATCCCAGGTTCTGGGGCACCCCCAAACCGACGAACCACTTCCTCATAGACGGCAATCTCTTCCTGATAAAGCCCACGTTTCGAAAGCGCAGCGCTCTTGTTGACCATCGCACTCGCCACAGCCTCCCTTATCCCAGGTTCTGGGGCACCCCCAAATTGACGAACCACTTCCTCACAAACGGCAATCGCTTCCTGATGAAGCCCCATTATTCCAAGCATAGCGCCCTTGCTGACCATCGCCTTCGCCACAGCCTCCCTTATCCCAGGTTCTGGGGCACCTCCAAACCGACGAACCACTTCCTCACAAACGGCAATCGCTTCCTGATGAAGCCCCATTATTCCAAGCACAGCGCCCTTGCTGACCATCGCCCTCGCCACAGCCTCCCTTATCCCAGGTTCTGGGGCACCCCCAAACCGACGAACCACTTCCTCAAAAACGGCAATCGCTTCCTGATGAAGCCCAAGTTCCGCAAGCGCAAAGCCCTTGTTGAACATCGCCCTCGCCACAGCCTCCCTTATCCCAGGTTCTGGGGCACCTCCAAACCGACGAACCACTTCCTCACAAACGGCAATCGCTTCCTGATAAAGCCCACGTTCCCCAAGCGCAGCGCTCTTGTTGAGCATCGCACCCGCCACAGCCTCCCTTATCACAGCTTCTGGGGCACCCCCAAATTGACGAACCACTTCCTCATAGACGGCAATCGCTTCCTGATGGCGCTCACGTTCCCCAAGCGCAGCGCCCTTGTTGACCATCGCACCCGCCGCCTGCTCCCTTCCAAACCAAACTACCCATCGCCTCTTTATTGCCTGCATCAACCTTTTCACCCAACTGCCTTCTTTCAAGAACATTTTTCCTCATCGTCCTCCTTGTAGTTTTTTTTCAGTTACCACTTCGCCGTTGCCAGAATGCATCCTCCTTCTCGCTTCCCTCTCAATGCCCCTGCTGCCTCAGCATCTCTAAAAACGGACGGGCTCGCTCCGAAACACTGGGGACATTCATCTCCACTGCCTGCTCCCACGCCCTGCGAGCCTCAGCATAGCGATTCAGGAAATGTAGCAAAACGCCCTTGTTGACCATCGCCTTCGCTACCTGCTTCCTTTCCTCATCGCCAGCCAAAGGGTGTCCACCTGCACGGAAGCCGCCCGATGGCAACCCGATACACAGGGCACAGCCGCGCATGATGCCTTCACCCGACCGCTGGCAAGACGGTCTTCCGATCCTGAAGGCGATAGGCGCTTTGGGCTGGCACTTTCTGACGAGGCTCAAAAGCAACTCAATCTTTTCAGGGGATGGGGGCTCAGTTCTGGAGGAGTTTGGGCAAAGGTATTGCTGGCGAGCGCGTCCCAAAGAGGCGGGAGGTGGTCAGCCTGTTCGTCGGGATGGATACGGCACAGTTGTCGGAACCGAGTAAGGTGTTGTGTGCAGTACCATGGTCATCCTGCAACCTCTGTATCGTTCCACACCTTTCGCCAAACCAACGCCAAAATCGCCAAGTTTGCGCACAACATAGACAGCACCCCTCCCTTTCCCTTGCATGACGAAGATACCCATCTCCACCAGAGCCTTCAGGTCTAATCGGGCGCCCTCATCGGAAAGCCCGGTAAGCTGCCGGTAATTGCGATTGGTGATGCTCCCGCGTTCCTTCACATAGAGCACCGCTTGAATCTGCCGTTCACTCAATCCCAACATCCGCAGCCGTTCGGGAGTGTAGGGGTCTTTGCTGAAGACCACACGCACGCCCCCCTGCCAGTTCTGAAACTCCGGCTGCGGCAAGCCCTGCTCCTGGCACAGCCGCACCATGCGCGTCGTGCCCGTGCCCCAGCGCTCGATGATGCCGGCAAAGTAGAAGGCTTGTGCGATAAGCGGGTTACGAAGCACCGAAGTGTCGCATCCCTAACATATCCTGGGTAACTGTTCGCCGCTGAGCATGTCTACCACGCGCGAGGTGCCAATCACGCTGCGCAACACCACCGTGCCCTCCGGCGAATCGGTCACCTCGCCGACTACCTGCGCGCCTGCGCACACCTCAAACCGCCGCAGCACTTCCACCGCCTGCTCCGCCTGCGATGCGGGCACAAACGCCACAAACCGTCCTTCGTTGGCGACGTACAGCGGGTCAAAGCCCAGGATCTCGCACGCGCCGCGCACATCCTCACGCACCGGGATATGAGACTCTTCCAGCCAGATGCCCACTCCCGCCGCCTCGGCGATCTCCACACATGCGCTCGCCAGACCGCCCCGCGTGAGGTCGCGCAGGCAGTGCACCTCGATGCCTGCCTCTATCAACGACAGCACCGGCTCTGCCAGAGGGGCGCAGTCGCTTTCAATCGCGCTCTCAAACTCCAGCCCCTCGCGCACCGCCATCACCGCGATACCGTGCCTGCCGATGTCTCCACTGAGAATCACCGCATCGCCCACCTGCACCGACTGCGGTGCAATCCGCAGGTCGTGTTCTATCACCCCCACGCCAGAGGTGTTCAGGAACACGCCGTCGCCCTTACCCCGATCCACCACCTTCGTATCGCCGGTGACAATCTGCACGCCCGTCGCCTGCGCCGCCTCGTGGAGGGAGAGCACCACCCGCCACAGCGTCTCCATCGGCAAACCCTCCTCTAAAATCATGCCGAGGCTAAGATACAGCGGACGCGCACCGCTCATCGCCAGGTCGTTCACCGTGCCGTACACCGCCAGCTTACCGATGTCGCCCCCCGGGAAGAAGAGTGGACGCACCACGTACGAGTCGGTGGTGAAAGCAAGGCGTGGGGTGGGCAGCTCCAGTCGTGCGCTGTCGTGGCGTGTGCGCAGTGCGCCGCTGCCAAAGGTCGCCACGAACATCTTCTCGATCAGCTGGTGCATCAACCTGCCCCCGCCCCCGTGCGCCATCACCACAGACGGATACTGCTGGATAGGGATGGGACAGGTCAGCAGGAAACCGGATGTGGACGAAGTAGACATCGCTTCTTACCTCCTGACAGGTCGGTTCACCCCGTAAGGGTGCCTGCTTTCGCCCCATGGCTACTGAGTCACCTGCATTACTCCCCTAAGAGAGTATACCTCCGTATCCGATAATCCCTGGTGTATGAAACCTCTGATAGATGTCATGGCTATCACTATCGGCGCGGTGCTGATGCTCTGGGCGATTGCCCGGGCGTGGAGTATGCGCTACTCGGTGCAGCAGGCGGGATACTGCAACCTGTTGCGGACACTGCTGGCACTGATGATTTTCTTCTTCGCAGGCTACCTGTTCAGCATCTGGGCTCTCTGGGCAAAACATACAGACTGGTTGCACTCCATCGTGGCTTTCGTGTTCCTGTTCGGCAGCGTTTTTGTGCTGCTCACGGTCTGGTTGGCGCAGAACACTACGGGCAAACTCCGGGAGTACAGCCAGCATCTGGAACAGCTCGTGGAGGAACGCACACAACACCTGCAGATCGCTCTACGCGAACAGGACCTGGCACGTCGCTACTTTGCACAGCTGTTCCAGGGAATGCCCGTTGCTTGCTTTACCTATGATGAGCAGGGGGTTATTCGTGATTGGAACACGGAAGCCGAGCGGGTATACGGCTTCACGGCAGAAGAAGCGGTAGGGAAGACCATCTATGAGCTGTTCTGCCGTCCCGAGAATGTGGAAGCAACACGGCGAGTCATTCAAAGGGTGTTCGCTGGCGAGTCGTTGCGCGGTATAGAGTGGCAAGACCGGACTAAAAACGGTGAAATGCGCTGGATGCTGACCAGCACTTTCCCCTTTTCGGATGCGGAGGGCAACGTGCTCGGTGCCATCAGCGCGAACATCGATATCACCGAGCGAAAGCGGCAGCAGGAGATTATCGAGGCGCAGCGCGATGAGCTGGAGGCGCAAAATGAGAGCCTGCGCCAGATGACCGCACGACTGGCAGAAGCGAACGCACAGATGGAACGCATGGCGGCGACTGACGGGCTCACCGGCTTGCCCAACCACCGGGTGTTCCGCGAACGTTTATGGCGCGAGTTTCTGTGGTCGCTGGAACGCGACAGGGCGATGTCGCTGATGCTAATGGACGTAGACCACTTCAAGAGCTTCAACGACACTTTCGGGCATCAGGCTGGCGATGAGGTGTTGCGCCAGGTAGCGAGCGTGTTAGAGCAACACTGCGGCGACAGAGCATTCCCGGCACGCTATGGCGGCGAGGAGTTTGTGGCTATCCTACCCGAGATGGACAGAGACACCGCTATCCTATTTGCAGAGCAGCTGCGCGAGGCGATAGCCGCCGCCCCGTGCTGTTATCGCCAGATTACCGCCAGCATCGGCGTTGCCACCGTCGACCTGCATACGTTGAACCCAGATAGCCTGATAGAGGAGGCGGACCAGGCGCTGTACGCCTCGAAGCGTCGGGGACGGAACCGCGTGTCGCATGCAGCGGACGAAAGTATCTCTATCACCGAGATCCCACCCGAAGAATGGGAAGAACGGGTACAGAGGGCGATTCGGGAAGGCGGAGGCTACGCCGCGCAACAGGTCATCAGCCAGTTGATTTACGACCATCTGCAGGCGATGCGCCGGGCACGCTGTGCGGTGGAGACTGCCGACCCCAGCCGATGCTTGAGCGAGGGGAAATGCCGATTCGCCTCGTGGCAGGAGTACGCCTCTCGGTACCCAGCTTTTTCCTCCCCCCGCTTACATATAGTGGTCGAGCAACACGAGCGGTTTCATCAGCTGATGAACACCCTGCGTCGGCAACCTGCCGAAGAGGTGTTTCGGGAATTACAGCAATGCGGCAGGCAGCTGGTGGATAATCTTCACGAAGTGCTGGCGGTCATCCCCTGCGCGGCATAGCCTCTCGGCGGTACTTGAAATAGGCTGCGCACGCGCCTTCGGAGGAGACCATCGTAGCGCCCAGAGGATGTTCGGGCGTACAACGCGTGCCGAAGGCGGGACATTCGTAAGGCTTTTTGACCCCCTGCAAAATCAACCCGCTGATGCACTCGCTCGCTTCCGCCACACTGCCCGTGCGGAGCGGGAAACGCCTTTCGGCATCGAACTCCCAGTACGGCTCGCGCAAGCCTAGCCCACTCTGCGGTATCTCACCGATGCCACGCCACTTGCGCGGAACTATTTCAAACACCTCGCGAATCAGCTCCTGCGCCGGGCGATTGCCCTCACGACGCACCGAGCGGGCATACTGGTTCTCCACCTCTGCACGCCCCTCTTCCAGCTGTTTCACACACAGGTAGATGCCCTGCAAGATGTCTACCGGCTCAAATCCGGTGACCACGATGGGCACGTGGTACTTCTTCGCAATCGGCTCATACTCGGTATAGCCCATCACCGTGCACACATGTCCCGCCGCCAGAAAGCCCTGCACACGATTTCGCGGTGAGCTCAGAATCGCTTCTATCGCGGGGGGAACCAGCACATGCGAGACGAGGATGGAGAAGTTTTTCACGCCCTTCTGCTTCGCCTGATACACCGCCATCGCGTTGGCGGGGGCAGTGGTCTCGAAGCCCACTGCGAAGAACACCACCTGTCGGTCGGGGTTCTTGATTGCTAGCTGCAGCGCGTCCAGCGGAGAGTACACGATACGCACATCGCCTCCCGCCGCCCTGGCGGAGAGTAAATCCCCTTTCGTGCCGGGAACGCGCAACATATCGCCAAAGGAACAGAAGATAACCTCCGGTCGCGACGCCAGCTCCACCGCCTTGTCTATCAGCTCCACCGGAGTCACGCACACGGGGCAGCCGGGACCGTGCAGCAGGGTAATCTGTGGGGGCAGCAGCTCATCGATGCCGAATTTCATGATGGCGTGCGTCTGCCCCCCGCAGATTTCCATAATGGTCCACTCGCGCGTCACCGTCTTGCGGATGGCTTCGGCGAAGCGCTGAGCAGCCTCGGCGTCGCGATACTCTTCGATAAACCTCATGCGGGTTGCTCCTGCAGCTCGCCCAGTTCCTCCATCTGGCGCAGGTATTCGAACACCTCCTGCGCCTCCTTCTCGTCCACAATACTGATGGCAAAGCCCACATGCACTATCACATAGTCGCCCACCTTCGCCTCGGGCACGTAGGCGAGATTCACATCTTTCACAATGCCGCCAAAGCTGACCTTGCCCGTGCGGCTCAGCGGGTCGTCCCCCTCAATGCTCAATATCTGCCCCGGTATCGCCAGGCACATTCGTCGGTCCTCCAGAGTGGTTTCGTACATAGTATACCTCAAGGGGGCGGAGCGGCTTGCTACCAAAGGAGGGAAGTGCGCAAAAGGTTGTCGGAGAGGAAGACAGCGCTACTCTATCGCAGAAAACGGCTGGGCGTGCCGGAGCAACTGATCCACAACCTTTCGCGGGCGCGCGTGCAGGCAACGTAGAGCAGCTGCCTTTCCTGATGGATGAAGGCTTCGCGCTCCTGGGGGTCCTCCAGCTGTTGCAATTCTGGCTGGCAGGGGAACCAGAAGTCGTCCACACCGACAACCGCTACAGCCTTGAACTCCAGACCTTTCGCGCGGTGCGTCGTCCCTACGGCAATGCAGTCAGCACGAGAGCCAACGCCTTCGCTCAGATGGAAACAGGTCAGTCCCCGTTTCTCCAATTCGGGCACAAACTCATCGAGCACCGTTTTGGCGCGGGCGAATATTGCTACGTCGGCGGGACGATAGCCCTGTTGCAAAAGCGACCATATCCATTCCGACAGTGCTTCCGCCTCTGCTTGACGGCAAGGGAAGGAACGCTGCACGGGTTTTTCACCACGCAATACCGCAAGCGGACGCAGATAGCTTGCCTCTTCGCTTTCGTCGGCATCAATCACTTCCGGCAACAGCTTCTCGGCATGGCTTTGTATCTGCGCTGTCGTTCGGTAGTTCACATACAGGCGGGTACTGCGTCCCTGTGTGGCAATACCGAGACGAGACCACGGGGTCATCACACGATAGATACGCTGTCCCGCGTCTCCACACAGGAAAAGGTCGTCTTCCCCTTCTGCGCACAAGGCACGCACCAGCGTGAGCTCGGCGGGCCCGAAATCCTGCGCCTCATCCACGATCACACACCGAAAGGGAGGGTTCTCGCGCACCCTCTCCGCCACGCGATAGCAGAGGGTGCTCCAGGTGACAGCACCCTGGTCATCCAGCCATTGCCACATCTGCTCGAACACGCTCCATATCTGCCTGCGCCTATCCTGGGAGAGTGCCACTTTGCGACCCAGCCGCTCGGCTTGCAGGTACGCCTCCAGAGTTCGGATGTTCCACGGCTCAATGACCAGATGCCACTCCAAACGCAGAAATGCCAGCGAAACAGGCACTTTTGTTTGCTCGTAGAGCTGCGCCAAACACTGCTCCTGCTCACTGGTATCCGCGATGCGCCATTGTCCGAGATGACTTCGTGCCCACTGTGCCGCATACTGGTGCAGATGCTGTACGCGCACACTGTTGGGAATATCGCCCACCAGCAGTCTCAGTTGATAGCGCAAACGCTCAGCAAGACTTTTGCTGAACGTCGTGAGAAAGATGCGCTGATCGGGGTAGCGCCGCATCATCTCGCGGGTTCGATGCAAAGCGACCACCGTTTTGCCTGTACCTGCCGCTCCGGTGACTTTGGCTGCACCGCTGTACTTTCGCTCTACCGCAAGACGCTGCTGCGGATGCAGATAGACCAGCCATTTCTCCCAGGGCATATCCAGCGCCCTTTTCAGCTCCTCGTAGCTGCCGGGCGTCCAGAATCGTCTGCGGGTGTCTGGATGCTGCATCGGGTCCGCAACGTTTACTTTGATGGGTTCTGGCACGATCTCGCCCCGAAAGAGCTTCTCAATGCGTTCCCACACCTCGTCGGGGAACTCGTCAATGAGCTCAATCAGGTCTTCCTCGCTGGCATACCGCAAGGCTTCTACCCACTCCTCCGGCACCCCAAGTCGGCGAAGGTAACCTGCATCATAGCGACTGAGAGGGGCATCCACCTCTTGCCTTTTGATAACCTTTTGTATCTCTTCTTTCAGTAACACCACACGTAAAACACTGCCTTCTACTCTCTCAAAACGGCGTCTCTCTGCCCATCGGTAGGCGTCGTCGTGGTGTCCCACGTGGCAGAGAACGTAGTAGCTATCCTGGTGACTGAAGATGATGCGGATTTCATCGTTGACGCGCAGCGACCACCAGTTACTGTACACAGCGTTGTCTAGCCGGTGTACTGAAAAGCCAGGGGCAGTGGGGTTTTGGGTAAAGTCGAAGCAAGTTTGCTTGACGGCTGCCTGTTCATCGGGAGACAGCCTGTGCAGCGCACGCTGAAAGGTATCGGCAATAACCACCTGTGCGAACACGGGACCTTCCACTCCATGACCAGATTGGGATACCCTGTGACGACCATATTCTGCTGAAAGTCTCTCATTACAGACACTTTATACCACAATACGTTGCTGTGATACAATCCCGAGCGAGCAATCCCTGTCAGGCAGGACTTTTCGTCATCACCTCGAATGCTTGGTATACCATGGTGAAGCCACTCACTTCCAGTATCACTTACCTGGAGCAAACCGCCCTGAAACTGCTGCAGGGGTGTCAGGTGAAGGCGCACGACGGCACGGTGCTCTATACGCCTGACGGAAGAGGCAACTACGCCGCCCTGTGGACGCGCGACTTCGCCTACATGGTGGAATACACCGCCGACCTGATGCCCGCCGAGCATATCGAAGCCTGCATTCGGTATCTTATCAAAGGACAGCGGGAAGACGGTGTGGTTCCCGACCGTGTGCGCCCTGACGGCGTGCCTGTGTACGTCGCCGGACCCGAAAGCAACCCGCTCGGCGAGCCGAATCTGGACAACCCGATGTTCCTCGTCTTTGCCAGCGATACCTGCCTGAGGCGCGTCTCCCCCAACCGACGCAAAAGCCTCTTCGCCGAATGGTCGCCTGCGCTGGATAAGGGTATGGACTGGGTTCCCCGCAACGCGCAGGGGCTGGTGTTCAACAACCCCGAAAAACCTCACTCTCCCTACGGCTTCACCGACTGCATCGGCAAGACGGGCGAACTGCTGATGGAATCGCTGCTCTACTGGCGAGCGTGTCGGCAGATGGCAAACCTGCACCGGCAGTACGGCGACAGAAGGCGGTCACCACAGTACCTCGCCCGCGCCCGGCAGGTGGAGCAGAACCTCGGCAGGTTGTGGGATGAGAAGGCAGGTGCATTCCTCGCCGCCAGCGTAGACTGCAGGCAGGTAGACATCTGGGGCAACGCCTATGCCCTCGCCATCGGTTTTCCACTGGGCAAGCGCAAGAGTGCGGTTCAACAGACTCTGGTGCGCCGATACGAAGACTATATGTGGAAGGGGCAGGTGCGCCACCTCTTTCAGGGCGAATACTGGCAAAGACTGCTTACCCCCGTGCCGCGCGACCGCTACCAGAACGGCGCATACTGGGCGACCGCATCGGGCTGGGTGATGCAGGCGATTCACCCCGTGAACCCGCAACTGGCACAGCGCACCTTTGAGGAGCTAATAGCGGACTTCCAGCAAAACGGCGTGTACGAGTGCGTACACCCCGATTACCGCCAGCTGGAGAGCTACGTGGTGAGCGCGTGCAACCCGCTGGGCGCGGCGCGCAAGCTGTGGGCAGGATAAGTGGATACAACAAGGTGAAACTTTCCCGGCAAATGAGGTGTCTAAAAGAATCGCTGGCACCCGCCACAGTTCACCCAGAGTGCGAGGAGGAAAGGTATTATCGAACCGCCTGCAATGTGCTCTTTACCGTTGTGACAGGGGGATTATTGCGTACTTACGTACCCCCTTCGCAACGAGAGCACATTGACAACAGGAGGATGAACACTCGTGAGTGAACTGGGCTTTACCATTTTCGCACCCGGCTACCTCTCCACCCAGCAGATGTTCCACGTGGTGCAGTACGCCCGCAACCTGGCGGAAGCGCTTGGCTTCGAGCAGGTGCAACCTGTGGTCGAAATGGAGTACGAGCAGATCGAACGGCTGTTGTTCCGGTTGCAAGAGCACCGCCTGATGCACCCAGTCTTTTGCCGATTGCTCTGCCTGGAGCCGACTGTGGAATACGACCTGTGGGTGCTGCACATGCGAACGCTCAGCATACCAAAGAACCTCGGTGAAAAGTCGCAGGGAGACACCGTGTGTCTCCCGCCTCAACGTCTGGTGGGTTTCCATGCCAGTGGGGGCAGGGGATGCACGGAGTTCCGTCTGACGTTCGCCCAGTATCCCCTGGAGGTGTTCGAAGAGGACAGCCGTCTGGTGTTCGGCTGGTGGGCGGAAGACACCGTTGATTTACAGCGCGCATACGAATATGGAGAGGCACATCTGGTGCAGTGTTACCTGCGCCACATCCTGCTGTTCAAGGCGCTGAAACGACGGTTTCCGATGCTGAAGATGAAGATATCTGACCCGACGGGCTACTGGAAGACAGGTTCTCTGGACACTATGCTTCGGCGGCTACGCAAACTGCTCGCTTCTGAAGATTCGGTCGAGAGCCTGTTGCGCCAGGAGGGTTCAGCGCAAGCATTGCCCAAAGCTGGCGCTGAAGCAGTGAGAGTGGCCATCCGACGCGAGGAGTTACACCACATCACCTCGCGCAACTGACAACGGGCGGGGCATCCCCCCGCCCCCCCCCTCGGCAGGTAACCTCCCCCTCTACCTCGAAACGAAAACTGACCCAAATCTTGCTGTGAAGGAGGAAGAGAATGCTTGCACCAACACCCCCTATGGGATGGAATAGCTGGAACACGTTTGGCGCGGATATTCATGAAGAGCTCATTCGGCAGGTTGCCGACGTGTTTGTGGAAGCCGGATTGAAAGAAGCCGGTTATACCTACGTGGTCATTGATGACCTGTGGGAAGCGGACGAACGCGACGACAAAGGTCGCCTGGTGCCAGACCCGAAGAAGTTCCCCAGCGGCATGAAGGCGCTGGCAGACTACGTGCATAGCAAGGGGCTGAAGTTCGGCATCTACTCCTGCGCGGGCACGCACACCTGCGCGGGCAAACCCGCCAGCTACGGCTACGAGGAGATAGACGCCCAGACCTTCGCCGAGTGGGGCGTGGACTACCTCAAGTACGACTTCTGCTACAAACCGGCAGGCGTCGATGGTCCCTCCCTGTACAGGCGCATGGGGCAGGCGTTGCGGGCTACCGGTCGCCCCATCGTCTTCAGCCTGTGCGAGTGGGGAAGCAACGAGCCGTGGAAGTGGGGCGCGAGTGTGGGCGGACACCTCTGGCGCACTACCGGCGACATCAACGACTCATGGGAGAGTATCGAGAAGATTGGCTTCAGCCAGAACGGGCTGGAGGCATACGCCGGTCCCGACCACTGGAACGACCCCGATATGCTCGTGGTGGGCATGTACGGCAAGGGCAACGTGGCACGGGGCGGCTGCACGGACAACGAGTACCGCGTGCATTTCGCGCTGTGGTGCCTGCTGGCTGCGCCGCTGATGATAGGCTGTGACGTGCGCAACATGAACGCCTTCACCCACCAGCTGCTTACCAACAAGGGGTTGATTGCCATCAATCAGGACCCTCTGGGCAGACAGGGCTTTCGCGTCGGACAGGAATGGGAGCACTTCGAGACGTGGATGAAACCGCTGGCGGATGGCTCGGTGGCGGTGGGGCTGTTCAACCGTCATCAGAGCTGGCGGCGCGTGATGACCGCCCCGTGGGAGTCGCTGGGTATCCATGACCGCCGTCCCTGCCGCGTGCAAAACGTGATTACCGGCGAGGACTACGGCGTGTATACCCGCTTCTTCGGTGCGCCCGTAGACCCGCACGACGTGGTGGTGGTGAAGATTACCCCGCTCCGGGATGCGTGAGGTGATGAGGGCAGACACGGATGTCTGCCTCTGCAACGCTGATGCGTTCCGGTGCAAGCAGGGGCAACACTCTGTGGCTGACCCTAGTAAGGAAAGCGCCCAAATCACGCCGGAGGCACTACTTTCCCCCTCCCGAAGATTCTTCGGGAGGGGGTGTTCCCGATCTAGCGCAGACGTTCTCGAATGTGCTTGATGGTAAACGCGATACTTCGCTTTATCGTCTCATCCCGCTCCGTACGAAGCCGTTCTTCGAGAGCAGAGACTGTCGTTAAGTCTCCGTGGTTCTGCAAGTCTTGCAAGGCAGTTATGCGGACGCCAGCTTGAGGGCTGTTGAGAAACAAGTCTAGCAAGGCTGCGACCGCTCGTTTATCTGGAAACTTGCCGAGCGCATGGATAGCAGCCGTTTGCGAAAAACCGTCGCTTGTTTGTTTTGCCAGCGCGATAAGGTTCTCGATGGTTTCGGGCGCGGCGATGTCCCCCAGAGCCATTATCGAGTTGACCCGCACGAAGCGTGATCCAGACGTTTCTGCCAGGTCAAGCAGCCTGGGCACCGCCTCTTTGACGCGCCACTCTCCCAGCAGTCGTGCGACCATGCCTTGCGCTACTTCGGACGACTCCCCATGTGGCGGCTCGGAGAGATACTTCAAGAGCTGGGGAATAGCAGCCGTGCCCACGTAGTGCCGAAGCACTTCATCTTCTTTCAACTTCGCATAGCTGCCTGCCATTGAGATCACTAACGTGTCCACTGCCTGCTGCAGACTCATCCCCTCCGTGCGCCACAGCCAGTATACACAACCCGGGTCGGGTTCACCCGGCTCCAACGGTACTTGCTCAGCAGGATAATTCGGTGTGAACACTGCACGCATTTCGTGCTGAATAGCTTCGAGTGCTCTTCGGTCACCCAACCGTGCTAAAGGACGGATGAGAAACAGGGACCAGGGACCCTCACGCCACCGAGGACGTTGCCACACTTCCAGCAGCAAGGGCACTGCCTCCTTTGCTTGTATAACCGCCAAAGCGCGCGCTCCTTCCGTAACACGGTCGAAGTACTCATAGTCTTTGGATCTTCCTCCCTCTCGCGGCTCGCTCCATTGCACCCAGCGCATCATTTCCTTCACGTAAGCTTCCCGACCGAGTGCCCTGTAGCGAATCCGCTCTATCGTCAGGAGGAGTACGTCGGCTATCTGCTCTTCTCCTCTCAAACGGTATCTCTGCGCAATCCGCTCAAGCTCGGGGATCACATCAGTATCCCCAATATCGCCGATGAAGTGGACGGCGTATGTCCGACATCGCCAACGCACCTCTTGTGACGCCTCGTTATCAGCCCTCTCAAACCATTCTGGACCGATATAACGTAAGAGGCTCTTTGGATTGGCGACCCCTAGATGGTGGATGTCGATCAGCTCCTGCGGTGTTGGCTTTAACAGAAGCGCGGGCATCCGCAAGCCCGGGCGCATACGCAACGGTGAATCTGCATGAACAACCACACCGGTGAATACAGCCAGGATTGGCAACCAGAGCAAAAGACGTCTCATGGATATCCCTCCTTTTTGCGAGAATAGTGTCTTTGCGCCTTCAGTAATCCTGCCGTCCTCCTACCGACCAGTCATTGGCGTCAAGTACGCCAATGACGTAGGGTGGGACACCGCCAGGGGCCCCCCATTCGCCCCAAAGATACGCAATGGCTTCTCCGTCCTTTATGTTGCCTTTTATTCCTGCTCCAGCCCCAATGAACCATCTCTCGATGGAATAAGGAAGCATGTAGTCGCAATGATAGGATAGCTTATTGTTGTCGTCCTCCTCGAATTTGTCACCCAGTCCATCTTGGTCAAAGTCCCACAGGACGTTGAAAGGTTTCCAGTTAGGGTAGTCCCCAATGTCGGCGCTGGTAAATCCACCCCAGTCTTCTATAAACCAATTTCTGTGAGCCATCTCGTGCGTCAAGGCAACGGCTACTAGGTCAATCCCTCCAGCCGTGTGACCGAGTGAGCTATCCAGAGGATTGTGGTCGTTGTAGTGCTCTACTGTCGGACGCTGAAAGATATAAATTCGCCCCCGGTAAGGCTCACTCCACTGCACTGCTCCGAACCTGCCATTGTGGTCGAAAAGCGCGAGAGTATCGGGAGAGAGTCCCTGAAAAGGAGCAGGCGCATAGTAAACAACATACTGTCCCGCTAAGTTAGGGTCGGTCTCGTTAAACCCATAAGGACTGAGAACCCGTCCCCAGTGTCCGAGGCGATCGTCGAACCAGTTTTGTGGTTCGTAAATGCCTTCAATAGTCGCACCTCGCGCAGGGTTTATCTCTTCATCATAATGGCAGCGGTGGAAACCGAGAATGCGCGAGGCGCTCCTTGTATCCGTAATCTCCTGTGGCGGCACTGGAGGCGGCAGCGGTGTTCCCCTAAAGGTTGCGCTGGCGCTGAACACGAAGCGCCGGTGCTCTTCATCTACGCCAATCGGTATAAGAACTTCTCTCCCCGTAAACGTTCCCCAAGGCGTGTTCCACTGTACATCAGCGTCGGCCAGTTGCCAGTAAATGCCAAGGCGTGCGGAAGCGATAAACCTCACCGCGAACGAGGAATCTGCTGCGGAAGCTACAGGAGTACCACCTATAGGATATGCTTGTGCCGAGATGTGTAGTGTCGGACGGCTGACTACTTTGAAGTGGATTGGAACCGCTACGGAATCATCTACGCGTGAGGGTACAGAGGAGCCATCCGTGGCTGTACACTCTACCACGACGTCTTGTTCCGTCTGCCAGGGATATAGCTCTTCAGGATAATACAAGGCAACATGGGAAGTTCCTGAGCCTATCACAGGAACAAGAGCTCCCCTTCCTGAAAGCAGGCGCCATTCGCACTGCAAGTTTTCGGGCTCTTCCCTCTCCTTATTAGGTGGGAACTCGGTTCCGTCCGACGCTACCAATTTAGTAGTATCGTAGTCAACCAACACAACATGCAGTCCTATTGGCGCAGGGTCGAAAGCTGCATCCGCAAATGCCTCGCCGTTTTCCGGGTAGACAGCAAGAACCTGCATGGTCTCTCCTGCGCTATATATCTTCTTGGGGAGTCTCAGCGCTGTACTCAATCCGTATGCCTCTGCAGCAATGTTCAGCCGCCATAATCCGGAATCCGGGAGGTATCTGACAAAAGGCTGCCCTGCTGTTACTTCTGTCCAGAACACAACAGGTTCCGACACGTCTTCGCGCACAGCCTCGATGCGCACGCTCAAAGAAGTACCTTGCCACCCCTCGATGTCTATCACTCCTTTCATTGCGTATCCTGTCGCTGGCATAGGCTGCCTCGACAACGCGGGGTCAAACGGCTCCGCACCCACTGCACCGAAATTGCGCACCACGATGCCGTAGTCAAACAGCGTCACTTCCAGATCACCGTCCAGATCGGCTCGGGGGTCCCAGTTGGGGTCATTCGGTGTGCTCCCGAAAGCGTTCACCACAATGCCGAAGTCAAAGAGGGTCACTTCGTTATCGCCGTCGCAGTCGCCGTTGAGCAGGGTGATGTGCAGGTCTTGCGCTTGCAGGGGAGACAACAGCACGCACACACTTAAAACTGCCCAGGCGATAAGGGGGGGGGGTAGAAAAGCGTGCTTTGCAAGACATCTTGAATAACCTCCCTTCGTCCATCGCCTGTTCCACAGGCTTACTTACAGTATATACCTGATGTGCAATGTTTGTCAAGCGTTTTTAGTAAATGCGCCAGGAGATTGTTACCAGGTGCAAAGCGATACATTGCTACTCTACTGGTTGAAAAAAGCTGGCGTCCCTGATATACACCAATACTGGAAACAATGTCAGGAGGAACGCCAGCAATGGAACTTTCATACAACCAGGTGTATCACATGAACCCAACAGAAGCAAGAAAACAGATGGTGCATACCTATCTGCAAACGGGTAGCATCAGTCACACCGCCAAGGTGTGGAACACCTCGCGACAGGTCGTGCGCAAATGGGTAAAACGCTACCAGCAGCAGGCAGAGGCAGGCTTGCAAGACCGCTCCCGTCGCCCGCATACCTGCCCACGCCAGACGCCTGCGTGTGTAGAGCAGCAGGTGCTGCAAGCCAGAGAGCGCACGGGCTACGGCAGCAAGCGGTTAGCGTGGTATTTGTGGCGCGAGCAGGGCATCCAATGCTCAGCGCACACTATTCGTCACATCCTGCGTCGTCATGGGGTCAGTTGCAGGCGCAAGAAGCGCAGGGTGTTGTATCCGGCGCACTGGGCATGGGAGAAGCATAACGACTACTGGCTGGCACAAGTGGACGTGAAAGAGATATGGGACAAGCAGGCATTGGGTGGGTGGTTATATGAGCATGCCAAGCGCAAGGGTTTGCCTCGCTACCAGTATACCTTCTGTGAGTGTCGGAAGCGGTGTCGTTTTCTGGCATACGGGCACGAGTTGCACCAGAGCAACGTGCTGTTTTTTGTGTATTTGGTGATGCGCTGGATACGTGGCTTCGGCATTGGGGAGCAGGTGGTGTGGCAGACGGACTGGGGCAGTGAGTTTGGTGGGGATGATGTGGAAAAGATAGCGCAGTGACAACAGCGTTACTTTGCGCCGTTGGGGGCACAGTTGGCTCGTTACCCGAAGGGTCGCAAGGGCTACAATGGTCGTGTAGAGCGTTCGCATCGCACCGATGATGAGGAGTTTTATGTTCCGTTGTTGGGCAAGCTAGAGGATGTGGGTTCTTTTCTGGTGGTGGCATCGGGTTGGCAGGCGTATTACAACCTGCAGCGAGTGCATAGTGGGAAGGGGATGGAGGGAAAGACGCCGTATGAGAAGTTGCTGGAGTTAGGGTATACCGTGCCGGAGGAGTTCATGCTGTTTCCGGTGGTGTTGTTGGATGGGGTGAGTGCTTCTTGGCAGCTGGAGACTGGTAACGATCTATTGCCACATTACATTTTCGGAACCAGCTGCAAACTTTTTCTGCTTTCCTCTCGGTTGGATGTTTGCGGCTGAAGCCGCACCCCTTCAGACAAAGCCAGCCAAGACTGGCTGAGTGAGTGCTGGAGGGCGAGGCTCCCGCCGAGCCGTCCCTTCGGGTCTACGACTTTCGAACACCCTCAGCGTCTTTGGGAGCCGGTAAGGGATTTTTCGAGGCGGAGGCGTATAATGGATGGAGAAAGGAGGTACATCATGCGCGTTTTGATAGACAGCTATCCTTTTGCCGAACAGACGAAAGACCGCCCGTGGGATGAAAGAGGTGTGTGGCGTGCTCGCTGGATAGGTCACCCGGAGCCTCTCCAACCGCCGGTCGTGCTGGCGTTCCGCAACCGGTTCACGGTAAAACAGGAGGAAACGGTGCGCGTGCACGTTTCCGCCGATGAACGCTACGAGCTCTATCTGGACGGCAAGCGCATCGGCAGGGGACCGGAGCGCGGCGACCGCCATCACTGGTTCTTCGAGACCTACGACCTGCCCCTCCCTGCGGGCGAGCATGTGCTGGTAGCACGGGTGTGGGTGCTGGGCGAGCTGGCACCGATTGCGCAGATGACCCAACCGCCGCAGGGCTTCGTGCTCTGCCCGCAGCAAACGGAATGGGATGCCCTTCTCGCTACCGGTGTGGCGCAGTGGGAGGTAAAGCAGCTGGACGGCTTCCAGCCCTTCTCCTCGCTGGGCGGATGGTTCACTGGCGCGATGCTGAAGGTGGACGGCAGCCGCGTGCCGTGGGGCTTCGAGCGCGGCAAGGGCGATGGCTGGCAACCCGCCAGAGCGCTGGCGCACGCCAACTCCATGCACCGGGGCGACCGCCTGCCGGAACATGTGTTGCAGCCTGCCACCCTTCTGCCGATGATAGAACGCGCATGGCAGGGAGCGAAAGTGCGCTTCGTGGCGAATCTGCAGGCAGAGAGCACCGCGAATATCCCTGTTCGCCTCGCTGAGCATCTTGCCGAAGAATCGGACGGCTGGCAGGCGTTGCTGGACGGCAAAGCCTCTTTGACCATCCCACCCCATACTGCGCGCCGCGTCATCGTGGACATGGGCAACTACGTGTGCGCCTACCCCGAGGTGGTGCTGAGCGGGGGCAAAGGGGCTTCGGTGCGCATCCACTGGCAGGAGGCGCTGTATGAGGATCCCCGTCACAGCGTGAAGGGCAACCGCGACGAGATTGATGGCAAGACCTTCTGCATGGTGTGGCACCTGAAAGACGGCTTCGGCGATACCTTTATGACCGATGGAGGCAAAGGCAGACGGTTCGACACCCACTGGTGGCGCGCGGGGCGATATGTGGAAATCGTCGTCCGCACCGCCGACGAGCCGCTGACCATGGATAGCCTGACCTTCCTCGAAACGCGCTACCCGCTGGAGAAGGAAAGCACCTTCACCGCCGACGACCGGCGCATCGAGCCGATTACCCAAATTGCGGTGCGTGCCTTGCAGATGTGCTCGCACGAGACTTACATGGACTGCCCCTTCTACGAGCAGCTGATGTACGTGGGCGACACCCGCCTGCAGGTGCTGGTCACCTACGCCATCACCCGCGACGACCGTCTGCCCCGCAAGGCGTTGCTGATGTTCGATTCGTCGCGTACCAACGTCGGCATCACGCAATCACGCTACCCTTCGCGCTGGGAGCAGATTATCCCGCCCTTCTCGCTGTGGTGGGTGGCGATGGTGCATGACTACGCCATGTGGCGCGATGACCTGCGTTTCGTGCGCGAGCGGATGCCCGGCGTGCGTAGCGTGATGGAAGCACACCTGGCACATCGAACCGAAGAGGGGTTATTCCGTTGCATCGACGGCTGGAACTACGCCGACTGGGTGCACACCTGGCGCAACGGCATCCCGCCCGCCACCGAAGGCATCTCCGGCGTGCACAACTGGCATCTGGTCTACACGCTGAACCTGTGGGCGCAGCTGGAGCGCATCGCCGGCGAACCGGAGCTGGCACAGCGCGCCGAGCGTCTGCGCGACGAACTCGCACGAGTGGCTACCGAACGCTTCTGGAACGAGCAACGGGGCTTGTTCGCGGACGACCTGACGCACGAGCACTTCTCCGAGCACACGCAGTGCCTCGCCATCCTGAGCGGTTGCGTGGACGCTGCCAGGCAACAACGCATCGCCAGTGTGCTCACCCAGCCCAACGAACTCGCGCAGACCACCATCTACTTCTCGCACTACCTGTTCGAGACACTGCGCGTGCTGGGGCGCACCGACCTCATCCTGAAGCGTCTGGATGACTGGTATGCGCTCACCCAAAACGGTTTGAAAACCACCATCGAATCGCCCGAGCCGACCCGTTCCGACTGCCATGCGTGGGGTGCACATCCGGTGTTTCACCTCTTTGCCACCATACTGGGCATCCGTCCCGCCGCGCCCGGCTTCCGCGAGGTGGTTATCCATCCCCAGCTGGGCGGGCTGAATCAGGCAGAAGGCACGCTGGTGCACCCGCAGGGTGAAATCTCGGTGCGTTGTCGGCGCGAAGGGGAAAAGATGCAGGTGGAGGTGCTGTTGCCCACAGGCGTCCGGGGCACGCTGGTATCTGGCGACACCCGTCATCCCATCCCGGACGGCCACAGCCGGATGGAAATACCCGGCAGATGACGCAAGGTTCTTTACAGACAGGGGGGAACAGACTACCCCCCTGCCTGTAGAACACACATCAGGAGGTTCGTGATGGTTACTATCCAGCGCGTGGAGAACGGCTACACCCTTCTGCGAGACGGCAAGCCTTTCTTCATTCAGGGAGCGGTAGGGAACCGCTTCCTGGAGCGGCTTGTCCAGGCAGGCGGGAACTCCATCCGCGCGGGCGTGCAAGACCTGAACCGTGCTCACCAGCTGGGACTGACTGTGCTGGCGAATCTGCCCTTCGGCAAGCCGCGCTGGGGTTTCGATGCCACCGACCGTAACGCCGTCGCCAAACAGCTGGACGAGCTGCGCCAGACGGTACAGCAGTTCAAAGACCACCCTGCCCTGCTGATGTGGGCCATCGGCAACGAGTTGGAGATATGGACAACTCCTGAACAGCGCGTTCCGCTGTGGCAGGCGGTCAACGAAGCGGCGGAGATGATCCATGAGGTGGACGGCAAACATCCGGTAATAACGCCTGTCGGTTGCGACTACCGGCATCTGCTCTGGGAGATAGACGAGCTATGTCCCGCACTGGACGCCATCGGTATCAACGCCTACCAGGATATGCTGACCTTGCCCGAAGACCTGCGTCAGCTGCGCTGGTCACGCCCGTACGTGGTCACCGAATTCGGTCCGCGTGGACACTGGCAGGTTATCAAGACGCCCTGGGGAATGCCGATTGAGGACAGCAGTACGCACAAAGCGGAGTTCTACCGTCGCGCCTATGAGCACGCCGTGCTGAACCGTCCGAACTGCCTGGGTGCGTACGTGTTCCACTGGAGCTTCCACCACGAGAAAACACATACCTGGTACGGGATGTTTCTGGAGGACGGCAGTCCTACGGAGCCTGTGGAGGTAATGCACTATTTCTGGAGCGGCTCCTATCCCCCAAACCGTTGCCCGCGTATCGAGCAGATGTGGATAGAACACGACGGTCAAAGCCAAAGCGTTTACGCCTCTCTTCCTGCAGGAGCACGGGTACAGGCAACCGTCGAGGCAAGCGACCCGGAGGGCGAGGTGCTGACCATCCGCTGGGAGCTACGCCCCGATGTGGCAGACAACCCCAATGTCGGAGGCGACCGCGAGGAACCGGTACAGCCGATAGAAGGCGCGATACTGTCTTCGGAAAGCAAACGGGCATTGGTGCAGATACCAGCTTCAGCAGGCAAGTACCGCCTGTTTGTGTACGTGTACGACCCGGTGGGCAATGCCGCTACAGCCAACATGCCGATTCTGGCGACAGAATAGTCGCCACATTACGAGTTTGGTAAGATTCTTTGAAAAACATGGGCAAACAGGTTGACTTTCACCGCAAAGTTTGTTACAATAACAGACGATTAGTAACGGTGAGTTGTGCTTGCTGTTTTTGGTTGCTTTCCGGTTCGCGCTGAAAGGAACCAACTGCAGACGAAACATGGGAACAGTCATGCAGCGCGTTCCCAGAGGCTGGTCATGCTGCATCGTGAATGTATTCGAGGGGGGACACCAGCAATGTGGCAGCGACCGGAAAACGACCAATTTGCGGAGGAGCTCTTCCTGGCGGGAGAGCGTGTTGCTCCAGGCGTGTACAGACAGGTAGGCAGTGACAGGGTGATACGGTTAGAGAAAGAGGACGTTCTGCCTGCGAGCTGTGACGGACATGTCGCTTGCTATGTGCGTATCCAGAACTTATGGTCGCAGATTCAGGCGATGCACATGTAGAGAAAATGGACAGAGGATGGAGCCGACGGTATTCCCGTCGGCTCTTTTGCTACTCTGAGGCGGTGCGCCATACGCCCAGGTTACGGTATCGCTCGTAACGGCTTTCGCGCAGTTTGCTCACCGCCATCTTCTGAAGCGGTGGCAGGTGTCTGAGCAATGCCTCCTTCACTATCTGCGCCGCCGCCAGTGGGTCGCGGTGCGCTCCTCCCAGAGGTTCCTCAATGACTTCATCCACTATCCCAAAGCGCAGGGCATCATGGGCGGTCAGTTTCAACGCCTCCGCCGCTTCGGGAGCACGCTTTGGGTCGCGCCATAGAATCGCCGCGCAGCCTTCAGGCGGAATCACCGAGTAGATGGCGTATTCCTGCATCAGCACCCGGTCCGCCACAGCAATGCCCAGCGCGCCGCCACTTCCCCCCTCCCCGATGACCACGGAAAGGATGGGAACCTTCAGGGTAATCATCTCGCGCAGGTTGCGGGCGATGGCTTCGCTGATGCCGCGGCTCTCCGATTCCACCCCCGGGTCGGCGGCGGGGGTGTCTACAAAGGTAATCACCGGTCGCCCGAACTTCTCCGCCAGGCGCATCAGCCGCAGCGCTTTGCGATAGCCTTCGGGCTTCGCCATGCCGAAGTTGCGTCGCTGACGCTCTTTCAGGTCACGCCCCTTTTGCTGTCCAATCACCATCACCGGCTTCTCGTTGAGCCATGCCATCCCCCCGACGATGGCGCCGTCATCGCCGAACTGTCGGTCTCCGTGTAGCTCGATGAAGTCATCGAAAATCGTACGAATGTAGTCCAGGGTATAAGGGCGCTGGGGATGTCGCGCCAGCAGGGTGCGGTCCCACGGCGTCAGGTTGCGGAAAATCTCGCGCAACAGCCGTTCGCGGTCCCTCTCCAGCGCGGCAATCTCCTCGCTTTTGTCGATCCCTTGATCCGCCGTAATGCGCTTCAACGCCTCGATATTGGCGTCCAGTTCCGCAATCGGCTTTTCAAAGTCCAGAACGGTTCTCACCTCGTCTATCCCCCCGTGAAAAAACGGAGTACCCGTTGAAGCGTGTGTTTCAGTTCTTTACGTGGCACCACGATGTCTACCATACCGTGCTCCAGCTGGAACTCGGCGGTCTGGAAATTGGGTGGCGGTTTCACCACCTGAGCCTGCTGCGCCACCCGTTGTCCTGCGAAGCCAATAAGTGCGCCCGGTTCAGCGATGACCACATCGCCTACCGAAGCGTAGCTCGCCAGCACTCCCGCCATCGTGGGGTCGGTCAGCACACTGATAAAGGGTACACCAGCTTCATGCAATCTTGCTGCCGCTGCACAGGTCTTCGCCATCTGCATGAGCGAGAGTAAACCCTCCTGCATCCGCGCTCCACCAGAGGTAGAACAGGTCACTATCGGCATGCGCTGCTCCAACGCATGCTCCATCGCCCGCGCTATTTTCTCACCCACCGCGCTGCCCATGCTACCCCCCATGAAGGCGAAGTCCGCCACCGCCAGCACAATCGGGATACCTGACAGAGTGCAGGTGCCGCTCACCATCGCCTCCGGCAGCCCGGAGTTCGCCCTGCCCTTGCTCAGCTTGTCTGCATACTCGGGGAAGCCCAGCGGATCGGCGGAAACCACCTCCAAATCTCGCTCCACAAAGGTGTCAGGGTCTGCTAGCAATTCGATGCGCTCGCGCGCGGAAAGCCGATGGTGATGTCCACAGCGCGGACACACCTTCAGGTTCCTTTCGAAGTCGCGGGCGAACAGAATCTGCTGGCAGCCATTACATTTGACCCATGCATCGTTCATCTCATCTATCGCCAACCTTTCAGCCGGGCTTCGCCGGCTAAGCCATCCCCTTTGCATCACTACTCCTCCTCATGCAGGCAGGATTAAGCCTGTCTCGAGCCGAAATCTGCCCCAACAAACATCCGCGCAGGGGTGATGTATCCGTGACCTTGCACGACCTCCGTAAAGAGATTGACCAGATAGACGAGCAAATCCTGCAACTGCTGAACCGGCGGGCGGAACTGGCACAGCAGATTGGCACCATGAAAGCGCGCTCACGCACCCAGTTTTTCACGCCGGAGCGAGAGCAACAGATATACCGTCGCCTGGCACAGCTAAACAAAGGACCGCTCTCCAACCAGCAGATGCGGGCGATATTCCGCGAGATTATCTCGGCGGCGCGCGCGCTGGAGAAGCCTCTGGTCATCGCCTACTGGGGACCTCCGGGCACATTTAGCCATCAGGCGGGAGTGACCAAATTCGGCACCAGCAGCGAATTCGTGCCAGTGGAATCCATTCAGGATGTGTTTCATGAGGTGGAACGCTCCAGCGCGGATTACGGAGTCGTCCCTGTAGAAAACTCCACCGCCGGTGTTATCCCCGAAACACTAGACCAGTTCATGCACACCAACCTGAAAATCTGCTCTGAACTGTACGTGCCGATTACCTACTATCTGGTATCGCAGACCACGCTGGAAAACGTGAAGCGGGTGTATGCGGGCGCACAGCCCCGAGAGCAATGCAAACAGTGGCTGCGCCAGCACCTGCCGGGCGTAGAGATTGTGGAGGTATCCACTACTGCCCGCGCCGCGGAGATGGCGAAAGAAGACCCCGAATCCGCCGCCGTGACCAACGCGCTGGCAGCACAGATGTACGACGTGCCCATCCTCTGCGAACATATCGAAGATAACCCCCATAACCGCACCCGCTTCCTGATCGTGGGCTACAACGAGCCGGAACCCACCGGCAAAGACAAGACCTCGCTGATGTTCTCGGTGCACAACCGACCGGGCGCACTCTTCCGCGCGATGGCGGCGTTTGAGATGTACAACGTGAACATGACCATGATCGAGAGCCGTCCGACCAAGCTCGTGCCGGGGGAGTATATCTTTTATGTGGACGTGCAGGGACATATCAAAGACGCTCCTGTCGCCAAAGCGCTGGCGGCGCTGCGGGAGAGAAGCCTCTTCGTGACCGTACTCGGTTCTTACCCGGAGTCGGAGTAAAACAAGATACTGTTTTTTTGAGCCGTGTGCTGCGAAAAGCAGGATTCTGGCACGATTCTTGCAGTAACTACAAGGTGGAAGGGATGCGGCATACGCCGCAGGTTTTGCCCGTGTTCGCCGCCCGCGCCGTACAGGTTGGGGAAGCGTAGCACCGGGCGAGGTACGAAACAGGAGGAAGTTGCAATGCAAACCGGCACCGTAAAATGGTTTAATGACGCCAAGGGCTACGGCTTCATTAAGCCAGATGACAGCGACAAGGACGTGTTCGTGCACTACACGGCGATTCAGATGCGCGGGCACAAGACCCTCACTGAGGGGCAGCGCGTGCAGTTCGAGATCGTGGAAGGCGCGAAAGGTCCGCAAGCCGCGAACGTCACAGCACTGTAGGCGGCTCTCATTCCTGAAAACGAAGCGCCGGTTCGCCCCAACCGGCGCTTTATCGCTTACAGGATAGTCTGTATTGCCTTCTCCAGCTCCTCTGCCCGTTGCGAGCCTATCAACAGCGTGCGCCCGTCGGCGAACTGCAGCTCCACCCCCCAATTGCCCGACACGTTGTACGCCTTGCCTCGCGCTCCATAGCGAATGCCCCAGCCGCCATACTCCAGAACAGGGTTGTAACGGCGCGCCTGCACCGACCGAATCTGCTCCACAGGGATTTTCACCCAACGCCAGTGGAAAGGCACGAAGCGGATGTATACCCCGTCATGTCGGACCTGAGTCACCAGCCGCATGGAAGCAAACAGCATCGGCAACAGGATGCCAACGCTCAGCCAGACAAGCCAGACCACCCAGTCGGCGACGACATCTGCCCCAGACGTACGCCGCACCAGCTGGTGTCTCCACCAGATGTACCACGCGGGAGAGACGCCTACCAGAATGATCAGCCATACCCACCACTGCGTGAACCGCTGCTCTTCATGAAAGAGTGCGAACTGTTCTTCCATCTTTTTCCTCGCACAGTGAAATCAGACGCAGGAGGTTCCCTCCCCCTCCGCCAAAAGAATCATAACACGTACGTATTGCGAGAAACCACCATGAACCGAAGGGAGTTTATTCAGGGGAGCATGATGATGTTCGGAGCCGCCGCGTTCGCTTCCGGTGCCTCGGCGCAACCCGCATCCCGTCCGCCCGCTTTCAAGCTGGGGCTGGTGACCTACAACCTCGCTCGTGCATGGGATGTGTCCACTCTTATTGCCCGCTGCAAGCCCACCGGCTTCGCCGCTGTGGAGCTGCGCACCACGCACGCGCACGGTGTGGAACCCGACATCACCCCTGCCAAACGCAAAGAGGTACGACAGCAGTTCGAGGAATCAGGCATCGTGCTGTGGGGACTGGGTACCGTGTGCGAATTTCACTCGCCAGACCCCGCCGTGGTGCGCGAAAACATCGAGACCTGCAAACGCTTCTGCGAGCTGGCAAGAGACATAGGCGCAAAGGGCGTGAAGGTTCGTCCCAACGCTCTGCCCGAGGGCGTTCCTGTGGAGAAAACACTGGAACAAATCGGCAAGGCGCTGATAGAGTGCGGCCAGGCGGGAGCGGATAACGGTGTGGAAATCTGGCTGGAGGTGCACGGTCATGGAACGCAGGAACCGCCCCACATCGCCCGCATCATGCAGCACTGCGGACACCCCAGCGTAGGCATCACGTGGAACTCCAACCCCACCGACGTGAAGGACGGCAGCGTGCGTGAGAGCTTTGACCTGCTGAAGGCATACATCCGCTCGTGTCACATTAACGAGCTCACCAGCAACTACCCCTGGCGCGAGCTGTTTGGACTGCTGAAGAGCATCGGCTATGACCGCTACACCCTCGCCGAAATCCAGGGGCTGGAGACCACCAGCGTCGCGGACACCGAGCGGTTCATGCGTTACTACCGTGCACTGTGGCAGGAGCTATGCCGATAGGCACTTCTGCCTGGATGGTCTCCCTGCACGGCGGGCACAGCAGCGAGTTCTGCGACCACGCACACTCGCCTCTGCGCGAGATGCTGGAAGCGGCGGTCAGGGCTGGCTACCATACCTTTGGGGTCACAGAGCACGCTCCACGTGTGGAGGCACGCTTTCTGTACCCGAACGAAATCGCGCTGGGATGGGATGTCCCCAAGATTATCGCCGATTTTGAACGCTATGCGCAGACCCTGCCTGCACTGGTGGAGGAGTTCGCCAGCCGTCTGGTGGTGCTGAGAGGCTTTGAGATCGAAGTCGTGCCCGCCATCTCTTACGTGCAACTGATGCAAGAGTATCGT
Organism: Armatimonadota bacterium; assembly: GCA_026003195.1. Lineage (NCBI taxonomy): Bacteria > Bacillati > Armatimonadota > Armatimonadota bacterium. The sequence continues at coordinate 698,145 of BPGU01000002.1, forward strand.
CAACGCTATCAGTTCGAGTACATTGTCGGTTCGGTACACTACGTAGATGAAATCTCCATCGACGGCAGTATGGAGGACTTTCAGCGAGCGATGGAGACAGCGGGCGGCTTGGAATCGCTGGCGGCGCGCTACTACCGTACCGTCGCGCAGATGGTGGAGGCATTGCGCCCAGAGGTTGTAGCGCATTTAGACCTGATTAAGCTGCATGGGCATCGGTTCGGCTCGCTGGATACGCCCAGGATACGTCGGGCAGTGGAAGAGGCTTTAGAAGCTGTCCGTGAAGCGGACGGCATTCTGGAAGTGAACACAGCGGGCTACCGCAAAGGTCTTGGAGAGCCTTATCCTGCCTCGTGGCTGGTGCAGATGGCGCACCGTATGGGCATCGGCTTCTGCTTCGGCGACGACAGCCACCGTGTGGAGCAGGTAGGCTTCGGCATGGAGGCGGCGCGAGAACACCTCCTTCGTAACGGGGTACGCTCGGTGACCGTGCTTAGCCGTGCGGGCGGAGATCTGGTACGCCAGGCTGTGCCGCTCTAAACATCGAAATTTGCGCAGAGAGGCAGGACAAACGCTTGACAAACGCAGGGCAATAGGTGTATATATAAGAGTGGATGCCGACGTGGTGAAATTGGTAAACACGCTAGGTTCAGGGTCTAGTGCCCGAACGGGCTTGGGGGTTCGAGTCCCCCCGTCGGCACCATTTGTGTAAATGACAGTCTGAGCGATGTGAACACGCACAGGCTGACAAGATAACAGCCCACCTGCACAGTGAAAGCGGGTGGGCTTTATGATGACAGTCACTAGACCGGCTTCGGATGTCGGCATACTGGAAGCACTGAACGACCGCATCCTGGCATTGCAAGCACAGGGGGCTTCTCCATCTACCGCCGGGCACTACCGCCTGGTCATCGGCAGGCTGTTCTACTACAGGTACTGTAGACCGCGCCACCTGCTACTGCTACGGGACATCACACCAGCGCACATCACGGAGTGGCTGGCAATCCGCAGACAGCAGGTAAACCACCGAACCATAGATAGCAACTGGCGGGTGCTACGAGCCTTCATGAACTGGTGCGTCAAGCATGGATACATCGACAGCAATCCCTGCGAACTCGTTGATCCGCCACGACGGCTGCCCGTGTTCAAACCAGATTGCCGTGAAGATGATGTGAGATGTGTCCTGGAAGCCTGTCCCAACACGCCGGTAGGCATCAGGGATAAGGCGTTCATCCTGTTCCTGCTTGACTCTGGCGTGCGGCTCCACGAAGCGCTCAAGCTGAAGGTCGCAGACCTGGCTGAGAGCATACCGGTCCAGGGCAAGGGCGGACGATGGCGAGTGGTGTTTGTGGAGCAGTATACCCTGGATGTCGTCAGGGAATACGTCCGTGCATGGAAGCTGAAACCGGGCGATGCACTCTGGCAGGGCAGGCGCGGTGCACTCAGCACGGATGGAGCGAAGCACATCCTTGTGCGTGCAGGTGAGCGGGCAGGGGTGAAGCTGAGCGCACACAAACTGCGTCGTTCCTGCGCAACGTGGATGGCACGCAGTGGAGCATCCTTAGAAGCCATCCGGCTGCAGTTAGGACACGCGGACATTCAAACAACACAGGGCTACCTGGCTTATCAGTTGGATGACGTGCAGAGAGAGCACAGGATGTTCACACCGGTCAGGAGACTATGATGAGAGACGATGTGGATGAAATGCTTGATGAGTTCGACCGCCATCGTGACAGAATGAAGCGGTCTCTCAGGAACATTGCCGCGGCTATCCGGCATGAGATGGATGGGTTAACGCCGGAAGGCAAGGCGTGGCTGCTCTACGACACGATGATGATGTGCGCGGATAGACTGATTGCCGAATGCAATGAAGATGCTCGTGACTGGGCAGTTCAATGGACCACAGATGTGGTTGCATATCTGCGGCGATGGGAAGCGTGGAACACAGCAAACAACACCCAAACCCGCCCCGTGACGGAGCAACAAGACGATTAACAATGGATTTGGATGACCTGCTGGTATTCCCGCCACATTATGGAATAACAACTATGGAGTGGAGCCTAATGGAAGAGAAGGACCAGCAGGAAGAGCAGGGTTGTGCTGAAGGTTGTGTTACCTGCGCCGGTTGCTTCGGCACTCTGGTGCTTGCCATGTCTATCTCCTATATCTCCCCTATATTGGGCATCATTCTCTTCATCGGTTACGTGATATATGCTGCAGACAAACATAGCAAGTAGCACGCATCTCCAGACACTTGCATATAAACTCTTGACACGTCTGTCCCAAACATGTATTATGGGAAACACTACATGATAAAAGGGGATGTGATGTTTGGATGGCTATGCGGCTAACAGACGAACAGGTCGCTATCATAGAGCACCCCATCGGTTGCCACGCTAGAGTTCTTGCTGTAGCAGGGTCTGGTAAGACTTCCACCATGGTGAAGCGCATCCGTTATTTGTTTGAACATCATCATGTGACGCCCGATCAGATTCAGGTGTTGATGTTCAACCGGCTTGCTAAAGAGCAGTTTGTATACCGCCTTGCATCGGAAGAAGTTCCATATCACGAGTCTGTTCCTGTGAATACCTTCCATTCCGCCGCCTATGCAATATACGGTCATCTCGTTAAGAACGGCATCCTGCCAAATCCTGACTACTGGATAGCCGATAGGGAAGAGATGTCGATATCGCGTATTCGTCGGGCTGTGGGAATGATCAATGCAAAGTATAACTTGTACGGTAATAACATGTTAGACGTGGAAGAAGCAAGGGAGTCTATCTCTCTATGGAAAGCGTCTATGATACCGCCGGAGCGGGCTGGGCATAAGTATAATCCATATTACGCTGAAGTGTATGCAGAGTATGAGAAGCTGAGAACTCAGGCAAACGGAGTAACGTTTGATGACATGCTTCTCACCGTTGTCCGGATATTAGAGAGCAACTCCGAGCTGCGTGAGAGATATGTGCGCCATGTGCGTTTCCTTATCGTAGACGAATACCAGGATGTGAACTACGTCCAGCAGCGTTTGATTGAGCTGCTCAGCAATGGACAGGCGGATATCATGGTGGTCGGAGACGATGACCAGACCATCTACGAGTGGCGCGGAGCGCGTATAGAGTACATACGCAATTTCCCCCAAATCTTCAATGACCGTCCATGTAAAGATTACACGCTAACACGCTCCTTCCGTTTTGGTCCCATTATTGCGCAGTGTGCGCATAACGTTATTCATAACAACAAGCAGCGTCATCCAAAGAAAGTGGTGGCGAATAGCATCTCGGCGGAAGGTAACATCTACGTAACAGCAAGCAATCAGTCACAGGTGTCATCCACTATTGACCAGTTCGTCAGCCTTATTGTTGCCAGGGTGGCCGAGTCCGGCGGTCCTGCCCCCAACAATGAAGGCTGTCGGCCCGTCGTAGTTCTCGGAAGGACCTGGGCACAACTGGTAACCATCGAGAGTGCGTTTCTCAAGCACAAGATACCGTATTGTCTGATTGGGCAGATGCCATTCATAGAACGCCATGAGACGCAACGAATGATTGAGTATTTAGTGCTCTCCATCAATTTCAAGTCGCCGGTCAATGACAGGCTGATCAGGATGACGCAGAATGTACTGAACTTCCCCCGTCGCTTCATTTCCAAAGAGTTTAGAGATGAAGCGCGTCACATTATGTCTGGGAAACAAACCTTAGCGGACGCTCTCTCCAGTCTGGTACACAGCGCCCCACATCCAAGAGTTCAGCAACGTCTCAAAGAGATGTATGAAGTAATAGGATACATCAATGACCGTATCAGGGCTGAACAACCCATCTCTGCTAGTAACGCTCTCTCGCTCATCACCGAACGGTTCAACTTGAACGAATACTTTAGAGATTTCTACGGACGAAGCGAAGCTTCCGAATCGCGCATGATGACGCTTCAGTCTCTGATATTTCTGGCGCAGAGCACCGGGCTGGGCGTACCCGAGTTCGTAGAGTATGTCCGACAGTTAGACCCCACGCAGGGCAAGCCGGAAGACGAATGCATCCCTGTCACAACTATCTTCCAGACCAAGGGGCTCGAGTTTGACTATGTATTCATCCCAAGCGCCATCGACGGATTCATGCCCGTAAGGCGTGACAATGAGAACCCGTGTTACGACACCGCGGGCATCGTGAAGGAACCGGAGATATCTGCTTGGGACGAGAGTGAACGCAGGCTCTTCTATGTTGGTATCACCAGGGCAAGAAAGGGTGTATACATCATGTCAACAGATACTGCGGGAGATGCACAGCACGGGATGGACAACATACGCAAGATTGTCCCGTCACCTTATATCGCCGAGATGTTACACAAGCCCACGGCGGCGATTATGAACAGCCTGCAGCGAATAGCAGCAGAACAGACCGCAGACCCTGCGGTGCTGACCACGCATTATGACAAGTATGGAAACCCCGAACCTGTCACTCAGATGCTGTTGGATTACTACCTGCCTGAGTTAGGATTGCCGGGCATTGCAGAAGCGGTGCGTAAGAAGGCTGAAGAAGTGAAGCAACGGAAGGTGGAAGAGAAACCAACACCACCGCCGAAGCGAGAGAAGAAGTGGTGGGAAGAAATGCTTGAAGGAATACTGGGACGGTAATGAAGGGAGATAAACCGTGAGATCGCGCATTCTGTTCGTCCTGCTTCAGGTGTTATGCATTGCTCTTGCTTCGACGGGAGCACCGGAGATTACCGGAACTGTCGTCGGTGTGCACGATGGTGATACGGTAACCGTGCTCACCAAAGACCGGCAACAGTTCAAGATACGCCTGTACGGTATAGACGCCCCTGAGACCAGGCAACCGTTTGGTAACAGGGCTAAACGCTACCTGTCCGACCTGATATTCAACAAGCACGTTCGTGTCTCGGTGAAGGGTAAGGACAGGTATGGAAGGGTGTTGGGCGTTCTGTTCCTTAACGGCAAGGACATCAACGCGGTCATAGTGAGAGACGGTTATGCCTGGGCGTATGTCAGATACTCCAGGCAATATGTGCTGCAGGAGAAGCAGGCAAGGTCAGCCAAACGCGGGCTGTGGTCTCAACATAATCCGGTTCCGCCGTGGGAATGGAGACATGGCGGTTCCGTGAAGCCATCGCAGCAACAAACAACCATAGACCCGTTGGAACGGATCGTATACATCACACGGACGGGAGAGAGATATCACGTTGCAGGGTGTCGGTATCTGGCGCGTAGCATGATACCGATTAAGCTAAAGGATGCACTGGCGTTAGGATACACACCATGCAAGATATGTAACCCATAAACTTGACAATTTGCGAACAATGCGCTATTGTACTGCTAAAGTTTGGGGAAAGGAGTGGATGTTCGGGATGCGTTCGTTAGCTCTACACATTACCGTCATGACAGCCCTGCTAGTCACATGTACACAAGCGGAGCGTTTGATATGGCTGGGTACGCTAGCTTCGGCACCAAGTAGCGCTACAGGTGTTTCTGCAGACGGTACACGAGTGTCTGGTTGGTACACTGTGTCAGGAGATTTCACCCGTGCGTTTCTGTGGCAGGACGGAGTCTTTCAAGAGCTGGGTACTTTGGGTGGGAACAACAGTGTCGCGACGGGCATTTCAGCAGACGGTAGTACTGTAATAGGGTATGCTGAGACTGTTGAAGGGTATAAACGCGCCTTTCGCTGGAAGAGTGGTGCGATGCGCGACCTTGGCGTGCTGCCACTCGATACCAATTCCTACGCTTCTGATGTATCAGACGACGGACGAGTAATAGTCGGTTACTCCTACGGGACGGCTAGTAGACCACGCGCTGTTTGGTGGACACCAGCGTCAGGAATACAGCCCCTTTCTCTACCGGCAGACACTACAGAAAGTTACGCTACGAGCGTCTCTGCAGATGGACGATTCATAACGGGGATACGACGCACAGGGAACACGGAGCCGTTTAGGGCGTTTCAATATGATACCTTGACAGCAACCTACACCGAGCTACCGCCACTACTACCAGGTGCGTTATCCTTCGTAAACAGTATCGGCAGAGACGGCGTTATCAAGGTTGGGTTCACAGTAACACCAGATGGAGATATCCCGACCAAGTGGTTTGAGACAACCCCTGTGCGTCTGGGGGGATTGGGTATCTTACGTGATGTCTCGGCTGATGGTAAGATTGCGATAGGTCAGAGCCGTGGACTTGCGGCTCGATGGTCAGAGTATGGTGTTCCCGACTTCTTAGGGATAACATATAGCTTTCTATTGAACCGGGGTGATGAGCTGCGGATTGCCGAGAGCATATCCCCTGACGGGCGATTCATCGTAGGACAGGGCTATGTTGGTAACTTGAACTGCAACATGGCTTACCTGCTCGATACCGATGGTACGTACTCCATCAAGGGCAACATGGAACTTCGCGACTTCGTAGGAGACATCACCCGTGTACCTATCACCGTTCAGATGCGGCGATATGGGGTGATTGTGCGTTCCGAGACGGTCTATCTGGACGCTAACGGTAACTATGAAATAAGCAACGTGCCTTCTATGGAGTACGACATCACCTTCTACGCAAGACCGTGGTTACGGGTCAACGTTAACGGCGTCCGTGTAGCTGGAGCCGACGTGACAGGACTAAACGTTGCCCTGATAAGCGGAGACATTGACGGCGATAACGAAGTGACACTATTCGACTTCGGAGAGCTGGTAGCTGCTTTTGGTAGTACACCAGGTGACACCAACTGGAACCGTTACGCAGATTTGGATGGTGATGAAGAAGTTACCCTGTTCGACTTCGGCATTCTGGTGCGCAACTTCGGCGCGATGGGGGATTGGTAGAATGTGGCTTGACACTCCGGCGATAATTCGCTAGCAATCAAATGCTAAATCCAGGACGAGTCGGTAGGCTTCATCTACCGACTCCGACCTTCAACAGGGCACGTGATTAACTGACCTTCAAGGAACAAACAGGATATCCCCGCTCAGGTATAGATACGAACCTTCTACGACCTTGACTATGGAGTAAACGCGCCTACCACCAGATTAGGGGCAAGAAACTCCCCCAGCTGACATCCACATCACACGCACGATTGAAGATACTGCTCTCACGCGGTACTAAATTATGATGGAAATGCCCACCCGATATTCGTCAAACCGGTACTTTTTGAAGTCAACAAACTATCTTATTCAAGTGGTAAAGGGGACTATGTAAATTATGGGCGGAGAACGTCGATAAAGCGCGTTCATCTACAGACAGAGAGTGGTGTGGTTACGATGAAATCTCATGTTTCATTACCAAAATGTTGTCTATGGACTAGACAAATCGTGCACAAAATTGATATTATATATATGGGGAACAAAATCCCCCGCGATGCTGGCAGGCATCCGGGGGCGTGGCGTCCAGCAGTGTGGGTGCTGAACGCAGGAATAGTATACATTCACTTCACTGCTTCTGTCAACCACCTTCTGGACCACCACAACAACTATCCACGGGGGAACAGAGATGAAGAATAACGCCCTGTTCATCACTCAGCGTGAAGCATCAGAGCGTCTTGGTGTATCCACACAAACAGTGAATCAGTGGGTTCGCCAGGGCAGACTGCCTTCTGTCCGGTGGGGGAGAGTGAGACGCATCCCCGCCGCGGCGATTGAAGCATTCCAGCAGGAACTGCTGGAAATTGCTCTGTCTCAACCGCGTCAAAACGTGAAATAACGTATTAGGAATCTTTAAAGCGATGACGGGGTGCGGCTACACCCCGTCCAGACCAAAAGAAACCTTAAAGGAGCTGAAGTCCAAATGAACAACAGCACGTCTATTGTATCGGATAACAGGCACAAGAGTCAACAGGTAGACAACAGTATCCACGACGCATTCCTTCAACTGCTTCAGGAAGAGACCGACAGGCTGTTGGTCTCCTGCCCCTGCGCGGGTCACAACAACAACGACGCGAACCCTTCCCTACAGATAGGCATATACGAGAAGGAGACAAGGGCAGGGAAGGTTGTTAAGAGCATCACATTCAAGTGCTGGTCGCAGGGGCATACCGCGAAGGACGTCCTGCAGGTGGTAGGTGAAGAGACCTTCATCCGCGCGTTCTGCGAATGGAAGGGCTTGGATGCCGAGTTTGTGTTGAGCACAGGGATGGTGCACGCGGAAGCGGATGAGTATCAGGTCTACTTTACATTTACCTGCAAGGACGCTTCATTCAAGAAGACGATAGACCAGAAGCGCTATCGCCATTTGCCTAAATTCTTCCGTTCTGAGAAGGGTTTCCCATCATCGGAAGCCTTGTTCTATCCACTGCCCGCCGAGTCCGACTACATCCTTCTCTGCGAAGGAGAGACGGATGCGCTTGCGCTGGCTTCGGCGGGCTTTCATGTAGCCGGTGCTGCGGGCAAGTCTAACTATCTCTCATCAAACAGCAAGATACTGCACGCGATGAAACGCTTCCAGCGCGTCTACCTGCTGGTGGAAGCGGATGTGCAGGACGCGGAAGTGGACGCAGTGAAGAAGCATCCCCTGCTGGAGAAGACGGCAGTGTTCGTTATCCGAATGCAGGGGACGGGCTTCAAGGACGCCTGTGAGATGATGCAGGCAATGGGCAACCGTGCGCGGTTCAGGGATGTGTTCCAGCAGTTGATGGATGACGCCGAACGGCTGCTTCCCGAACCGCGCGTGGACTATCGCAAGCAGGCGCTGGAGAGTCAACACCATCAGGACGTGCAGGACAGCATCTGCATCAACGATGCAAACCTTGCTGCTATCACGAAACAGGCGTGGGAGATACTGGCGAAGCGCAATCATCCACCCCGGCTGTTCAAGCGCGGACACACTATCCTGCGCCTGTCCGTGGAAGACCAGGGCGGGCGGCAGGTGAAGGTGCTGCAGGAAGTAGATAAGAACATCCTTATCAACGAACTGTCAAACAACATCTTCTTCTACGAGACGCGCCTGTATAAGGGCAAGTCCTTCAACATTCCGTCCACGCCGAGCGAACGGCTTGCGCTGAACATGCTCTCCGAGCCTGCAGAGCGCATACCGCTTCCAGCACTCTATAGACTTGTGCACGCGCCCACATTTGACCGTGATGGTAACCTGCTTGCGGTGGACGGCTATCACGCGGGGGTGCTGGTGGACATGGGCGGGCTGAAGGTACCCACTGTGAGCATGAAGCCTACCAGAGAAGAAGTGCAACAGGCGGTAGGGCTACTGCGTGAGATGATGATTGACTTCCCGTTCGTGAGCGAAGCCGACCGCGCCCATGCTATCGCGCTGATACTGAACCCCTTCATCCGAGAGATGATAGACGGACCGACCCCACTCTTCTTAATAGACGCGCCTGCGCCCGGTACAGGCAAGAGCAAGCTGGTGCAGTGCTGTCTCTGCCCCGCCGTGGGAGCGAACTATACCATAATGCAATACACCCCGGACGCCACGGAGATGGACAAGCGTATCCTCTCCTTCCTGCGTTCAGGAAAGCCCGTGGCATTCTTTGACAATGTGAAGGTAACCATCTCTTCTGCACCACTGGAAGTAGTATTGACAAGCTACCCGTCCTACTCTGGTAGATTGCTGGGCAAGAGCGAGACGGTCACGGCGCTGAACAACGTCACGTGGGTGTTGACCGCGAACAACCCGCAGGCGGGCACAGAGATAGCACGGCGTTCCGTTTCCATCATGATGGACGCCGGAATGGAGAACCCGTATGAGAGAACAGGCTTCAAACATCACCTCCCTGCATGGGCATTTGAACATCGCGGCGAGCTGGTATGGGCTGCCTTAACCATCATCCAGAACTGGATAGCGCAGGGGAAGCCGCGCTGGCAGGGCAGAACACTCGGTTCGTTTGAAATCTGGTCGGAAGTCATGGGTGGAGTGCTGGAATGTGCAGGCATACCAGGCTTCCTGGACAACCTGCATGTAGCAATGGAGAAACACGATAGCGAGCGGATGGCATGGACATACTTCATTCGCGCGTGGTGGGATACCTGCAGAGACCAGCGCGTCACCATACGCGACCTTGTGAAGATAGCAGAAGACATCACAGAACTCAACATGCCAGATGGAAGCGAACGGGCTAAATCCACATGGCTTGGTAAACATATACAGCGTAATCTCAATAGACCACGCGCAGGCTTCGTCATCATAGAGAAGGGCGCGGACAGGGATAAGGCGCGTTCGTTCTCTCTTAAACCCGCCGAGAATTGTAAGATAACTAATGAAAGCGCGGAACGTGCGGAACATGCGGAACTTCTAAGCCAATGCTCGGCGGTACATATAGAAGGGTCGAACAGTGGGAAACAGGTTCCGCATGTTCCGCATGTTCCGCACCAGCCTGAAGTTGATGAAGACCCCTTCGCGGATGGAGAGCCTGCTGCGGTGGATGCGGGTGATGCGGGGGATCGAACCGAACGATCGCGTGTACATATAGAAGGGTCGAACAATGGGAATCATCACCCGCATCCCCCGCATCACCCGCAAACCTGCACCGATGAAGACCCGTTCGCGGATGGAGAGCCTGCTAAGGATGCGCCCGGTGGTGATGTTCATCTCTTCATGAAGCTGCTGGACGCGGCGCAACAGAATGAGAAGCTGGCGTTTGCGCTGGGCAGGATACTGGTATCGCTGCGTGACATACTTCTATCCCTTCGCGAGTGGGAAGCGCGTCGTGTAGAGTATAGCCCAGACGCGCAGGAGCTTCTCTCCTGTTTCGTGGACGACGTGGTTCGTTTCTGTGTGCGAGATGTGCAACACTCCACCATCCGCGTCCTGCTGCACGCCCTGTTCACCCTGCGCGGGCTGGAAGTGGTGCAGGTCGGCAACGATGCCGTGGTGCACGGTGCACGGCTGAAGCACGAGCCACCACAACCGCAGTTACCGCTGGATGTGAGCCCTGATGAACCGAAGAAGGACAGGCAGCAGGCACGGATAGAGCGTGCTATAGCGCGTGCAGAAGAGACGCTGGATTCGCTGGACTACAACATTCCAGAACATCAAGAACATAAGGAGATGGTTACCATGACCGACAAACACTACATGATACTGAACAAGACCCGCGTACCTGTGATAGACGATCCTGAAGGCGTGGATATTCCTGAAGTTGAACTGCCCGACGCCCCTGCGTGGAGCACGGTGAAGTGTGCGGTGATAGACATAGAGACCAGTGGGCTTGACCCTTACGCAGAAGACGCGCGTATCCTTGCAATAGGCTGGAAGGATACCGTACGGGAGCATGTGTGGTCGGGCGAGAACGAGTATGAGATACTGCGCCGTTTCCTGCTTGCACTGAAGAGAGAACAGCCCGACATCGTGGCGGGGCATAACATCATGGAGTTTGACCTGCCATACATCATTGCCCGATGTCGCGCGTATGGTCTTCATGCACCGTTCCGCATAGCAAATTACACCATGAAGGTCGGGCATACAAGCGGGACGCTTCGTTCTGAAGAGATAACCTTCCACCCTGTCTGGTATGTGGGGCAGGATACACTGTTTGTAGACACCCTGCATCTTGTCTGTAGATATGACTACTTCATGAGAACTATGAGTGGTTACGACCTGAAGACTGCTGCACGCGAACTCTGCGGTCGTGAACGGCAGGTAACGCTGGATCACGATAACATCCATCGCGCGTTTGAGAGTGATCCCGAAACCTTCCGGCAGTACCTGATAGATGACCTGCGCGATGCATGGGCGCTGCTGGAAACGCTTGCACCGGCTCATCACTATATAGCCTGTATGCTGGACTATCCCTACCATCGGGTATGGACGGCAGGGTTCGGTTCAGTATGGGAGAACCTGCTGGAGCGTTACTACAACATCAGTCGTGATGCTGCGTATCAGATGGCTGAACCTAAGCGAACATATCGTGGTGGAATGGTGATAGGCAGGAGTGGCTTCTTCAAGGGCTGTTCTAAGATAGACGTTTCCAGCTTGTATCCTACTGTGATGTTACAGTATGGTGTGCACAGCAAGAAGGACACAGAGCGCATAAGCCTTGCCTATCTCAAGCGTATGACAGAGATGCGACTGGAGTTGAAGGCGCGGGCGAAGGCAGGGGATAAGGAAGCCGATTTCATACAGGAAGGGCTGAAGCGGGTTATCAACAGCAAGTATGGATTCCTTGGGTCTGAAATGGGCTTCAACGATATGGACGCTGCAGAGCGCGTGACCACCATCGGCAGGTCTATATTGCTGCGGATGGTAACTGCGCTGGAGCAAGCGGGCTGCGTGGTAGTGGAAGCGGACACGGACGGCATCATCGTGCAGCACCCGGAAGAGATAGACGTGTTGTCTTTAGCACAGAGCGTGCTACCAGCCGGCTTCAAACTTGAACTGGACTGGAGCGGGAAGACAGTGTTCGTGATGGCGCGGAAGAACTACATCGTGTTCAACGCCGACGGTTCTATACACGAGCGGAAGGGCATAGCATACAGGTCGCGCGACAGGAACGCGCTGAGCAAGGAGTGCATGATAGAGTTTCTGCGCAAACTGATAGTTGAATGTGAAGACGCAGCACGTCAATACGCGCGTGAGATACTGCATCGCGTTTCCGCCGGTGAAGCGTGGGAGCTGGTGGTGGAGCGGAAGCGCGTATCGGACAAGAACATGCACAAGGGCTATGCATTTGAAGTGCAGGCGGTAGAAGCCGGTTATGCTGTAGGGGATAAGGTGGAGTGCGCCTATCTGGATGAAGCAAAGAAGCGATACTCCTTCCGTCCTGAAGACGGCTATGACCGCGCCCATTACGCCCGCGAATGGGTGAAATCCATCCGTGAGACACTGAACCTGATACACAACCCCAAATCCGAATGCACAACGAAGGAAGGTGAAGATGATGTTGACGCTGGATAAGGAGCTGCGGCTGGGCTTCGTGCCCGCCGCTGGCTGGTATGACGCTGAAGTGGTCAACATAGAGACCGTGCTGGTGAACGGAACGGAGACGAAGCTGCGCTTCGCCTTCCGGCTGGACACCGGGCATCTTGCATACATGTCCTGCAATCTCTCCCATGACCCGAAGTCCAACCTTGCCCGCTTGTGGACTACCTTGACAGGGAAGGACAGCGCAACGATACGTTTAGCAGAACTGCTGGGCAAGCGCTGCAGGGTGTATGTAGAGCGTTACGAGACTATCAACAGAGTATTCCGCGTGGAAGGTGGTGAGACAGATGGTATATGTCGCCGAACTGCTTGACGGGAAGCGAGCACGCTTCGATCCCGATACCGCCACCCTGCTGGGGAGCGGCGAAGGCTGGACTCTCTACCGAACACGTCATCAGCGTTACATCATCGTTGAAGAAGACGAAGGCGAGCTGGACGTGTATGAGATAGCCTACCACGCCGCGGTCGGGATGCTGGAAGACGCCGACCAGTTGAGCGATGAAGGTCGGCGCGTACTGGACGACCACATCCAGTCGCTGCCCGAAGCGTAGTTTGTTTATGAATACAACAATAACAAGGAGTGATGAGCATGGCAGGACGCCATACGAAACTCACGCCCGACCTGATCCAGGAAGCGGTGGAACTCTTCAAGCGCGGATACCAGCACCAGGAGATATACATGGCGCTGGGCATCCCGCAAACCACGTGGTTCAGCTGGTTGAACCGCGGGCGGGACGGCAAGCAGCCCTACGCGCAGCTGGTGCAGGCGCTGGAGCAGGCGAAGGTGGAGCGTCGGTGCTACCTGCGCAGCCTGATACAGGCGAAGGCAGAACAGAACTGGGTCTGCGCTGCGTGGCTATTAGAGAGAGAGTTTCCGCATCTCTACGCGAACCCCGCCGTACGATTCAAACACGCCATGGATGAAGAAGAGATAGACATCATCGACAGCTAGTTGTTGACATCCACCCGCTTCATGAGTTATACTGTTGGTGTAGATAATGAAATGCAGGTGGGTTGTCAAGAACTGGTGCAGAACAGCGTTCAGGGTCTAGTGCCCGAACGGGCTTGGGGGTTCGAGTCCCCCCGTCGGCACCATTTTTATTGTACTGCCCCAAAATGCACCTTCACCGGATGTAGCCACCCCACAACGACTGCCACCGGCGCAGCAAACAGGAATGGCAGCAGCACCGCCATCACGTAGTGTTTGCGGCGAGTTTGCCGAACGCCGGCATGCTCCCGTACCGCATACGCGGGCAGATAGACCATCAGACCGTAGACCAGCAGCCAGAACCCCCACCCCAGCAAATTGTGCCAGCCAAAGGAGCCTGCCTCCGCTAGCGTGCCCGTCCAGCCAAATAACACCATCACCTGCCTCGGTGCAAATGCCCAGCGCGATAACATCCACGCCCAGCACACAAACATCGGCACGAACACCACCACACTGTGCCCCAGCACCACATCCAGATAGTTGGTAGAAGCGGTGATATAGGCTTCACCGATACGCACACCAAACAGCGGCGCGAGATTGGTCATGCTGGTGGTCACCGCTTCCTCAGCAAGCGCAAACAGGGTGCACAGCAGCACGAATTTCACCTGCCACCGCCATCGCCATCGCCGGACGAGAACAGTGAACGGGTCGCGATACCGCCACATCAGCCATCCACCCAACACACACCACACCAGGAACAAACCGCCCGCCATCATCGACACCGCATGTTCTCGGGGAGAACGCCACGTGAGCACAAAGAAGAGACTCACCTGTGCTGCTGCCCATACCGCTGCAATACGAACGGTCTGATGCCAGAGGTCATGCCTTCGCATGGAATTCCCTTCACAAACAATTTGTCCGATTCCTGCAGGAAAAGTGCAAGCAAGCACGTATAGGGAAGGCAAGGCTCTGCCGAGCAGGTTTCGTCCCCTGTTGCCTGCGATTTTCCATCGCTGGGACAATACCAATATCTTAAGAAACAGGTCTGACAGACTACTACAACGGACGGAGGATAAGGTAGGAAGAACATGTCCAGGCATCTGCGATTCCGAGCGGAAACCTTCAAAATCGTGCAGTTCACCGATACTCACTGGACGAACTTTGACGAGCGCGACCGCCTCACGCGCAGGGTGATCGAAACGGTGCTGGAGCACGAAAAACCCGACTTGGTCTTTCTGACGGGTGACATGCTGGGTGGAGCCGATTGCAAAGACGCTAACAGAGGAATGCGACAATTGGTAGAGCCCATCGAGGAACGAGGAATACTCTGGACAGCCGTCATGGGCAACCACGACGACGAAGGTACGTTGCGCCGCGATGAACTGTGGCGGGTCATGGAGAGTTGCACTCACTTCGTGGGCAAGCGCGGTCCGCGCCGTGTTACCGGCGTGGGCAACTACGTGTTGCCGATACTGAACCGCAAAGGCGAACGCCCTGCTGCTTTCCTCTGGGGCATCGATTCCAACAGCTACGCCACCACCGACATCGGGGGATGGGGCTGGATTACCCGCGACCAGATAGCATGGTACGAGCGCACCGCCCGACAGGTTCGCCAGCGATGGGGTATTACCGACGAGGAGCGTTCGCACATCCCCGCCCTGGCTTTCTTCCACATCCCTCTGCCGGAATACGATGAAGTGTGGCGCACGCAAGTCTGCTACGGCGAAAAGCATGAGGACGTTTGCGCTCCTCAAATCAACACGGGCTTCTTCGCTGCACTGCATGAGGTGGGCGAAGTCATCGGCACGTTCGTCGGGCATGAGCACATCAACGACTTTTGGGGCAACCTGTACGGTATTCGGCTGTGCTATGGCAGAGGCAGCGGATACGGCGGCTACGGCAAAGAGGGGTTTCTCTGCGGGGCAAGGGTAATCGAACTTCAGGAAGGCGTGCGCGACTTCCGTACCTGGTTGAGACTGGAAGATGGCACTGCCATCCTGCATCAACCAGAACATGCCCCAGCCGCTTCAGAATAAGAGTGCTGCCCCATCGAGTGGTCTGCCCAGGCTGACTACTGCTCTGTCAAACGTGAATCTTCGCTTTGCTACTCTGGAGGGCGAACCTCCCGGTGAGTCGAAACCTGTGCGCTGCAACGGCTCGACAGGAGCCTCGCCCTCCAGAAAATCGAGTCTTGGCAGAGTACTACAAGCATGTTCGCGGAAAGCTTTCGCCAGCTTCTCCTCCCGAGCAGAGCGAAGGATCTCATTTTGGCAAGGCAAAGGGAGGCTCGACTGACGCTCGGCGAGGCGCGGAGACACGGAGCGCACGCAGTTCGCACGCATCCAGCGAGAGGGTGAGCACCATTCTGCTACCCTCCGCTCGCGCAGGCTTTATCTCCTTCCCTGTGACCGCGTCTACCACCTTACCTGTGAATGGCAGGGTGATTCGGACACCCCGCTTGGGTCGCCAGCCGATGTGCGCCACCGCCACGTACGTGCCGTAGCGATTGCCCGGCGTAGGTATCACTCGTACGACTACCTCCGGGTCGGGGCAGGCATCGCTGAGCCGACGACTGGGCAGTGCAGGCAACGCCAGAAACGCCGCGTTAAAGCGACGCACATACTCGGGGAAGCCGCGGTAATGCGTGTTGCCTGCCAGATAGCCGAGGTAGAACGGGTCGCCGAATGCGACGGCGCGTACCTCCGCCGCCATGCAATAAGGTCCTGCTCGCTCCACGTCCGACAAAAAATCGCCCAGAATGCCTCCGTCGCGGTGCTCATTCAGCGAGTACATGCGCACCATCGCCAGCCCGGATTGGATTCGGAAAGCGTCCATATCCTCCGGGCGAGATACCGAGTAAATACGGTGGAACGGGTAGGTCCAAAGCACCCCTTCGGTATCGCGATAGTTTTCGACGTCGGCACGGGGTTCCCCATGCTGCCACTCGTCGGTACCCCCATGTGTCCGGATAGCGGGTGATGCTGCGCAGATAGCGGTCGGTGCGCAAAAGCTCATCCAGAGATACCGCCTCCCACCACTGAGGCAACAGCGGCTTCCACAGCTCTATATCATCGGTCACTACCGTCTTGCCGTGATCCAGAGGCGGTCCCGGCTCACCCGTCCAGTTCGTCCAGAAAAGCAGACAATCCGGGGATACCTTCTCACGCAGATAGTCCCTCAAGGCGAGGAAAAAGGCTTTGCGTTTACCCAGCCACCAGTTACGGTAGCGCTCCAGTAGCTGGGCGTCCGCCTGTAACATCTGCCGGCTGACCGGCTGTCCGTCATGTGCTTCCTTGCTGAATCGCGCCAGCGCATCATCCGAGAAGCTGATGGGAATATGGCTCACGCGGTTACGCAACCACGCACCGAGAAACTTCACCGTACCCTTGAAGCGCACGATGGTCGCATCCAGCAATCGCCTGGCGTCTTCCAGCGTGCGCGGGTCGGTCACATCCGCGTGGTACAGTTCGCCCCACCAGATGCCGGTATACGCCTGCCCGGGTCCCTTGAGCGGCACACACTTCACCTCTCTGTTCAGCCCCATACTGCCTGCATACTCATAGTAAGGCAATACCGCTAGCCCATGACGTGCAGCAATGTGCAAAATACGCTCCCAGCGACCGGGATCATGCGAGGGCACGTACCAGTTGTCGTCCTGCGCATCCCAGCCCTGATTGTGCCCAAACTCCAGCAGGTCCTTGCAGAAAGTGTTCATTCCCAGGAAGCGCATCGTTTGCGCCTTGAACTCAAAGAAGCGGGTCATCTCCACACCCGGTTGTGCCTGTCGTGGGTTTGCCGATTCCGCGTAACCGTCTGCCATTTCCTCGCGAACGAAAAGGGCACGTCTGGGCAATGGGTCTGGCGGGAGACGCAGTGTCAGATACAGCTTGCTCACATCCGGCACGCGGAAGAGGCGGATGCGATGCACAGCGGGACCGGCGGACAGCGGGTCGTCACCGGGGTCGGGACGCAGGATGATCACCCAAAAGCCGTCTTCCGGTCGATCGGGGCGGTTCAGTTCTTCGCGCGTGCGCCTGAGACCATAGAAACGCTCAAACAGGAAGAACATCTGCCGCCACGTTCGGTACTTACCGGATAGCGGAAACTTCAACGATTCGGGATTGCTTGCCACGTAACCGTGCATGCTGTCGCCCAGCGTATTGCCGGTGTGGAAGCCCTGAAAGACCTCACATCCCCTGTTGACCACATGGAAGGTGCGCGGTTTGTCTTCGGGATAGTCTATCGCGAGCACATACGCCTCACCCGGCTTCAGCCCCTTCCCCTTGCCCAGCCGATAGGCGAAGTAAGCCGCGCCCTTCTGCTCGGGCGTAGATGGCAGTACCCGACAGGGCTTGCCCAGAATGGTCTCGATGCGCGAGACGCCAGGGGCGGACTCCCCAAACTCATGTGAGTCACTGGCGTTCCCGCACCATACCTCGTCCACCAGAGGCAACCTGCCAAAGGGGTCACCAAGGTCTACCAGAGGTTGCGCTCCTGCAGCGAAGGTGTAGAATAAAACACCAGATATGACGGCGAGAAGACGTATGCGCATCGGTGTCATTGTTCGGCACATCCTTGCCGAAACCCTTGCAGGCTTGGCATTGCTAGCTGTCGAATGGGTTACTGAAACATGTGCGCAAGGAGTATCGGATGCAAATAGGTATCGACAGGGAAACGCTCCTGCAAGAACTGCGTCGTCTGGGTATCGCCAGGGGTATGGATGTGCTCGTGCATTCCTCGCTGAGCAGTATCGGATGGGTGGAAGGCGGCGCGGACACCGTTATTGACGCTCTGCTCTCGGCGGTATCGCCTGCGGGCACGATCCTGATGCCTGCGCTCAACGGCTCGCCAGAAGATTCACCGCAGAACCCGCCGCGCATGGATGTGCGCAGTACTCCCTGCCCCAAATGGATCGGTATCATTCCCGAAACTTTCCGCCGCCATCCCGGCGTCAGACGCAGCCTGCACCCCACCCACTCGGTAACGGCGCTGGGTGCACGCGCCGATTTTTACACCGAAGGACACGAACACTGCCAGACCCCCTGCGGCAAGGGCAGCCCCTACGTGAAGCTGATGGACAGTGGCGGATACATCCTGATGCTGGGCTGCAACCAGCAAAGCAACACCAGCCTGCACGCACTGGAAGAGCTGGCAGAGGTGCCCTATCACCTGCAGGACGAATGGACAGACGGCATCGTGGTAGACGCCGACGGGCGCGAAATCGTGGTGCGCAACCGCCTGCACCTGTGGCGCTGGGAGCGAGATTTCACCAAAGTGGATGAGCCGCTCCGCGAGGCTGGAGCAATGCGCGAGGAGATGGTGGGCAACGCTTACTGTCGCCTCATCGACGCGGGCGCAATGCGGCAGGTGCTTCTACCCATCCTGCAACAAGACCCCCTCTGGCTGCTTTCGGACAGGGCGCGGGAACAGTTCTTGAGGAGCCAGCAGAGATGAGGCATCTGCTCTGGTGCATGGTGCTCTTGCTGTTTTGCTTGCCTATGAGGGCGCAGGAGCTGTTCAACCCCGAAGTGCGTGTGTGGCTCACACGCTGGCAAAATGCCCCCCTGCGCATTACCAGCGATTCCCCCTGGCGGGCAACCGGTGCAGGGAAAACATACTCCATCCCTGCCAGCGAAACCGTAACGGTGGAACGGAACGATACGCAGATAACCCTCCACGTTGGAGACAAAAGTCTGCACGCAGAGGAGTGGACGCTGGGAGGAAGCGCACCGCTGAGTCTCTCCAGCGCGCAGGGCAACAACGGGCGCAGTTACCGGGGTAAACTGCTGTTGCGTGTTCGAAAAGGCAAATTGCAGGTGGTGAACGTGCTGCCTCTGGAAGACTATCTGCTGGGCGTGGTTCCTCTGGAGATGCCCCATGGCTTTCCCCCAGAAGCCCTGAAGGCGCAGGCGATTGCTGCACGCAGCTGGACGGTACGCAACCACTACAAACACGAAGCGGATAACGCAGATGTCTGCGATGGCACACATTGCCAGGTGTACGGGGGCGTCACCGCCGAGAAGGAAAGCACCACGCTGGCGGTGCAGAGTACAGCCGGTCTGATTCTGGTGCGTGACGACGCTCCGGTAGACGGCGTTTACACTGCCGACTGTGGTGGACAACCGGCTCCCGGAAATGGTGAGAACGCTCCTCCTCCTGATCGGGACAGTTCGGGTAGAGATTACTGTATCGCGAACCCCGCACACTACTGGTCTTTGGGCTTTACCTTCCTGGAAGTGTGGCGAGCAGCGGGAGAGAAGGATTCCATGCAGGAGATGCCGAAAGGTGAACTGGACGTGCAAATCGTGCAAAACGATGCCAGCGGACGGGTGGTCACGCTGTGTGTTCGCTGCGGGGAACAAACGCGCGAGGTCAGCGGCACACAACTGCGCAGTCGGCTGTCGTTGCCGTCCACCCTGTTCAGGGTCCGGCTGGACCAGGGTAACACGATCGTTTTCGAGGGCAGTGGTTCGGGGCACGGAAACGGGTTGTGCCAGTGGGGAGCTGCGGGCAGAGCGCGAGCGGGACAAAAGGCGGAAGAGATTCTGCAAGCATACTACCCCGGCGCACAGGTTGCGCCGCTCAGTGAGGCGATGTGGCAATGGCGAAAGGCTCGGAAACCGAATTCCGCCCGTTGAGCGAGGAGACCGTTCAGCTGTTGGCACGCCTGCAGGCAGGCGAGGCTGTGTGGCTGAAGGCAAAGGGGGGAAGCATGTCGCCTCTGATTCGTGGAGGAGACGTGCTGGAGATTACCCCCTCGCTGCGTATCCAGCCGGGGATGATTGTGCTGGTGAACACTCCGTGGGGAGTACGTTGTCACCGGGTGGTGTCCGTAGAGAACGGTCAGATAACCCTGCGCGGCGACAGTCTGGAATCGGAAGAGAAGGTTTTGCGCGAGCAGGTGCTGGGCACGGTGCGCACGGTATGGCGAGGGAAAAAACGCTTCTCTCCCTACAGCGGGAAATGGTGGTTGTACGGTCTGTTGCACACACGGATGCCCCAGGTCATGCACGGACTGCGTAAGGTGTGGAGATGGAGCCGCAGGCAGAGAAGACATCGGATGTAACGCCAGAGCACTACCTGGTGCGGTCGCCGTTTGTGGCATGGCGCATTATCGAGGGTGAGGCAGTGATTATCTCGCCGCAGGAGCGCGAACTACACAGCCTGAACGAGGTTGGCACCGACATCTGGCGCATGGCGGACGGTAGTCGTAGTCTGCAGCAGATAGCGCTGGAACTCAGCCGAACCTACGAAATCGCGCCTGAAGAGGTGTTACCCGACGTGCTGGCTTTTGCGCGGGAAATGGTAGAGAAAGGGATCGCTCTCCTGTACGATCGTCCGACCTCCGAGAACGAGATAGAACAGATGGGGGTGAACTGAAATGGAACAGCATCATCAGCAAACAGCGCAGCCTTCGCCGAAAAAGCGGAAGGCATATCACAAACCGCAGATAACGACCGAAACCATTTTCGAAACCACAGCGCTCGCCTGCGGCAAGTGCACGTCGGGACCGTTCTCGCAGTTCGCGTGCAGCACGATAGAGCGCAATTCGTAACAGAAGCGCGAACCCGCCGTCCCTCTCAGAATCTGCACTCTGTATCACGGGTCTTGTGCGGGGGGGGGGGCAGGGTTTCCTTCGAGCTATCGGTGTCTATGCCCTCCAACCTGATTGCCTTCCCCCTTCCCGACGCGGGAAGAGGGAACCTCGATCATCCTTCTCCCTGCAGGAGGTCGGAGGAAGGCGAGGTGGAACTGTCGAGCCATCTTCCTTTGTGTGTATCGGTAGATGCTCCCCTTCATCTCGCCCCGCCGTGTTGCCGATAATCCTCTATGGGAACCCCCTCAGGAGGAAAAGCCTATGGACGAGCATCGCCCGGTGCGGGTGTTGATTATCGACGACTCGGTGGTGATTCGACAGTTATTAAAGGACATCTTCGCGCGGGACGGCGGAATAGAGGTTGTTGGCACCGCCAGCGACCCCATCGAAGGCTATGATAAAATCGTGCAGCTGAAACCCGACGTGCTGACGCTGGACGTAGAAATGCCGCGTATGGACGGCATCACCTTTCTGCAGAAGCTGATGCGGGCACATCCTATGCCCGTCGTGATGATTTCCACCCTCACTCGCGAGGGCAGCGAGGTCACCTTAAGGGCATTAGAGCTGGGCGCAGTGGACTTCATCGCCAAGCCCACACAGAGCATCTTTACCGGCATGGCGGCGTTGTCCCACGAGATCACCTCCAAGGTGAAGGCGGCAGCGCGTGCCCGCGTTCGTCCTCCGGCAGCCCACGTCACCCCCGTGCCCTCTACCGGTCTGCCCACCAAACGGGGCATCACCGCCAACCGATTGATCGCCATCGGCGCATCCACGGGAGGTCCCGAGGCGATCCGACAGGTGCTGCAGGGTTTGCCCGCTGAAGTGCCTCCGATTGTGATCGTGCAGCACATGCCGCCTGTGTTCACCCGCTCCTTCGCCGAAAGGCTGGATAAACTGTGCACCGTGCGCGTCAAAGAGGCTGAGCATGGCGACACGTTGCAGCCCGGGCACGCCTACATTGCCCCCGGCGACTACCATCTACAAGTAGTCCGCAACGGCTCCTCCTATCGTGCCAGAGTGGTGCACACGGAGCCAGTGAACCGCCACCGTCCTTCGGTGGATGCCCTGTTCGACTCGGTGGCGGAGAGCAGCGGTGCGTCTACGGTGGCGGTGCTACTGACGGGCATGGGAGCAGATGGGGCAAGAGGGCTGAAAAAGCTGCGCGACGTGGGGGCGCACACTATCGCCCAAGACGAGGAGACCTGTGTGGTGTTCGGGATGCCGCGCGAAGCGATCTCACTGGGAGGGGCAGAGTTCGTGCTTCCCCTGCCCCAGATCGCGCACAAGGTGGTGGAGCTGCTGGCAGCGTAAGCTATTCTATCCGCCCGTACTCCTCCACCAGGTCGCTCACCATCCTGACGCGCTCGATAATGCCGTCGGGCGGTACCTGATCGCACACGCACAGCATGAAGCGCGGGTCGTTCTTGTACAGCCGAATGGCTTTGAGCACCATCTCCTTCAGCGTCTCTTCACTATATAGTGGACTGAAATAGGCGCCGGGCACACCGCCCCACAGAATCAGGTCGGGACCCGCCAGCGTGCGAAAATCCTCCAGCGGCACATCGCCCACCGGCGCAGGAGTCAACGACTGCGCACAGTCCACCCCCGTTGGTCCTACGTACGGCAGCAAGTTCTTAAACGTGCCGTCGATATGCACGAAGATGTATTTGCCTGCCCGATGCAGTTGCTGTGCCCGCTTGCGGTAGTAGGGCGCATAGTACTTCTGGAAGATGCGCGGACTGACCACCTCACCCGTGATGTTATCAGGGAAGTACACCAGCGGCGCAGGCGCGTTGCAGATAATCTCGTACATCGGGTCCTCGGCAGCGGACATCACCTCAATGGTCTCTTCTATCTCCTCCGGCGCATCCGCAAGCGCGTAAACCGCGTTGGTGACCCCCATCCATATCACAAACAGGTTCGCCATCGGCGTGCGGTTCGGCATGGACGCAGCCACGCCCCAACCGTCGAACAGTTCGATGATGCGGTGCTGTTCGGTGTAGTCGGGCGTCAGATGTTGATGCTGGAAGATAAACCGCAACACCTTCAGGTCTTCGGGGGTCTTGACAGCATATTCCCGATACGCCCAGCAATAGGAGTTGGGTTCAAACTCCTGCACCTGTGAGATAGTTCCTACCGGCGTCACCCAGCTGGTACGGGTACGCAGCGGTCTCCCGCTGGCGTCGCGCTCCTCCTCCACACGGATCTGCACGTCCTCATACTCGGTGCGCCACGGACAGTTCAGCAGGTGTTCATGCGCACCGGTGTTCAGGTCTTTGTACAGCTGCACTACGCCATCGCCGCGGTACCTCTCCGGCAACGTGCCTTTCAGGAGTTCGGCGCCGTACCAGTAGGTCAAATCGGCGAACCAGGGCATCACGTCGGGTCGCTTGCCCTGAAACACCGCGAGAAGTCGCTCTTGATGGGTCATTGTCCACCTCGCACACACGGTTTGCAGAGGTAGCTTCTGCGCCACAAGAGGCTTTCCCTTGTGAGCAGCAACAGGCAGGAGGTGAGATTGCCCCCTGACAGCAGATTATGCTATCATTCTTTCAAACCCACTGCCCGACAGAGGGCAGAGAGCGGCACGTTCCAGAAACAGAGCCAGGGAGATGAACAATGAACACTCTTTCGCTATGGCGCGAACGTTTTGACCGCAACGATTCCGCGCTGCGCGAGGGCAAGGGCTACTCGGAATCCACCAACGAGAACGGTGACCTGGCGTGGGCGGAGGCGTACTTCTTGCTGGCTTATGTGGAGATGTATCGCGCCACCAGAGACCGCCATTACCTGCGCAAGCTGGTAGAGCACTTCGACAGGGTACTGGCAAACAGAGATGACGTCAGGGGCATTGCGGACACATACGCCGGCAAGCCACTGGCAGGATGGGGGGCGACCAAGTATTCTCGGGGGAAATGGCACGTGTGGATTGTGCACACCGGCATGATCACGCTGGGTCCGGCAGAGTTCGTTCGCCTGGTCACCAGCGATCGCTGGTTGCAGCGCGAATTTGGCGCCGCGGCGCATACCTACCTTCAGCGCATCGAAGAGTGCATCCGTGACACCGAACCCTACTGGCGCAACGGACCCGGCGCAGGCGAAGGCTACTACTATAGTCCTTTCCTGAACGACGCACTTCCGCTCAACCAGCAGAACGTGATGGGCAGCGTACTGATCGAGATGGCACGGGTAACGGGCAATCCGCGTTACCGGGAACGGGTACAGCGACTGGCAAGGTTCTTCCGTAATCGTCTGCGCACCGCCGATGCTCGTCTGTATGACTGGGCGTACTGGTATCGCTTGAACGGGGAAGCACGTGGTAGCGAGGACATCTCGCATGCAGCGTTGAACGTGGACTTTGCAGTGCGCTGTGTCACCGAAGGCATCGTGTTCACTCGCCGCGACGCAGAGCGTTTCGCGAACACGTGGCTGCTGAAGGTCAAGCGCCCCGATGGCACCTGGGCGGGCGAGGTCGGAGGAAACGAAGACGGAAGCGAGTATATGCCTCATGCGGGAGGCATGTGGCTGGCGTTATGCCGAGTGCTGCCGAAGCCACTGGCACAGGCTCTGTATCGGGACGTGTCGCAGGCTTTCCTGCAAAAGACGGTATACACCGCCAGTGAGATGTTCGGGGTCGCTCACTTGTGTCGGTACCACGCGCTGCAGGCGTAATCACCGGACAGCAGAGCTTGCAATCCTTCCTGCTGAGCGTGTACACTGAAGAAAAAGGTGGAGGAGGAAAACCGAAGTGGCGCAGACACCCCTCACACTGCAAGCGGTGCTCTCCCGTACTGCGCGACGCGCCCGCCAGGGCTACCTGTTGCGTGGGGTCTGCGCGGGATGGCTATTGGGCGCGCTCCTCAGCAGCCTGTTGCTCGTGCTCGCCTGGGCGTTCCGCTGGGATGTTCTTCCCGAATATCCTGCAGGCATCCTTCTTCTTGGCGCTGCCACAGGTCTGGTATACGGCGCGACGCGAAAAGTGCGGGAGGAGCAGGTCGCCCGGTGGCTGGACCGCCAGGCACACACGCAGGAGCGACTGAGCACTGCGCAATGGCTCTTGCAGCGTGGTGTGCGTGATGAGATGGAGCAAATGCAACTGCAGGACGCCGAAAGCCACGCCGAAAATCTGCACCTGCACCGGCTCGCCCGTGTTCCCGTCCCCCGTTCCCTCTGGGGTGCGATGGCTCTGACCGCCCTCGCTGTGTTCCTCTGGTTCGCTCCCGACATGGCATGGTTCCAGTCGGCGCAGACCCGTCAAGAGAAGCAAGCGATGCGCTCGGCGGGCGAGCGAGCCGAACAGCTGGCAAAGCAATGGCGCCAGCAGGCAACCGGACAGGATCGGGAGAAGATGCGCCGGCTGGCTGCGCAGCTGGAGGCACTGGCGAAGCAGATGAAACGCGCTCGCCTCAGCAAGCGCGAGGCAATGGTGAAGATGTCCCGCCTGCAGCGCGAGGCGGAAGAACAACAGCGCCGGCTGGCGGAGGCGAACTCGGGCAAGCCTCTGCAACGCGCCCGCGATGAGTTCCTGAACGCACGCACGGTACAGCAACAGCTTCAGCAGGCGAAGCTGGAGCGCGAACTGGGCGTACGCCTGCAGAACGCTACCTTCCCCCCAAAAGGTGGGCAAAACAACCCTGCTCCCACACGCAACGCTGCGATGCACAAGCCTGTCTCCTCCACCCCCTTTGCCAGCGAGATGGCGATGCAGATGGCTCTCGCGCTCTCACAGCAAGATGCGCAGAAGCTGGGCGAACTGCTCCAGCGAATCGCACAGCAGTGGAACAGCCTCTCTCCCGAAGAGCGCAAGAAACTGCAGGAGCTGCTGCGCGAGCTGGCGAAGGCGTTGAAAGATACGAACCTGGACGCCGCCTCCAAAGAGCTGATGGAAGCGTTGAAAAACATGCAGATAGGCGACCTGCAGAAAGCCATCGAGTGGATTCGGAAAGCGGGAGGCACTTGACTGTCCGCAGGAGCGTGCGCGCTGGACGCGCGCCAGTGGGCAGAGATGGCGGCGTTGTTTGCCGCGCTGAAGTCGGAGTTCGGTGGGCTTCCGATGGCAACCAACTCCTCTGAGAAGCGGTTCGGCGGAGGACCGGGCATGCCGGCGACCGGTCCCCGAAACCAGAAGCTGGAGTATCGCGCTCAGCAAGATGGGGACACGGCGCGCCTGAACGTGAAAGGCGGCAAACCCACGCACGTGCCCGGCGTCGTCAGCGCACCGGGTGAGATGCCCGCCTTCGTGACGCGCGGTGCGCCCGATGTGGTGCCCAGCAGCGCCCCCAGTGCAGAGGTGTATCTGCAATACCGACGGGTAGCGGAAAGCGCGCTGCAGCGCGAAACGGTCCCGCCGGAGTACAAGCAGCCAGTAAAGAGGTATTTCGATTCGATTAAGCCGTGAAGGCTACCTACCGAGAAAGGAGGAAGGAAGGATGAAAAGGTTTGCACTCGCTCTGATCGGTATGCTGGTGTTCGGCGCTCCGGCTCTTCGAGCCGACATCCTGTGGGACCAGCCCTGGGACGGCGTCAGCCGTGGAAGCCCTGCGCAGGACTTTACGGACACTGACAACCGGACATACTCGGTATGGCTGTTTGACGAGTTCACCGTGTCCGAACCGGGCTGGTGGATTGACCGTGTCACGGTATACGGCAGCGAACAGGGCACACCGTCCTATAACCTCGGCGTCTACTTGTCCATCTCGACCGCGCCTCATGTGGATGTGATAGACGTGGTTTCCATGGGCACAGAAGTGGTGCTGGAGCCGGGTGAAGCTCCCCTGCGTCGTCGGGCGAACCTAGAGTTCGAACTGAATGGCTTCTACCTGCCGCCCGGAACATACTACCTGAGCGCGTGGGTGCGACGCCCCTTTGACCCCGGCGGACAGTGGTTCTGGTTGCGCACCAGTCCGACGCTCGGCGAACCCTTCTATCTGCACAACCCCGGTGGTGCCTGGGGATTTGGCGGGAATCCCGTAGGCGGTGGCTGGCTCACCGAACAGGACCTCTCCTTCACCATCGAAGGCAGGTCTACCATCACTATCGCCGGGACGGTGGAACTACAGGAATACGACGGCGATACCACTCTGGTGCCTGTCACTATTCAGGTGCGCGAGCCTGGCTCCACCAGCGCAATAGAAACGCATGTGGTCCACCTGGACAGCGACGGCAGGTACTCCTTCCAGACCTTGTTGCGGGGCACGTACGACCTGTCCGCAAAAGCATCGCACTGGCTGCGCCAGACGGTTCGCGCGACGCTGGAAGCGGGTACAATGGTGGATTTTTCCCTGACCAATGGCGATATCGATGGGGATAACGAGGTCACGCTGTTCGACTTTGGTACGCTGGTAGGGGCGTTCGGCAGTCAGCCGGGCGACAGCGGATGGAACCCCGATGCGGATCTGGACGGTGACGAGGAGGTTACCCTGTTCGATTTCGGCATTCTGGTGCGCCGCTTTGGCGCTCTGGGGGATGAGTAAGGGGCAACCACAAGGGTTGCCCCTGCATCTGCGGGAAGATACGGTTCATCGCAAAGGTTTCTACCTGGCTCGACGCACCTGCACCTGCCGGAAACGGGCGGTCGCTGCACCGTGTGTCATTTGCGCAATCTGCATCGGGTCGCCCTTGCCGCAGTTCAGCACGCCGTTGGGCACCCAGAACCGCTCGTCGCAGATGGCGTCGCACGAGTTCCAGAACTTCTCGGTGATGCTGTGGTAGGTCACGTTTTTCAGCATGTGCACCCGCTTGCCGTTCTTGATGCGCCAGAAGGCGTCGCCGCCAAACTGGAAGTTCTGACGCATCTGGTCAATGGAGAAGCTGCCCATGCCCTCGATGTAGATACCGTCCTGCGTGTCCGCAATCAGCTCCTCGGGGCTGAGAGGCTCTTTGCCCGGCATCAGGCTGAGGTTCGGCTGGCGCACGATGGGGATACTGCCCCAGCTATCCGCGCGGGTGGAGCCGGTGCTGCGAGGCATCCCGATTTCCGCCGCCACCTCGCGGCTGGTGCTGTAGCCGCAGAAGATGCCGTCCTTCACGATATACCACCGCTGGCACTCCACTCCATCGTCGTCGAAGCCCTGCGTGGCTAAGCCGCCGGGCAGGGTGTTGTCCGCCACAAAGTTCACCATAGGCGAGCCATATTGCAGCTTATGCAGTTTGTCGGGCGTGGCGAAACTGCGCCCTGCCAGCGACTCCTCGTAGCCTAACGCACGGTCCAGCTCCGTCGGGTGTCCCACCGACTCGTGCATCGTCAGCGCGAGGTTCAGCGGGTCCAGCACCAGGTCGGTGACCATATCATCCACTTCAGGCGCCTTGAGGTGTTCTAACGCCTGTTGCGCCACGCGCTCGGTATTGTCGAGCAGGTCGTCGGCGTGGATGTTCTCGTAGCCCATCGTCTTCGGCGGTGGAGCGTAGGTACGGCTGCGCGCATCACCCTCGCCGACGGCAGTGGCGGTGTAACCGGTGGCGGAGGTGTAAATGATGCTGTCCATGAGCGAGCCTTCGGTGTTCGCAAAGATGCGCTCCTCGCGTTTGAACAGCATGTAACTGTTCGCCTTCTTAATGCCCGCGTGCTTCAGCAGAGCCTGATTGATCTGCAGTAACAGTCCCACTTTCGCATCCACGGGCACGCCAAAGGGGTCTATCTCGCACGCCGAGCGGAAGCTCATCTGGTGCACGGGTTCTGGAGCCAGCTGCACAGGCTTGTTGCGCGCAGAGGCACTGGCTCTGGCGATGGCGACCGCCTCCGCCGCCACGCGCTGTACCTCCTCGGGGGTCAACAGGGCACTGCCCGCGAAGCCCCAAGCGCCGTCGGCAATCACTCTCACGCCGATTCCCCAGTCTTCACTGTCCACCAGCTGGCTCACGCGCTGGTCCTCACAGGCGATATACTGCCTCCGGTAGCGCACGATACGTGCATCCGCGTAACTGGCTCCCTTCTGTCTGGCGGTGTCTATGGCTAAGAGTACCAGGTCTTTCATCATCCCAGACCCTCCATGTTAAATCTCACTCAACCATCTCTGCAAATCCTGCACTGCCTGTCGGATGTCGCGAATCTGTTGCTCGCCGCTGATTTCGCGCTCGATAATGAGCTCGCCGTCGAAGCCTATCTCCTTCAGCCGCTTCAGGAACTCCGGGAAGCGCACCTTACCCTGCCCCACTGGCACCTCATGACCTAAATGGTCACCGTCGGTGGGGTATAGCCCGTCCTTCACATGCACATTGCGCACCCACTTGCCGATGACATCCAGGGCGTCTATCGGGTTGCCCTTGCCGTACAGAATCAGGTTTGCCGGGTCCAGGTTGATGCCTAAATTGTCCGTACCCACACGCTGGATGGTACGCAGCAACACCACTGGCGTCTCCTGTCCGGTCTCAAACCAGAATCCGATACCCAGCTGCTGGCAGTATTGCGCCACCTCGCGGATCGCCTCCACTACCGGCGGATACTCGGGGTCGGTCATGTTTTCCGGGATGAAACCACAGTGGGTGATAATCGCCGGCACGCCCATCCACGAGGCAAACTCCGCCCATCGTTTCAACTCCTCCACCCGCTGCGCGCGGTACTCACGCGGAACCAGTCCCAACGTCACCGGTCCGCGCGTGAAGTTCCACTCGGCGGGACCGCTCCAGCCTGCCCACACCGCGCACACCCGAACGCCCGTCTTCGCCGATTCCTCCACCACCGTCTGCGCTACCTCGCGCGTGGCGAGCGAAGGGTCCCAGCAGGCGAGCTGACACACTTTCAGCCCAAACTGAGCCACATGCTCCAGGCACCTGCCACCGTTGCTGAGGCTGTTGATGACACCAATCTCCATTTTGGTTTGTCCTCCTGTCAGCAACACACTGTCCCCTTCGCGCCGATGGGCAAGATTTCCTGCCGTACGGGTATAATGCGCACGGTGAGGCAGATGCACACTATCTATTTAGACCATGCGGCGACCACGCCCATCGCTCCCGAGGTGCGCGAGACAGTCGCGCAGGCGATGGAGGAGTGCTGGGGCAACCCGTCCAGCCTGCACCTGTTCGGCAGGAAGGCACGAGACCTGCTGGACGAGGCGCGGGTGACCGTCGCCGGTGCGCTGGGCTGCCTCGATGCGGAGATATTCTTCACCTCCAGCGGCACCGAGTCGGACAACATGGCGATATTCGGCGCGGCGCGAGTGGCTCCTCTCCACAGGAGGCATCTCGTCACTACGGCAATAGAACATCACGCGGTGCTACACGCCTGCCAGCGTCTGCAGCAGGAGGGGTGGGATGTCACGTATTTGCCCGTAGACCACTACGGCATGGTAGACCCCGACAACGTGCGCCGTGCTATCCGCGAGGATACGTGGCTGGTGAGCGTCATGCACGCTAACAACGAAGTCGGCACGGTGCAACCTGTGCGCGAGATCGCCGCCATCTGCCGCGAGCGAGGGATATGGCTTCACTGTGATGCGGTGCAGACCTTCGGGTTAATAGACCTCAAGGTGGACGACCTGGGCGTGGATATGCTCTCGGTGTCGGCGCACAAGATATATGGACCGAAAGGCGCGGGTGCGCTGTATCTGCGCGGCGGGGTGAAGATTGCGCCGTTGCTGGTGGGCGGAGCGCAGGAACGCGAGATGCGAGCAGGCACCGAAAACGTCCCTGCCATCGCCGGTTTCGCGAAGGCGGTGGAGCTGAGTCAGACCCGTTATCTCTCCGCTAGCGAGCGGATATGGCAACTGCGCGAGCGGCTCCGCACGCTCCTGCAGGAGCGGATCCCCGACATGCAGGTCAACGGACACCCTCAGCACCACCATCCGGGCATCCTCAGCGTCACTTTGGAGGGCGTCTCGGCGGAGAGTCTGCTGATTGCATTAGACCGGCGGGGGATCGCCGCTTCGGCAGGAGCAGCGTGCAGCGCAGGTTCTAT
Source organism: Armatimonadota bacterium (assembly GCA_026003195.1). Classification (NCBI taxonomy): domain Bacteria; kingdom Bacillati; phylum Armatimonadota; species Armatimonadota bacterium. The sequence goes on from BPGU01000002.1 coordinate 729,421, forward strand.
CGAACCCTCGCATGTGCTGCTGGCGCTAGGCATGAGTGAAGAGCGGGCGATGAGCACCATCCGCCTGAGCGTGGGCAGGGGCAACACGCCAGAGGAGATAGACCTCGCGGCGGAGGTGATTGCGCAGGAAGTGAGAAGACTACGTTGCACACAGGATAATCCGCCATCTCTCGAACCCCACCCCGTCGTGGGGTCCAGGTAACGGTGCGTCAGTAAGAGTATACCTGTTTCTACATCCGTGGTGTAGCCCTGTTGGGCTTTGTAAACTGAGAGGGATGGCATCCCACTTAGCCTGCATGGTGCAGCACTCGCGCTGTGCGTAAAGTAGCACGCAGCCTGCGTGCACCAGACACACTCACCTTCGTGCCCCATAGATTGATACGTTGTAGGAGACTCATTTGGGATATGAAAGTCACACTGTCATCGGAAATATCTGTATTACGCAAACCCAGTTCCACTAAGGGTAGTTCATACAGCGCCCCGATAGCCTGGTCCGTTATGTGAGTGTCGTCTAACTCCAACTTTCGCAACATGCTCATCTGAAGCAAACTGTCGACGCAACCATCGTCTATAGCAGTGCCTCTTATTGACAGTCGCTCAATCGGCAAATGAATCAGCATTCGGACACCCGCATTGGTCACCCGTGTATAGTCCAGGATCAATTCGCGCAAATGAGGCAGCTGCGCAATATAGTACACACCAGTATCGGTTATCCGTGTTCCTGTCAGATCTAGCTCTAGTAGTCCAAAGCAACGGGGAATGTGTTCCAGACCTGCATCCGTAATGGTGTTCTCTGAAAGAGAAAGAACTCGCAATCCACCCAATCTCGTAATAGTCGGCATAGATTTGTCTGTTATAAGTGTTTGGGAGATATCAAGATGACGCAGGTTACCCAGGTGAGCTAATGGTTCTGTGCCCCTGTCACCAACAGAAGTTTGGGCAAGGCTGAGAGTATGCAGGTTGTCTAGCCTAGAAAGGTATTGGATGCCTGCGTCGCCTATGGAGGTGCTCCGCATGTCCAAGATTCGGAGAGCTTTCAGAGAGGATATAGCAACCAATCCCTCCGAATCGATGAACGTTTCGGAGAGCATCAGCTCGCGCAAGTTGGTTAATGTGGACAAATGGGACAAACCACTGCTTGTGATGCGGGTTTTATGCAGGTTCAACCAACCGTCTATCCCAGCGAGGTGCTGGACGTGTGCCAATTGGCTATCTTCAACCCCCGTTTCAGCCAAATGGAGATTATTCAGATCGTCCGGGGCGAGGGATGCTAGAGGAGAAAGATCGTGTACTGCTTCGTCGGCAACCAACAAAGTCGTTCTCTCGTCATTGCGAACAAGGATCTCTCCCCTTGCCATCACAACTTGTGGCATCGCTCTGGTGTCAGGTTGCACGTCCGAGGCTTCGATGAGTAGATCACCCATAGAGCGATCGCTAGGAAATCTGATCTTTTTGTATATAAACCCCATATTAGCCCCTTACCTCCTGGGTAACTTTGACTCTGCTTCCTCCACGCACTCCCATAGGTCACCTATGTGCCCCCAGTTGATAGGATTGTATACGTTACCATCGGGAGTAACACATACATTCTTGAGTTTTCCCTTCATCTTTGCCAAGCAGTCGTGAAACGTCTTTCGCGCTTGATTATCTTTCTCAACTTTAGGGGCGTTCTTCCTGAGCCACTTTCTGATAGCTTCCTCAGAGCAATCTGCACCCGGCGGCCTCGGGTGTATTTCGTCACTTTCTGGTGGAGCGGTCGGCTTAGCACACAATAGTAATCCTAAAATGCATATACAGCGAGCCAAAAACGGCGGGCTCACCCTAGAAGGTGATGGTCTTTCGGGGGGGCATCAGCCTCAATCCATCTTTGGGTTCGTCGCCTGGTATCACTTTTGGTGGGTTTATAACTTTGTTCCCATCAAGGGAGTACAGGTTAATCCCGCCTTCTAGTCCTATGGTTCCTCTCGTCAAAAACCTCCCCATCGCGGGGTCCAGGTAACGGTGCGTCAGTAAGAGTATACCTGTTTCCAAGTCCGTGTAGTAACCCCATTGCGCTTTGTAGCCGTACGAGATTATTCCCGCCTTTTGTTCGTCTGTTGCAGAAAAATTGCCAGTTGTACCAAACCTTCTGATTTAGCAAGGTTTGCTGCCGTCTTTCCTTCTTTATTTTTCCGTGCAGGGTCTGCTCCCGAATTGATGAGAATACGCGCTACCTCGATGCGCCACTGCTCTGTTCTCAAAGGTAATAGATGGCTTCTCCCCCTTTCTGCTTTATGCGGAGGCTATGGCAATCCTTAACATCTGCAGTTTTATTGCGCACCTGTTTCCCTCTCTCGCAAGGCGGTTTCCACTAACTTCGTCACTGTTGGACTAGAGGCGAGGGCATCTAATACCGTGATTCGGGGAACAATATACGCTCCCGAAACCCCTCTAACCTGCCCCTGCCATCTCCCCTCGTAATCATAGGCGTTCATTATTACTGTGTGTGTTATGAGGAAAGTATTCCCTGTTACTAGCACCAATCCATGCTTCTCACATACGTTGATGTGATGGGGACTAAACAGTGCCGTCAGTCTAAACGTACGCTGTGTCGTTGGACTACAGCGAACCACCGCGTTGAAGGGGTGTCTTATTAGTAGAAAACACTCATTGCGCGCAAAGTCTACATCCCAATCAATAATCCGTTCTACGATATCCCCTATCATTATCTTAGCATGAATCCGCCCAGATGCGTCGTGTATGGCGATAAAACCCCTTCGGTCGAGAGTTGCGAAACGGCTTTCTCCAGGATGAGCGCGCACGGATAACACATTCTGCCCCATCCGTTCCCACCTATCTGGCGCAGACAGAGGAGACGTAAAAATCAAGTACCGTAACCGCCCTGCTGCATCGTAAACACCACCTGTAAGAAACACCGTTTGAGTAGAATTCTGGAGCAATAACAACCCACCCTGAAAAGGCTTGGGGATCGATATCCACCGTACCGCTGTCATGAGAGGGGTGTGCTTTCGCTCCAACAACAGAGACAATCGGCTCATCTGCTCAGACGGTAACATCCCCATCTGTTTGTCCGCACTATAATAAAACAGCAACTCACGGGGCGTGATGCAAAAGGAGACACCATAATATGTTGTGCGTTGCTGTGTGTAAAGCGGCAGTTCGAACCTCTGCCCATCAAATATCAGGTAGAGAGAGCTATAATCATTATATGCCAAAAGACACGGTAGCGTGACCTTCGGGGTAAATATGCCCATCTGCCAGCAGGTAAGTAATACGACCAATACCACGAAGGTCAAGCAAATGAACACAATTTTTCCCAAGCACGAAGAGCGATGCACTTCGGTCTCCTTATCCGCAAATTATCCGTCCATTTGGCAGTCGTATACACTGACCAGGTAATATCACATCAGGAGGAAAGACGGGACTGGGTCTAGGCGGCACAGGGAACACTCGTGCTTTTGCGCAGTTCCACATGTCTTTCACCCCTGTGCCACAAGCGTAACACGGGAACTGATATGTACGTCCTCTCCTTTTGCTTTCTTTGATACAGTCGCATAAAGCCTTCTCAAAGTGTATATCGGGTATCTGCTTTACCGGCTTACAATATCTCGCATCAGGATCAGGGCCTTCCCAACGCCCGGGCGCGGGAAACAGTGGGCAGGATTTACCTTTACCTGGCCAGAATCCCCACGTAGTAGCGCCATCACACTGAACCAGGTCAAACCGGATGAACGCGTGATCATAGACGATACCGAGACGTGGATTGACCTCACACCACGTGGCAAAGCCCAGTGGATCCGCTCGCATCACCACCCCATTGCCTACATACGCATACAGGTTCACGCCTCCCTCTATTCCTATCGGGTCTCTCGTTAGAAACCTGCCCGTCGCGGGGTCCAGGTAACGGTGCGTCAGTAACAGTATACCTGTTTCTACATCCGTGTCGTAGCCCATCTGTATTCTTGACTCTTGTTGAACGTACGCAACACCACTGGAGCTTCCTGCAAAACTGCGGAAAATAGCCTTATCTGCCTCGCTGCAGATTCCACAAATCCTCTCTCCACAAGTACCTCTCTCGACGGCTTGGGCAATCCGCCAATGGGTCAATCCGTTCTATTTTCCAGAGGTGATGAACAATTTTGTGCCATTCACGTCTTGCCACAGCACACGACGCTACATTGTCTGGAGCACCCCGATCGCACCACAAGTCAAGCAAATCCTCCCATTCCCCCCTCATCGGGTCATTGCTGTCCTTTGGATGAAACTGCGCATCTACTTCCTGCCATTTCCGAAAGGCGTTGTACGCTTCTGGATCGTCCGCACGCCAAACATCCTCCATCCGTTGCTCGACGCACGCCCAGACAATCTCGGCGGTTGCTGCAGCGGAACCCAATTTGGAGTCCCTCCATAGCAAAATCAAGTCCCTCAAATTGCCTATGCCGCCTACCAGAAAGCGGACGTATTCCCGCGGTTCGCGTAGGTCCTGCAAATCACAACGGCGCAGTAACTGCTCGCCTGTGTCCCTGTCCTTCAGCCAAGCTTCTACTGCTTCCACTACTCGACGTGCACGTGTATCTGATGGATTGAAGGCTTCGAAGTTTGGTAGATACATCTTAACAATATGTAAAGCAAACTCTGTCTGCACTTCTGCTGGTAGACCGTACAGGAACAAGAAAAGGTAATCCCTTACTTGCATTCTGTACGCCCACCAACGTGAAGGGTTACGCAACAATCCACATCTCATCCGTACGAATCGCTCTATTCTGCATATGTAGACACTACGTGCCCGCGCTACTCGCATTGTCATTTCCTTCTCGCACGCTACCACTTCGGCTTGCGATTGCAATCGCAACGCTTTACAGTAACACCTGCTTCGTTTCGGCAAGGACAACAAGTTATAGTAACAACCCACCTGCCAATGTGATATACGGAGTGCTCCCCTAACTGCCCTCCCTTGCACCTGTGGGATTCCGTCCTATTCTTGCGCGTCCTTTTACCAGCGGGAGCACACCTCCTATCCTCAAGGGCTGCCCCTGGGTTTCGGTATATGAACCCCTCGCGCTCATACTCATTGCACTGTGGCTCGGGCCCAGGGTACAACTCATCCGTTTGTGGCGGTGCAGTCGGCTTTGCACACAGCAGCAAACCCAATACGCAAATGCAACGAATAATGAATGGTGGACGAGGCACTCGTGGTGGAGGCATAGGTTTATACCCGTTTCCTCCACCAATACCCTGTCCTGGTTTCTGTCCGGGAGGAGCAACAACTTGATTTCCCTCGTAAGCATAGAGGCTAACCTCACCTTCAAATCCATCGGGATCCCTTGTTAAAAACCTCCCCGTCGCTGAGTCCAGGTAGCGACCAAGCAGATGTAACCTCGTTTCACTGTCTGTGTAATAACCTCCCTGCGCTTTGTAGCCGTAGGGGGTGGGGTTACTTCCAGAGATAAGCTGACCCCAGGCGTCATACGCAAGGTTCACCCGTACGCAATGGTTCGAAAACATACCCAGGCGAATCTGAAAGCAATGGCTGCTGCTACCCAGGCAAGGGATGCTATCAGAGCAGAGGCAAACGAATGAATGCGTCCACCCCTGTTTGTCAACCGTTTTAATAGATAGTTGCATAGTGGAGCAGACACAATAAACCATGTGAATATCGCGAAGACATACTCTAATCCACTGGGAGGGTACGGGACCGCTATGATGGATACCGAAAATGTAAGCATTACCTTCAGAGCCGTGGACCAGTCATCATCAGCCTCCACGCTCATCGAAAGGTCTTCCCGCTGGGCTTTGTGCCGAAAGAGCAGACCCCAAAGGAGTAGGGTTATACTCCATAAAAAGAATGTTACCACGAAGTCGTAACTGGTATGCAGGAAGGCTCCTCTACTCATCCACAAACTACCCTCCCATTGGGCAAACGGATACACTCGCCCGGCAAAGGTCTGTTCGGATCTCCCGGCTCGGGTCCTACTCCAGGAGGTGGAACAGGCGGATAGGGAGGAAAGTACGGACGCTCCTCAGCCGAGAACAGGTCTGCCAGCATTCCGCAGATGGAGGCGCAGAGCGCTTTTACTGCGCCCTGACCATACCGCTTTTTGTAAAGGTCCCAGAAACCCAAAGCTGTGCAGCACCCCATACAGGTCGCCTTCCAAGTGGGAGATCTCCACTCTCTATAATAAAAACACTCCGATATCCACCCCCACGCCGCTCCAGCTAAACAAGCGGCGATCTGCGCCCGAATGTCACGAGGCAATTGTATTAAGGGCAACATCAGTGCTCGCAGACCTATTGGGTCTTTCTCTACCACCACCCCATTGCCCACATACGCATACAGATTAATCCCACCCTCCAGCCCTATCGGGTCCCTCGTTAGAAACCTGCCCGTCGCGGGGTCAAGGTAACGGTGTGTCAGGAAGAGTATACCACTTTCCACGTCCGTGTAGTAGCCCCATTGCGCTTTGTAGCCGTAGGGGGTGGGGTTGGAGCCAGACATCAACTGACCCCACGCATCATACGCAAGGTTCGCCAGCACCGTGCGACCGTCGTCGTCCAGCAGATGCACCGCGTTGCCCTGCGGGTCAAACTGGTAGGAGTTACGCAGTTGACGTCAACTCCTTTTTCTGAGTATCAGACTAACACAACCATGCCAATCCTGTCAACAGGAGTGAACCAGCGTGAACCCACCCAAATGTGATGACACGGACTACATCCACTGCCTCATCGCCAGCCAAAGGGTGTTCACCTGCACCCAAGCCGCCCGATGCCAACCCGATACACAGGGCACAGCCGCGCACGATGCCTTCACCCGCCTGCTGGCACCGATACGGAGGCGTTGTGGCAGCAAGCACAGCAGTGGATACACAAGCAGAAGGGGATACGACGACACCATCTTAGACCAGCCCTATGCGCAGCAGATGGAGTGGGTCTGTGACCACTGGAGTGGCAAATACCGTCGCGTGGTCCAAGGCATTTGCCTGTTGAGGTTGCTGTGCACACAAGGGGAGGCGCTCGTTCCCTGTGACTATCGGGTGTATACCAAGAGAGAGACGAAGAACGAGTTCTTTCGGGCGATGCTTGGGGTAGCGCACGCTCGCGGTTTCACACCGAAGTATGTTCAGATGGACAGTGGTATTCTGGGGTAGAGAACCTGAAGGCGATACGCGCTTTGGGCTGGCACTTTCTGACGAGGCTCAAGAGCAACCGCTTGGTGAACCCCGATGGGAAAGGGAACGTGCCTCTGGGCACGGTAGAGATAGGTGCGGAGGGGCGGATAGTTCCTCTGAAGGCGTTCGGTTTGGTCCAAGTATTTCGGACAGTTTCCTGCAACGGAGACGTGGCATACTGGGCGACGGACGACTGAGAGATGACGGAGGCACAGCGTGCGCAGTGGGAACAGCTGGGTTGGGGTATAGAGGAATACCATCGTGCTGTGAAGCAGTGTTGCGGGGTGGAGCGCGCGCAGGTTCGGCAGGCGGTGTGTTGGTTGGGGCACTTGCAGTGTGCGTTACGTGCCTTTTTACGGTTGGGGTCGTATCGTTTACGCAGCGGGGTGAGTTGGTATGAGGCGAAGCAGCGCATCATTCGGGATGCGATACGTGCCTATTGGAGGCATCCCCTCTATGTCGTGCAGCCAACTGCGTAACTCCTGACATCTTGTTACGGACATACTTGTTAGCTATTCACTGCTCGACAAACGGCTTAGCATCTCCTAATCGCAAAAGGGCACGCATCCTAACAACATCTCTATCCCCTACGACGAATGGAGTATTTATAGGGCGTGAATGTTCTAATCGCTTTCCGTTAAACTTGCCTTCATAGTCATATGACAGGACTATAAAGCCGGATGTAAACGGTAGAGCAATGGAGCACCAGAGTTCCTTTCGCTCAGGTATCCACTGCAGTCCATCAATAGGTCCGACCAAGAGAAAAGCAGTAGCCCAACGCAATCGCACTTGGTCACCCCCTATGTCGTAGCACGCAATTCTGTGGGAGCGCTTATAGGGATATACGTAAATGTATTTGCCGTCCGAATCGATATCCAACACCAAGCCAGGTTCATCTATGGGCAGGAGTAAATTCGTCTTACGCACAATGCCTGCCGCCTCAATCGTGACTTCGCCACTACGCTGTACCAGAACCATCGTATTGTTACGACCCACAGCGAACACAACGTCAGCTAGCCGACGAGCACGCCTTGTCTTGCTGTCAAATACAATACAACCCGCAGGTAATGTGCCTCTGGAATAGCTCTTAAGCAGGTTGATCAGGACAATATCCCCACAACATGACAAACCGCTTACCCATTCTCCCCTTCGAACGAGGCGCCCCATGTCGAACCACTGCACAGCGGCGTCTTGGGACACTGTGCACAGGCTAGCGTCCTTTTCTGACCAATACACGAAGGAGCTTGGGCAAAGACAAAAGCGTATTCGTGCATCATCGATGAATGATCCCTTCCTCGAACGAAGCCGCCAAAAGGTCAGTTCGCGACCATTCATCTCACATATCGCTTGGTAACCAGACCAAGCCACAACATGTGGAGGAGATGACCTGTAAAACCAAATGATGACTATAATTGCCACCAAGAGGGTAAAGGTTGTGGCTACCAGACAGTACCCCAAGATTTTGAAAGCAACTCGCCTCATTTTGTCTGTGTCCCCACCGGGTAACGAAATCTATTTTGCGAACGACGAGCGCACTCCCACATGTCTGCCACCCAGCTGCCACACACGTATGAACCGAACTTGTATTCTGGAGGGTTCTGTTTCGATCTCCGGATACATGCGCAAAGCGCAAGTTCGAAAGCGAGGTCGTTTATTTGGGCAATGCTGGAGCCATAACCTGCGTCAGGATCAGGCATGTTAATGGTTCCGCGTCCACTTCTGGGCTTGCCCTTGCAAGGTTTGCAGGACGTCCAAGAGCTTGTCCCCGTACAGGAGTCACTACTGCTTTTACTCGAACCAGAACCTGTGCCGCCGCAAGCCACCCTGCTACCAGGTGGCCAAAAGCCTGCACTCGTGTCTCCATCACACTTGATGAGGTCAAACCGAATATAGGCGTGGCTGTATCCAACACCGGGTATAATCCAGGGTACTTCCATCCAAGAGGCTGTGCCACCTTCATCAGTTTTCACTACCACCCCATTGCCTACATACGCATACAGGTTCACGCCTCCCTCTATTCCTATCGGGTCTCTCGTCAGAAACCTCCCCGTCGCGGGGTCCAGGTAACGGTGCGTCAGTAACAGTATACCTGTTTCTACATCCGTGGTGTAGCCCCATTGCGCTTTGTAACCGTAGGGCGTGGGGTTGGAGCCGGACATCAGCTGACCCCACGCATCATACGCAAGGTTCACCCGTACGCAATGGTTCGAAAACATACCCAGGCGAATCTGAAAGCAATGGCTGCTGCTACCCAGGCAAGGGATGCTATAAGAGCAGAGGCAAACGAATGAATGCGTCCACCCCTGTTTGTCAACCGTTTTAATAGACAGTTGCATAGTGGAGCAGACACAATAAACCATGTGAATATCGCGAAGACATACTCTAATCCACTGGGAGGGTACGGGACCGCTATGATGGATACCGAAAATGTAAGCATTACCTTCAGAGCCGTGGACCAGTCATCATCAGCCTCCACGCTCATCGAAAGGTCTTCCCGCTGGGCTTTGTGCCGAAAGAGCAGACCCCAAAGGAGTAGGGTTATACTCCATAAAAAGAATGTTACCACGAAGTCGTAACTGGTATGCAGGAAGGCTCCTCTACTCATCCACAAACTACCCTCCCATTGGGCAAACGGATACACTCGCCCGGCAAAGGTCTGTTCGGATCTCCCGGCTCGGGTCCTACTCCAGGAGGTGGAACAGGCGGATAGGGAGGAAAGTACGGACGCTCCTCAGCCGAGAACAGGTCTGCCAGCATTCCGCAGATGGAGGCGCAGAGCGCTTTTACTGCGCCCTGACCATACCGCTTTCTGTAAAGGTCCCAGAAACCCAAAGCTGTGCAGCACCCCATACAGGTCGCCTTCCAAGTGGGAGATCTCCACTCTCTATAATAAAAACACTCCGATATCCACCCCCACGCCGCTCCAGCTAAACAAGCGGCGATCTGCGCCCGAATGTCACGAGGCAATTGTATTAAGGGCAACATCAGTGCTCGCAGACCTATTGGGTCTTTCTCTACCACCACCCCATTGCCCACATAAGCATACAGATTCACGCCACCCTCAAACCCTATCGGGTCCCTCGTCAGAAACCTCCCCGTCGCGGGGTCAAGGTAACGGTGCGTCAGTAAGAGTATACCAGTTTCCACGTCGGTGTAGTAGCCCCATTGCGCTTTGTAGCCGTAAGGCGTGGGGTCGGTCCAACAAGGCTCTGCTCTACGGCTTTGGAACCACCCACAATCCTCTTGTTAAGCCAATAACTGCTGCTGCTAATATGGCAACCACTAAAATCGCAAGCCAATCTCTATACCGCTCCTGATGAAATGATAACAAGCGTGTTATGGAAGCGAAAGCTGCCACTACAAGTGCCCCTACTAGCCAAATCGCCAAGGTGCGTGCCCATCCTATATGCTTGGGGTACCACCAGGTTTGGCTCAGTATCATGGCTAAACCTATAGTCGTATACAACAGGAACTCCCTCATGCTATACCTCCTTCCTCGACTGCACCGTTTTTATGGATAACGCGGAGGTGGTTGGTAACCACATTGCTTTGGGTCATCAGGAGGACGAGGCATAGGCACCGGCTTCGGACGTGGACGCTTAGGAGGTGGAGGGAGTGTAATACCCCGGCAGAAACCAGACGTAAGCCAACCCACAATCTCCTCTGATAGATCTTGCAGCTTCTTCTGCAGCCATGGCGGTAATCTCTTTGCGAAAGGTCCCCCAAGTATTCCGCCAATGCAGCCAGCCAGGATCTCACACTGGTTCACCGGAAGCCCTCCACATGCTGACGCTGCTTCTTTAATACCGTAGCCACGAATCAGCGCACCGAGCATGCACGTGAGCCACTCAGCCAAGTTACCCAAAGCTGAACCCGCTGCCCCCTCCAAGCACTGCTTTACCAACAGACCGACAATAGGGGGTATAAGCCCAGTAGGGTCTTTAAGCACCACCACCCCATTGCCCACATAAGCATACAGATTAATCCCGCCCTCAATCCCCATCGGGTCCCTCGTTAAAAACCTCCCCATCGCGGGGTCAAGGTAACGGTGCGTCAGTAACAGTATACCTGTTTCCACGTCGGTGGTGTAGCCCCATTGCCCCTTGTAGCCGTAGGGGGTGGGGTTGGAACCGGACATTAACTGACCCCACGCATCATACGCAAGGTTCGCCAGCACGTTACGACTGTTATCTATGATGTGAACGGCGTTCCCCTGTGGGTCAAACTGGTAGATGAAACTGCCATAGGCTATCAGCCCGTTTGCACCGAACACCACCGGAGCTACCACGTTGCCCGATGCGTCCAGCTCGCACACCAGCTCCTCCCCATCATACAGGTAATACCGCCTGCCAGACGCCGTCTGCTTCCACGCCCGCAAGCCGTCCCCGTTGTAGCCGGCGGTCAATATGCTGCCATATGCCGTCATCCGGTTCTCGGGGTCAAACGCCAGGTTCACCCCCTTATACAACACCGGGTTGCCGTTGCCGTCATACGCAAAGCCGGTGCCGATGAGCTGGTTGTTGGCGTTGTAGGTGCGCGGTTGCCCCTTGAAGGTGGTGGGGTTCTGCGCCGGGTCATAGCCAAAACTGAAGGTGTATCCACCAGCCCGCGTGGACTGCTCGGAGAGCAACTGGTTCTTGAGGTCGTAGGCGTAGTTGGTCACACCCGCCAGGTTGGGCTGGGCAGGGAAACTGACTGTCATCGCGGTGCGGTTGCCCACGCCGTCATACTGCAAGTTCTGGAAGTCCGACAGCACATTGCCACCCGCATCGCGGTTGGTCAAGCGGGTCAAGAAGCCCCGCGCGTTGTATTCGTAACTCGTCGTTGCTCCGTTCACCGTCTGTGTCAGCAGCCAACCGTTGGGCGCGTATGTCCAACTGGCGACGAAGCCCACCGCGCTCAGTCCCACCAGCCTGCCTGCTGCATCGTAGGTGTAACTGTATGTGCCAGCGGGAGTGCCCATGCTCGCCCGGCTGCCATCCGGATAATAGCTGTAGGTAATGGTGCGCGTGGGCAAGCCCGTGTAGGTCACGCTCACGGTCAGCGGGTTGCCCATGTGGTCGTAACTGTAAGTGGTTACCCCCGTGCCGTCCGTCATGCTTGCCCGACGACCGTCTGAATCATACGTGAAACTCACCGTGCCGATGACCTGACCGTTCTGCACATACTGGATGTCCGTTAACAACCCCTCCGGGTCGTTGTAGGTGTAGTTGGTGATGATGTTGCGCCCATCTATACGTTGCAACAGCCTGCCTGCGCTGTCATAGGCATCGAATTGCAAGGTATCGCCGCCCGGATAGGTAATCCGCGTCAGGTCACCGCGTGTGTTGTAAGTGAACGAGGTGAGGTTGCCCTTGCCGTCGCGCACTCCAACCACCCGATACGCCGCGTCGTAGATGTATTGCACTGCCTCCGTGCTGCCCGTGCGCGACAACAACTCTCCCTCCGCACCATACGCATATGTCACCCCACGTATCTGCGTGCCGCTCTCGTCATACTCTACTACCTGGCTCAACGCTCCGCCCGGATACTGATACACGCTCACCGTACGCGCCCGCCCGCTTCCCTGCTGACCCGTTGCCGGATACTGCACCTCCACCAGCTGGTCGGCGATGTTGTAGGCAAAGTCCGTACGGTTGCCGTTGGCGTCTATCACCACCGTGCGATTACCCCGCGCATCATACCGATAGCGCGTCACGTTGCCCATGTTGTCCGTCACCGTCAAGGGCTGACCTACCTTCGCCGGCTGTGTATAACTGCCATCCTGAGTGTAGTTATACACTGTCACCATCTGCTGCGTGGCGTTGTTGCCCGGCGAGGTGACTGTCAGCACGTTGCCCAGACTGTCATACGTGTAGGTGGTGGTCACCGTCTCCCCGCTTAAAGAGCCCGGCTTGGGAGAGGTGACGCTCTGCACCAGCCCGGAAGGCTCATAGTAGGTATACGTGGTGGGCGGTTTGGTTCCCTCCTGCACGCTCACCAGCCTGCCCAGCGGGAAGGCAGAGTAGTCATAGGTGTAGGTGGTGGTGATACCCCGCGGGTTGGTCACCGTCAACACGTTGCCAAACTCATCGTAAGTGTAGGTGGTTGCCTTGCCGTCCCTGTCCACGATGCGCGTGGGACGGTACGGGTTCACCAGGTCGTTATACTCTATCGTCACCTGGTTGCCCTGCGCGTCAATCGTGCCCGTGTTGGCGCGGGAATCGTTATACTTCTGTGTCCATGTGTATACCACATTGCCTTGCGGGTTCTTCACCGTCACCGCGGTCAGGTGATTTGCCACGTAACTGTATTCGGTGCGGTTGCCGTTGGCGTCTATCCGCGCTACCACCCGTCCGTTGCTGTATTGCAGGGTAGAGGTGGCGACCCCTGAACCGGTGGGACTGGGCACGCTGATACTGGAGAGCAACGGTTTGTTTGAGCCGAACGAGATGTAGTTATAGGCATAGCGCATCGGCGGGTTGGGCGTGCCCGCTGGCACTATCTGCGATACCCACGTTAAACACAGCACCGACAGATTGGCAGGTTGCGAGTAGCCGTAGAACACCTGACGCCCATACGCATCGGTCACCGAGGAGAGCAAACCGTTGGCACCATACGCCAGACTCAGCAACACCAGACCGGTGCCCGTCTCGGTGATCTGCACCAGCCGCTGACTACTATCCCATGTCAAGCCAATGGAGCGACCTACCCGGTTGGTTATCCGACTGAGCACATACCTACTACTGTCAAAGGGCACAAAAGTCCACTGTGTCTGGTCACGCCAGGTCACAGTTACCGATTGCCACACGTATGGTGTGCCGGAGGGAACACCGCGCACAATGTAGGGTGCACCGCTTGGCTGGTTGTCAGGCGGCTTCAGCACCCCTGTTGGTCGTCCCTGAGCATCTAATTCCGCTACCAACCGCTCCGATGCTCCGTAGGGATACCTCAACGTAACGTCCCACGTGTTGATAACTCTCTGCAGGATAACATCGTACGAGTGTACCCACCCAATGGATAAGCCACCAGAGGATTGTTCCTGAATAGCCAACCCCCCGTAGTAATGCCGTCGCCAGACCACACGCGGACCATACGGGTTATATACCACCAGGTCGTCTGCAGGGCGATACGCCTCCACGCCCGCAGCCAGGTTCACCGGATCGCCTGCACTGGCGGCATACAGCGGATACGCTCCCGCCGGTCCGCACGAACCGCCTCCCCCCGGTGGCTCGCCACCCTCGCCAGGATCAGGAACCGGACAACCCGGCGGGTCGAAGGGACAAGTACCTGACCACGGAGGAGGTGGAGGCTCCGTGCTCGGAGGCGGGTCGCCCGCCTTATTAGACTTGCTCCAGCTCACAGAGGTCGTCAGTAACACCAGTGCTGTGACAAAGAGTGCCAATGTGAAACGACGCATCCCTCTACACCCTCCTTTAATGACCTGTCTGAGAGACCGGTAACACGGTGGACGATGTATTCTGCTCTAACTGCTGTGCCAATCGTTTCACTTCTGCCAGACGCTTCTCACGCTCTTGCTGCCTCTCTACCACCCGGCGCATCCCTTCCAGAGACTTCTGAGCTTGTGCCAGAAGGGCGGCGTTTTTTGCCCCTGCCAAACGCTCAGGACGGCGCAGTCCTTCCTCCAGCGCAGCCACCGAACGCTCTGCGTAGCCTAACTGCGCCCAGATGGTTGCCTGCCACAACCACGCTCGCTCCGGCAGAGCGTTGCCTAACGCCAGTGAACGCAATACGATGCCTTCACCTGCTTCGCCTATCTGCTTCACCGCGTCGAATGCCTCCAACGCCTCCGCGTATCTGCGCTGCCGATACAGGCTCACCCCAAGACAATACCATGCCTGAGCTAATACCACAGGATGGACGCCTTCTTTCATCGCCAGTATCGCCCGGTAGTGGGGTTCCGCTTGCTCAGCCATACCCTGATACAACCATGCTTCGCCCACTCCCAACAACGCATACGCCGCAGCAGTGCGACCCATGTCGTCACTGCGATTGGAAAGGCTTCGCGCTATCTGTGACAGGCGCGTCTTTGCCTGCTCCAGTAGTTTGTATCTCTGCTCGCCCGGCGCATCTCCCTCCGCCCAGTAGCGGGAGAGATACACGAACCCCGTCTGCAGCAACGCCTCCGCTGCGATGTCGGGCTTGGCACGGGCATCGTCTGCCACCTGCTGAAACAGCCGCTGTGCCTCGTCAAATTGCTTCCCATTGAGCAGGTAATAGGCAACCATCCAGCGGGCTTCTACTCCAGCGGAGGTATTGGGGTAATCTCGCATCAGTTTCTCAAAGAGGGTACGGGCTTCGTCGCGCTTGCCTTGCGCCTTGAGGTCGTATGCCTGTTTGAGCAGGCTGTCTGCGTCAAGAGAGGTGTCTTGCTGAAGGACTACATGAACCAGCAGAGGAGGTGCTGTACCCCCCCCCGTGACGGGTACACCGCCAGCGCACACCAGGAGCATTGTGCTGATCAGTAAAGCTCTCATCGCCGTTCCTCCAGACGAAAGCTTTCCACCCCATATATATGCAAGAATCGTACCACAAACGGGGTTTCTGGGGGTTTCACGGGAAAAATTTTATAAAATTTTTGCCATTATTGCTGCACAATATGGTTGTCTTGCAAATAAGGCAGTATTCTCTTCATCCTTTTTACTCGTCGCAAGCCCCATTGCGCTTTGTAGCGATAGGTCATGGGGTGAGCGCATTCTGGTATCGGTTGACACCCCCGCTCGCAGGGGGGCAGCGTCACGTCACCTTTCTCATCAAGCCATGCGGTTGCATCTGCCCCCGTGTAAAGCATATAATTAAGGTGAACATGGTAACGTCATGAAGCACGAAGGAGGGAGCATACGCATGGGCAACGGCACACTTCGTGTCCTGATTGCCGACGACGAACCCATTATCCGGCTGGACCTCAAGAACATGCTCGAATCGCTGGGTTACGAGGTTGTCGCCGAGGCGGGTGATGGGGTCTCGGCAGTGGAAGCGGCCCGCACCCTGAAGCCAGATGTGGCCATTCTAGACATCAAGATGCCGGGCATGGACGGCATCGACGCGGCGAACGTGCTGAACAGCGAAAAGATTGCGCCGGTAGTACTGCTGACCGCCTTCAGCGATATGGACCTGATCAACCGCGCGAAGGAGGCAGGGGTTTTTGCCTATCTGGTGAAACCGTTCCGCGAGAGCGACCTGCGCCCCGCCATTGAGATCGCTATCTCGCGCTACAAAGAGTTCCTCGCGCTGGAGGAAGAGGTCAACGAGCTGGAAGACAAGCTGGAGACGCGCAAGCTGATCGAGCGCGCCAAGGGCATCCTGATGGACCAGTACGGTCTGAAGGAGCAAGAGGCGTTCCGCCGTATTCAGGTACAGAGCATGAACACGCGCAAGTCGATGAAGGAAATCGCCGAAGCCATCATCATTGCGCATAGTGTGTAGGTGAACATGCGTTTTCGACCAAACTTGCGACTGCGCAAAACAATGCGCCTGTTCCGCCGCAGCGCACGCGGTGATTCCGCAGAGGACGTGGCTCCGCTGATAGAGGAGCTGCAGGTCAAAGAGCGTCAACTGCTGGAGGCACAGCACGTCATTCAACAACTTCAGGAACAGCTGGAGGAGCAGGCGGCGGAAGTGGATGCGCTTCGGCGTATCGGCGCGGCGGTCGGTTCGGCATTCGAGGTGGACGAAACCCTCAACGCGCTGGTGGAAGTGGCTCTGCGCCTTACCGGCACCGAATCTTGCCATATCTATCTGTTGAACGAGAACCGCACCGAGCTGGTGCTTCGCGCCGCCGATGAAGAGGCACGCCCAATGGTGGGCAAGATTCGCCTGAAGGTAGGCGAAGGTATCACGGGCTGGGTGGCGCGTGAGAAACGCTACGTGGCGGTGCCCCGCGAAGCATACAAGGACCACCGATTCAAGTACTTCCCCGAAATGCGTGAGGGCGAATACGAGTCCATGCTGGCAGTGCCCTTACTGCACAACAACGAAGTCATAGGCGTGATTAACGTACGCACCCATCGCCCGCACGAGTACAGCCGCAACCAGGTGCGCATCCTCTCCAACATCGCTGCGCAGGTGGCAGGGGTTATCGAACGCTCTCGGCGGCTGCAACAGCTGGAGCGACGCGCCGAACAGGTTTCTACCCTCACCGAAATCACCCGCCAAATTGCCAGCAACCTCTATCTGGAAGAGATACTGCAGTTTCTGGTGAACATGACCGCGCAGGCGATGGGCTATAAAGTGTGCACGGTAATGCTTGTGGAAGAGGAACGTCAGGAGCTGGTGCTCAAAGCCACCTCCAGCAAGAGCCAGGAATACATCTCCAAGCCGAACATCCCCCTCGGGGAGAGCATTGCCGGACGCGCGGCACAACAGGGACGCATTATCACCGTGCAAGACGTGAAAGAGCACCCAGAGTATCAGTTCGCCGACATCGCCGCCAAGGAGGGGCTGTGCTCCCTAGCGTGCATCCCACTGCGCACTAAAGGCAAGACGCTGGGAGTGCTGAATTGTTACACCGAGCGTCCGCATCACTTTACGGAAGAGGAGATGAACGTGCTGATGGCACTGGCGAATCAGGCGGCAGTAGCGGTAGAGCACGCCAAGCTGAGCCTGCGCTCCGCCATCCTGCAGGAAATGCACCACCGCGTGAAAAACAACCTCCAGCAGATTGCCAGCCTGCTGCGCCTGCAGATGCACTATGCGGAAGGAGCCAGCGCGAAAGAGGTGCTCAACGAAAGCCTCAGTCGTATCCTCGCCATCGCCACCGTGCATGATTTGCTTTCGCGCGAGGACCTGGACATGGTGCCCATCAAACGGCTGGCGGAAACCATCCTCTTCCACACCCAGCAGGGTTTGATCCCGCCACACAAACGGATAGAAACTCGTGTCGTCGGCGACGACTTCCTGCTGCCGCTACAGCAGGCAACCTCTTTTGCACTTATACTGAACGAGCTGGTGCAAAACGCCGTGGAGCACGGTTTCCGCGAACTGGACAGCGGACGCATTATCGTAACCGTCCGTGAGGAACCCGAACGCTACCGCTTGACCGTGGTGAACGATGGCACGCCGTTGCCCGAAAGCTTCGACCCACGCAAGACGATGACATTAGGCTTGCGCATCGTGGATGACCTGGTACGGGGTGGGCTGCACGGTACGTTTGACCTTTTCAACTGTGAAGAGGGTATCTGTGCACAGGTGATTTTTCCTAAGGGAGACAGCTCTGCAAACGCTAATTGGAGGCCGCGAGGACATGAATGATGCTCTGAAACAGATTTACGAACTGCAAAAGGTGGATGTCCTGCTGGCGCATGTGGCATCACGTCTGCGCAAGCTGGATAGCGGTGAGGTGTTGAAACAGGCGGCAGAAGCAGCTGCCGCAGGCTACGAAAAAGCGGTTGCCGAGCACAAACGTCTGACCACCGACCTGCACGACGCCGAACTGGAACTGCGCTCGGTGGAAGAGAAGCTGAAAAGCTTCGAGCAGAAACTGTGGAGCGGAACGGTGCGCAACCCGAAGGAGCTGGAGAACCTGGAGAAAGAGGTCAGCGCGCTCAAGCGTCAGCGTTCCCGTCTGGACGAGCGAGTGCTCCAGCTGATGGATGCCGTAGAATCCTCCGAGAAAGCGTTAGAGCAAGCGCAGAAACAGAAAGAGGAGACCGCGCAGACCTACCAGAAGCACTTGGAAGCCTATCTCGCGGAGAAACGCAAACTGGAAGCGGAAGGCGTTCGTCTCAAGCAGGAGCGGCAGAAACTGGCATTGCAGTGTGACCCCCAGCTGTTGCAGCGATACGAGTCCATCCGCCAGCGGCACGGAGGAGTCGGTATCTCGCGGGTGGAGGGTGATTCCTGTGTGATGTGCCACACCCGAATCAGCACCAGTGCCTTACGAGCCATCAAGAGCGGACAAATCGTGCAGTGCGAAAACTGCCAGCGATTGCTGTATATCGAGGGAGCTTAGAAAATGGTAGAAGTGCTGGAAGGAGACTGCGTCTATCATCTCCGCTCGCTTTGTCAGAGAGGGGAACAGTTTCATCTCACCTTCCTGGACCCTCCTTTCAACCAGGGCAAGGAATACGACTTCTTTGAGGATAACTTGCCACCGGAGACCTACTGGCAGTGGATGGAACATGTTTGCCAACTAGTCTATCGCTGTTCTGCACCCGGAGCAGCCATCTACTTCATGCAGCGCGAGAAGAATACCGAACAGGTGCTCAGAGTGCTTAGAGAGACGGGATGGACGCTACAGAACCTGATTATCTGGCTCAAAAAGACCTCTGCCGTACCCAGTACTATTCGCTTTGGGAAACAGTATCAAATTATTGCCTTTGCCACCAAAGGTGAGACTCCGCGCGTCTTTCACCGCCTGCGCATCGACGCCCCACTGCGCCCCGAACATCGTCAACCGCGAGAGGACGGAGTGTTCGTCACCGATTGCTGGGATGATATTCGCGAGCTCACGTCAGGATACTTTGCCGGCGACGAAGCGTTGCGCACGCCAACCGGTGAGCGTTTCCACAAACAGCAATCTCCGATAGCCCTTCTACTACGCATTCTTTTGTCTTCTACTCATCCCGGCGACTGGGTGCTGGATCCGTTTGCAGGCACCGGAACGACCGGGGTGGTCGCCGAGCAGCTGGGGCGCCACTGCGTGCTGATAGAGAACGCCCCGCGCAATGTAGAGATGATTCGCTGGAGGCTGGAGGTGCAAAGACCCGCCGATTCGATAGACAAATGGCGCCACTATTATCGCTTTACCCCGAATCTGGACGAAATCTGGCCTGCGGAAGGCACGCGGGCATGGGGTAGAGAGAAGCAAATGGCGCTTTTCGAGGAGCACAGGGTATATGGGGATCATTAAATGTTTTCTCGACATCGCCAACGATTTGCGACAGGGTAAAAAAGACCTGACAACCTATCCCCTGGATATGTTGGCTGCCAGTCACGACAACTACGCTTATATTGGTAATCGCAGGACCCTCAGGGAAAAGGTACTGACACTGAGTTCGCGTTTGCGCACCCGGATAAGCGGTTTGAGAGACGTACAGCACCCTTCAGAAAATGATACAGAAGAACAATGGGCTGCCTGGTGGTATGGTAGCAAGGATTGGGCGAAAAACTCCGGAGTTTTCCCCGACTTTGTGCTTGCTTGTGTGCGAGAAGAGATGGATTACTACTGGAGAGGAGCATTGTTGGAACTGAAGGACTCAAAAGGCGACTCTGTAGCCTCGTTCAACAGCACTTTACCTTCTGCGACCCAAAAATTTGAGAGCCTGCCTAAAATCGTACAGGATGCTACCTTCCGATACGATTTACCATCCTCTCAGCTCTGTGATTATCCTCAGGTACGGAGATGCTTTTACTTAGTAAGAACAAGAGCCGAGCACCCTGTGGAGGTCCGCGTTTCCCTGGTGGAAGGCACTTTCTTCGAAACACTACCAACCGACGAGCTGCTACGCGAGGTATGGAAGCAGCTGCTCATTGAATCTGGGTTGCCCCAGGAGCAGGCAGACGAGGTTGTTGAGAAACTCAGCTCCCTGGATAGGGAGGAAGTTGCTATCAGTCGGCACATAGAAAAAGCATCTATCAAACCCCGTCTACGCATCATGAGTGAGGTGGAAAGCGATGGGAATCCGCACACATATCGTGAAATCCCGCCTCGCACATTGAACCTCATTGTGAAGACTCCTGTCGTCGAGCAGGCTAGTGACAGCGATGCATGGCTTCTGCAGAGCATGGAGTGGTTCCTCCAGCAAGCGCAGGCTGAGGGATTGACAGTAGAAAACGCAGATATCCCCAAAATCACCTTTATGGTTGGACGGGAAAAGATTTCCGTTGACCTTCGCTGCATCGTCCACCGCCGTAATGGCAGGCATCTTGTGCTCCAGTACCAGCATTAAATAGCAGGAGAGCACTTAGTGCATTGCGAACCTTTCGCCTGTGAAAACGGATGGGGAGGAACATCGATGCGTCACCCACAGATTGTGCAGGCAGACCGTTCGGTGCTGGTGGTTGTGGATATGCAGGAGCCTTTCCTGCGCCATATCTTCGAGCGCGAGCGGGTCATCGAGAAGTCTCGCTTGCTGATTCAATCCGCGAACGTGCTGAAGGTTCCGGTCATCGCCACCCTGCAATATGCCCAGAAGATGGGAGGCGTCATCCCCGAAATCGCCGAGGTGCTTCCCGAAGGTTGCGAGCCGATAGACAAGATGTGCTTCAGCTGCTACGGTTCCGAGCCGTTCCGCGCGGCGCTGATGGCGAGCGAGCGCACGCAGGTGGTGCTCTGTGGCGTGGAGGCGCACATCTGTGTAACACAGACCGCTCTGGACGCACAGGCGGCGGGCTTTCAGGTGCACGTGGCAGAGGATGCTGTGAGTTCGCGATCGCGAGAGGACTGGCAAATCGCCATGCGTCGGCTACGCCATGCAGAGGTAGTGGTGACTTGTGCGGAGTCGGTGGCCTACGAGTGGCTGGTTCAGGCGGGCACCGACGAGTTCCGGCAGATACTGCAGCTGGTGAAGTGAAGCAAAACGCCCTCCGCAATGCGGAGGGCGCACCTGGTAGCCCCAGGGGGATTCGAACCCCCGATCTCCTGGCTGAGAACCAGGTGTCCTAGTCCACTAGACGATGGGGCCCCGTTGCCGGATAGCATTATACAATAGCTTCCGGCAGTTTGTCAACCTCTGGCAAAAACAAACCTCAGGGCAAGTATCCTCCAGCCCTGAGGTTGTCCGCAAGCTAGAGCTCGCGAGGACCGCCTCCCTGCCCCGGAGGTCCACCCGGTCCCATGCCACGACCGCCTCCGGGCGCACGAGGCCCCATGCCCGGACCGCCAAAGGGTCCGCGTGGAAACTGGAATGGCTTGCCCTGCATCTTCTGCCACTGCTCCTGCTGCTGGGCGGTCAGTACAGCCAGCAGATCCTTGTCCATCTGCTGGCGCAGCTGCTGCATCTGCTGGAACATCGCCTGGCGGTCTGCGTTGGGTCCCCCGCCCTGCTGCCACAACTGCATCTGCTTCTGGCGGTACTGCTCCATGATGCTGCTGACCCTCTTCTTCTGGTCGTCGCTCAGGTTCAACTCTTTCGCGACATCGGGGCGCATCAGAGCAGACGGACCCTCCGCTTGAAGCTGCAGTTCACGCAGGCGGCTCTTCTGGGCAGGCTGCAGGATTTTGCTCATGCCCTCATCCCATTTCTGCATCGCCTGCTGCATCATCTGCTGTCGCTGTTCGGGAGTAGCCTCACGCATCTGCTGCATGAGCGCCTGCATCTGCTCGCGCTGCTGCATCATCAGTTGCTGAATCTGCTGCATCTGCTGCTCGGTGAGACCGATTTCTTTCTGCACCTCCGGCATCATCAGCAACCCGAAACCGCCACCCATGCCGAATCCCATGCCAAAGCCCATCCCCGGTCCCATGCCGCGGCGTCCACCCGGTCCACCGGGACCCGGCTGCGCCAGTGCCACACTCACAAGCGCCAGCGTGAGAAACACCACCATCAGTTTTTTCATATCTCTCACCTCCTGCATTTAATGACGCATTCCACGCACATCGGTTATAGTCCTTCGAGCGGGGTTCCATCTCTGGTACAATATGGCTGATAACTTTTACAGGAGGCTAACAATGAGCGTGCGGGAAGGACAACCAGCCCCCGATTTTGCACTGCCGTCCACCGATGGCAGCGTCGTTCGCCTGTCAGACCTGCGAGGCAAGAAGGTGGTTCTTTACTTCTATCCGAAGGATGATACGCCCGGGTGTACGAAGGAAGCCTGTTCGTTCCGGGATAATCTGGGCGTCCTGCAAAGTATGGGCGTAGTGGTTCTGGGAGTCAGTGCCGACAGTGTGGCGTCGCACCAGAAGTTCGCGCAAAAGTACGGTCTGAACTTCCCCTTGCTGGCGGATGAAGGGGCGCAGGTTGCCACGCTGTACGGCGTATGGAAGGAGAAGAAGCAGTACGGCAGGACGTACATGGGCATCGAGCGCACCACGTTCCTGATCGATGAAGAAGGCGTCGTGCGCCGGATTTTCCCGAAAGTCAAAGTGGATGGTCACGTCGAAGAGGTGATAGAGGCGATTCGTTCTCTGGAGGCATAACGATGAGACACAACAGGGTCACAATAGCTCTTCTGCTGACGGCATGTCTGGTGCTGGCTGCACAGGCGCAAGCGCCAAAGGTTCCCGAATCGGTGCAAAAAGCCAACGAGGTGCTGACCGCGCTGGCAGATATCGACATGCTGCTGGTATTCACCCCGCTCAAGCTGAGCAAGGAGCAAATCGGCAAAATCAAGCCGTTGCTAGAGCAGGCGCAAGCCGACCTGATGCGCATGGAGGAGCGCAACGCACAAGCTCTGCTGCAGATGCGTGAGGAGATACTGGCGGCACGCAACGAGGCACTGAAGGGCAAGACCCCTTCCGAAGAACTGCGCAAGAAACTGCGTGAGGCAGACAGCGCTGCCGTGCAGCTGCGCATGAAGACGGTGGATCAGGTGGTACGCACCCTCTGGGCGAAGCTGGAGGGCATCCTCTCAGACACGCAGAAGCAAAGCATGTATAACTGGTCGCGAGAGCAGATGCGCGCTGCACGCCGTCCAGATGTAGACAAAGTGAGCAAACAGGAACTGGGGCAATTCTTCGCGCAGGAGGTGTTGCTCGCTCCCCGCACCCTGCCGTTGCTGGAGGAGCTGCAAAAGGTCGCTGAATGAGCCACCTCACTGCTGCTCCATCAGCCGTCCGGCGCAACATCATCGCTATCATCGGTGATGTGGCATTCTTCATGGTGGGGTTTTCATGCTTCGACCCCACTACTGTCATGCCACAGTTCCTGCGGGAGCTGGGAGCCTCTCCCCAACTCATCGGTCTGATTGTCGGCTTACGCTTGCTGGTGCTGTTTGCTCCGCAGCCCTACGTGGCGCATCGCGTTCATGGTAGAAGGCTGGTCAAACCTTTCCTCATCACTGCCTGCCTCATCGGCAGGTTGCCCATGTTCCTGCTGTTTTTGCTCACGTGGTTCTACGGTGAGAACCGCATGCTCGTGCTGTGGGCGTTCGTTTTCTTTAACTTGCTGTTTGTGGCATCCGATGGGTTCAGCATCGTGCCGTGGACGGAGATTATCGGCAAGTCGGTGCCGGAAACGATACGCGGACGGTTCTTCGGGGCGATGCAGACCGTTTCCTCGCTGGCAGCGCTGATTGCGCCGGTGCTGGTCAGCAAGGTGTTGAGCCTGCGCTCGCTGGAGTTCCCCCAGAACTACGCCCTGCTCCTCTTGCTGATGGCGACCGGGTTACTTCTTTCGCTCCTCATGCTGTTGTTGATACACGAACCGGACACTCCTCCGCAAGCGGACCCAGATCGTACCTTCTGGGAGCACCTTCGCCGCATTCCTGTCCTCTGGCGTGATGACCCCGCCTTGCGCTGGGTGCTCACCACGCAGTTTCTGCTGGCAGGCGGAGGTGTAGCCTCCAGTTTCTACGTGCTGTATGCGCGAGAGCGGTTCGGTTTGCCCGAATCGTACGTGGCGATTTACCTGACAGCACAGACGGCAGGCGCGGTCATCACCGGACCGCTCTGGGGGTGGATGGCAGACCGCTTCGGCGCGGTGCGTGCTCTGCAGGTGGTGGTATCGCTTGCGCTGGTTCCGCCTCTGGCGGCTCTGGTCATGCCGGTTGCGTGGGGGTTCGTGCTGGTGTTTGGCTGTCTGGGTGCGCTGGGATGGAGCCTGTGGAACGCCTTCACCAACGCCATTCTTTCCATCGCGCCACCTGCCGAGCGACCGACATATATTGCCCTGCAGAACTTCATGAACCTGCCCGCTGCTACCGCGCCCTTTATCGGTGGGCTGATTGTGAGCTGGGCTGGTTACCCGGCGGCGTTTGTTACCACTGCGGTGATGGTAGCTCTGGGCGCATGGAGCGCACGCCGAATACCGTCAAAGAGCTGTTGACAGCCATGCTCTGGTGTTGTAGGATACTTCGCAGAGCCGCAAATCATAACCAGAGGTTCAGATAAAGGTGAACCCGGTTCGCAAGAAAGCGTTACTCTGGAATTGTCTGCTGATTCTCAAGGGGGTACTGATTCTCGGCGGGCTGGCAGCAGCGGGAGGAAAGAGCACCGAACCTGGTATCGTCGTCATACCAGCACAACAGCTGCCGCGCTCACCTGCCATCGACGGCGTTCTCTCCCCCGGGGAATGGGATGGTGCAACACGAATCGCCCCCTTCTGGTATTTGAAAGAACAGCGCGAAGCTGACTTTCCCACTGCTGCCTTCCTCGCCTACACCTCTGAAGGGATTTACGCTGCCTTTGACTGTCACGACCCCGAGCCGGAGCGGATTCAGGCACAGGAAGTTCGCCGAAACGCCGACCTCTCGAAGGATGACTACGTGGAACTGCTGGTGGAACCCACCGGACAGGACATCGAACCCTATCTCTTCCGTGTCAATCCGCTTGGTACGCAGTTTGACCAGATACCCGGTGGCAGCGCGAGCAACGTGCAGTGGCGCGGTGACTGGAAAGCAGCGGCGGCTCGCCACGAGCGCGGCTGGAGCGTGGAGATGTTCATCCCGTTTCGGATGTTGCGCATCCCTCGAGGTCAGCGGGAGTTTGGCGTTATTCTTTCCCGATACGTACCTCGCCGGAGCGTCATCTACCACTACCCGAACATGGGCGTTGCCTACGATGTGCTCAAGCGCGCCCGATGGCAGGGGATACAGGCTCCAGAAGTGTTGCCACCGCCTGTTATCCTGCCTTATACGCAGCTGGACAGCACCTCAGGAAGCACCGAGTGGCGCAGTGGGCTGGACGTGAAACTCACCTTGCGCGGAGGGATTACCAGCCTCCTGACGCTCAATCCCGATTTCAAGAACATCGCGCGGGAGGTGGACAGCGTCTCCTTCAGCTACGTGCCGCGCATCGTGCCGGAGACACGCCCTTTCTTCATTGAGGGAGACGCTTTCTTTCCCGATACCACCCTCTTCTACAGCGGAAACCTGCAGATGGTGGACGCCGCACTGAAGTCCTTCGGCGCGGTAGGCAGGTGGAGCTACGGTGCGCTCGCCACTACAGGCGGCGAACAGCGAGCGCTTGTCGGACGGATAGGCTATCAGATCACCGACCGCTCGCGCACGGAGGTGCAATTCGTGCGGGATGACCGCCCGGGGGTACACGCCACCGCCATCGGCGCAGGAGCGGTTGCCTTTCCCGCTTTTCGGGACGGCTATGCAGCCCTCAGCGCGCTATACTTCCGCACCTCTGGGCAAAACATGCCCGTCGGCGAGAAGATAGCTCTCAGCGTCTGGCGATACCGAGGGGATGGGCGCATTAGCTTCGGCGGACGGATACAGCAGATTTCCCGTGCTTTTCACCCCACGCTGGGCTATGCGCCAGAAGTGGGCTTTCGAGGTTACGATGCATCTGTTCTCTACGAAAACCACTGGCAGAATCGCCCACTCCAGGAGCTTATCGCCAGCATCTCTGTTCTTCAACGATGGAAACTGGACGGAGGAGTATTCGACGAAGCCGTCGGCGTATGGGGTTCCGCCGTGCTACGCAACGACATCGCTCTCTCGGTGTTTGGGCAGCTGTACCATCGCCCGCCCTATCGCGACCGCATGCTGCAGTGCAGCACGTCGTGGAACTACCGCAAGCTGTACAATTCCGGCGGCGTGATGGTGTCCTTCGGCAAGGAGGCAGGTGGAGATAGCCTCTTCTGGCGATTTACGCAGGGTATCCCCTTCACCAGCCGACTGCGCCTGAAGGTGGAGTACGAACGAAGCCAGATCCTTTACCACGACCCCGGCACACCCGACCGCAACCTACACCAGATCATCGCCACACTGAACTACGACATCGACGCCGAACGCAGTATCGGCGGACGCTATATTGGCAGAGGCAGCCGGTTCGGAAGTTTCGAGGAGATAGACACGTTCTACCTGACCTATCGCCAGCAGGTGCGTCGTGGCACAGACATCTTCCTCATCTTCGGCGACCCCAACGCCTCCAGCACGCAGACACGCTTCGCGGTGAAGGTGATGACGCCGTGGTAAGCGCCGCGGGCACACTGTATGTGGTGGCAACGCCCATCGGCAACCTGGAGGATATTACCCTGCGTGCTTTGAGTGTGCTGCGTGAGGTGAACCTTATCGCAGCGGAAGATACCCGTGTCACGCGCAAACTGCTGAGCCATTACGATATCCATACTCCCCTTACCAGCCTGCACGAGTACTCACCCCCTGCCAAAATCGAGCAGCTGGTGCAACGGCTGCTGGCGGGAGAGAGCATCGCACTGGTCACCGATGCGGGCACGCCCACGCTCAGCGACCCGGGCAGCGCATTGATACACCGCGCCCGTGGAGCAGGAATACGGGTGGTTTGCGTGCCCGGTGCGTCTGCGGTGACAGCAGCAGTAAGCATCGCGGGATTGGCGGAAGGGCGTTTCGCATTCGACGGCTTCCCCCCGCGCCAGGCGAAGGAACGGCGTGCGTATCTGCAGACACTGGCAAATGAGCGCAGGGCGGTGGTATGGTTCGAGGCGCCTCACCGGTTGTGCAGCTTGCTTCGGGATGTGCTGGAGGTACTGGGCGACCGTGAGCTGTTCATCGCTCGTGAGCTGACCAAGCAGTTTGAAGAGACGCGCTTCGCCAGAGTGAGTGAATGGCTGGCACACTTTGAACAAACTCCCCCTCGCGGCGAGTTCACCCTGGTTCTCCTTCCGCAGGAAGAGAAACCCATCTGCTCTACCGAGGAGCCTCTGCAGATAGTGCAGCAGATGGTCAACCAGGGCATGAGCGAGAAGGAGGCTCTGAGGGAAGCGGCAAAGCGCTGCGGCGTACCTCGCAGGGAACTGTATGCCCGCTGGGTGGAGTGGAAAGGCGGGAAGTCATAGTTCCGCAAAGTTGGCGAGATGCCTGAAAGGAAACCTGCCCCCCATGGCGAACATATTCCCGATATCCCCAACAAAGGAGGCAATCTCCCCATGAAAATCGGCGTCAATCGATGGACGATGCCCGGTGACTGGTCGTTTGAGCAATGCCTCAAAGCGGCGAAGGAAGCTGGGTTCGACAGCATCGAGTTCAATATGGCGGAAGACGGCGTGCTGGGCTTCGAGGCAAAGGAGTCCGAGGTGCGCCAGATTGCGGAGATGGCTCAGCGCATCGGCGTGGAGTTATCCAGCCTTTCCACCGGCTTGGGGTGGCAGTATCCGCTGACCAGCCCCGACCCTGCGGTGCGCGAGAAAGGCATGGCAGCCATCCGCAAGCAGTTGCAGATTGCCAGCTGGCTGGGTGTGGACACCATTCTGGTTGTGCCCGGTGTAGTCAACGAACAAACCGCTTACGATGAGGCGTACGAACGCGCTCACAAAGCATTGCGCGAACTGCTCCCCGATGCAGAGCGACTGGGTGTGCGCATCGGCGTAGAGAACGTGTGGAACAAGTTCCTTCTCAGCCCGCTGGAAATGCGCCAGTTTGTGGACGAGCTGGGTAGCCCCTATGCAGGCGTCTATTTCGACGCCGGCAACGTGCTGGTGATGGGCTATCCGGAACAGTGGATACGCATTCTTGGCAAACGCATCTATCGCGTGCACGTGAAAGATTTTAAGACACACATTGGCAACATCACGGGCTTCTGCAATCCCCTGCAGGGCAACGTGCCCTGGGCGAAGGTCAACGACGCGCTCCGGCAGGTAGGCTACGACAGCTACATCACCGCCGAAGTGGAGGGGTATCCGAACTATCCCGAGCTGGGCTTGAAGCATATTGCCGAGAGCCTGAAGGCTGTTTTCAAGTCACACTCATGAGGAGGTGAAACGATGCTGCGAGTGGGTATCGTGGGCGTAGGCACAATGGGACGCACCCACGCGTCCGCCTACACGAAACTGCCCAACACCCAGCTGGTGGGTTTCTATGATGCCATTTCGGATGCTGCCCGGCGGGTGGCATCTCAGTTTGGTGTGCAGGCGTTCGACAGCTACGAAGCCATGCTGGAACAGGTGGATATGGTGGACATCTGCACCCCTACCCCTACCCATCTGTCACTGGTGCTTCAGGCGGCGAGCGCGGGCAAGCATATCCTGTGTGAGAAGCCACTGGGACGCACGCTGGAGCAGTGCGAGCAAATGATCGACGCCGCTCACAAAGCGGGCGTGACGCTGATGCCTGCACAGGTACTGCGCTTCTTCCCCGAGTTCAAACAGGCACACGACCTGGTGCTGGCGGGCGCAGTGGGCAAACCGGCGGCGATTCGCACCCGACGCGGCGGACCCTATCCCCGTGCTGCCAATAACTGGTACGCCGACTTTGAACAGAGCGGCGGTCCGATTCTGGATATGGTCATCCATGACTTCGACTGGCTGCGCTGGACGTTCGGCGAGGTAGAGCGTGTGTTCGCCAAGGCACTGACCTTCAAGAAGATCAACTATGTCGACTACGCGCTCATCACCCTGCGCCTGAAGAGCGGCGCCATCGCGCACGTGGAGGCGAACTGGGCAGACCCCAGTGGCTTCAAGGTGGACTTCGAAATCGCGGGCGACGCGGGCATGATTGCCTTCGACAGCCGCTTTGCAATGCCGTTGACGGTGGCGAAACAGGAGGCAGGCGGCGGAGGCGGGGGCGTGGCTGTGCCCGAGAGTCCTCTGGCGGAAGACCCTTACATGCTGGAGATAAAGCACTTCGTGGACAGCGTGCAGGCAGGACAACAACCGTCTATCACCGCCGAGGACGGCATGAAGGCAGTGGAGATTGCGCTCGCCGCGATAGAGAGCGCACGCACTGGCAAGGTGATTCGGCTGGGAGGAGGTGCTTGAGATGGCGGTACGAATCGGCATGATGAGCTTTGCGCACATGCACGCCTACTCCTACGCACACTGCGTGAAGCAGCTGGAGGCGGAAGGCAAGGCGCAGCTGGTGGGTGTGGCGGACGATGACCCGCAGCGCGGACAGCAGGTCGCACAACAGTACAGCACACGCTTCTACGACAGCTATGAGGCGTTGCTTCAGGCGGGCATCGACGCGGTCATCGTATGCCCGGAAAACATCAAGCACCGTCCGCTGACCGAGATGGCGGCGAAAGCGGGCAAACATGTGCTGTGCGAGAAGCCCCTCGCCACCAACAAAGCCGACGGCAGGGCGATGATTGAAGTCTGCAAGGCAAACAGCGTACAGCTGATGACCGCTTTCCCTTGCCGCTTCAGTCCCTCATACATCCGCCTGAAGCAAATGGTGGAGTCCGGCGAGCTGGGCGAGGTGCTTGCCATCCGGGGCACCAACCGCGGGCGCAATCCCGGGGGATGGTTTATCGTGCCCGAGCTCTCCGGCGGTGGCGCGGTGATCGACCACACGGTGCATGTCACCGACCTCTGCCGGGACCTGCTCAAGAGCGAGGTGGTGGAGGTGTACGCCGAGATCGGCAACGGCTTCTGCCATGGTGACTTCGACGACACGGGCATGCTCACGCTCACCTTCGCCAACGATGTGTTCGCCACACTGGACTCGTCGTGGTCCCGTCCGAAGGTGTTCCCCACCTGGGGCGACGTGACCCTGCAGGTGGTGGGCACAAAAGGTCTGGTATATATGGACATGTTCGCCCAGAACTCTACACTGTACGATGACCGCAACATGCGCATCACGCTGGAGCACTGGGGTTCCAGCATCGACTACGGTCTGGTCAGCGCATTTGTAGAGAGCGTGGCGACGGGCAAACCCGTGCCGATTACCGGCGAGGATGGTCTGGCGGCGGCGGAGGTCGCGTTCGCGGCGTATGAGTCCGCAAAGCGCGGCGAGCCGGTGAGGCTACCTCTGCCGGAATAACCCTGTTCTTCTTGTCCCCTTCCCCCTTCTCCTTTGGGGAGAAGGGGGAGATGCTCTTCTCAGGAGGGCGGGATAAGGGATAGTCAACGCAAAGGAGCCAGTCATGTCCATCCTGCGCAACGGTTTCTTTACCGTCCAGCTGCAACAGCACATCCTGAGCGACCTGCGGTGCGACCCTACCGGCAAAGGGCGATCCAGCCAGTCTTTTTGCGTGAAGATCCTTCCCGAAGGCTGGGAATGGACATCGCAAACCAGTCTCCGGCAGACGGAGAGCGAAGCCACTGTGGAGCCTCTGCAGGTGTGGCACCTTGAGCCGATAACCCTCGAAAGCGGCGGCGAGGTCACCTTCCCGGAAAGGTTAGAAGCGGGACACACCCTGGCACAGACGTTCCGCATTGCGCCCGGACAGCAGTTCCGCACCGTCTCGGTGCACCTGCCCACCTGGCACACGTCCGACTCGGGTTGCACGTTGAGCCTGTATCGGGGTGATACCCTCGTCGCCTCGCGCCGCCTGCAGAACGTTCCTGATAACTCCTGGCAGTCGCTCACGCTGGACGAGATGCTCGGCGAGGGCGAGTACACGGTGCAAATCTCCGAGCCGAAAGGCTCCATCGGCTGGTGGAGCAGTCAGAAAGATGTATGGGCTGGCGGAACTGCACTGGTGGACGGCAAAGCGGTACCCCGCGACCGTGCCCTGCGTGTGGATGTGCGACGCATCATCGGTGAAGGGCGTTTGCACTACCGGCTGCAACGAGACGTGATGCAAATAGAGGCACTGCTGCGCTCCGCATCTGCTCCCCCTGCGCCCTCACGCTGGACGTGGAGCACCACGTGGACGAAGGTGGGCTACGATTGCACTCCGCGTGCGGGTGTGGTCTTCAACCGTTTCTTCGCCGACAACCAGCGCTACATGCCTGTTCAACAACTCAAAAGGCGTGGTCACGCCGGGCTGTCCTTCGACGGAGCACGCTGGATAGAGATGGAAGGCACACGCGACGCCGACCTGCGCGTGGAGGGCAAGGAGCTGCACCTGCACTGGGAGATGGAAGAAAAACAGATGCACCTGCGCCTGCACATACCTTATCAGCAGGAAGGAAACCAGCGATGGTCATGCGGGTGGAGCGTGCGCGTGTTGCCCCGAAAGGATTCCGTGCCTGTACACTTTCCCCGCTTCATCTGCCCGCAACGCAGGCTGGAAGAGGACATCAACCGCTTCTGGTGGGAGCGAGCGTTCACTTACCCCGCGCCCGCCGGTCCCGCCGCATGGTTCGAGTGGATGGCGACCATGCGCTGCTGGTACGAGGGGCCAGCACGGCACGGCGAGATGGAGCAGTTGCGTACCTATCCCATCACACCGGAAGGATACGTGCACACCTGGGGCGCGATGCAGGGCTGGCCCTTCCCGTCCTCGCCACCGTACGACACGCGACACTTCGACACTAATGCCCGGTTCATCCTCTCCTGCTGGCGCTTCTATCTGTGGACGGGCGACAGGGAGTTCTTGAGGAGCCAGGCGGACCGCCTGCGCCGCGCGATGGCATACCAGCTGGAGACGCTGAAGGGACACGAGGGGCTGATTGTCACCGCCAGCAAGGATGTGAACGGCAGGCACAAGGGCGTAGGCAATAACTACTGGGACATCCTGCCCTTCGGGCATCTGGACGCCTATGCCAACGCGGTGTACTACGCCAGCCTCGAAGCCATGCAGGGTATCGATGCCGTTTTGCGCCAGCGACCGCTTACCGACTACTCTGCACTGCGTCAGAAGGCACACCGTCGCTACAATGAGGTCTTCTGGGACGAGAAGGCAGGACGATACATCGGCTGCGTGGATATCGACGGCGTGCGGCACGATTACGGCTTCACGTTTGTCAACCTGGAAGCGCTCTACTACGGTCTGGGCGATGCGCAAAAGGCGAAGCGAATCTACCGTTGGATGGAGACAGAGCCTACCTCCACGGGCAAACCCGACACCTACAGCAGGTGGATCTTCGCGCCGCGCGCCAACACCATCCACAACCCGATGTGGGGCGAGAACGCTCCCCCCGAAGAGCGCAATAGTCCAGTTCCCCCCTGGTGGCACTTCGGATGGCTGGGCACGCCCTACGGCGACCAGTGTCAGGACGGCGGGGCAATCCTTTACACCTCTTACTTCGACCTGATGGTGCGCCTGCGCTTCTTCGGCATCGAGAACGCCTGGAAACGGTTTGGAGAGATTCTGTCGCGCTACCGAATGCCCGACCGTCTGTGTGGGGGACCTCCTCTCTATCGCGGCGAGATACCGCAACAGGAAAATCCGGGACAGGTAGGGGTAGACCTGCCCTTCCCCGAAAGCGGACTGGTTCCCTGCTTCCTGCTCTACGGCGTGCTGGGCGTGGAGGCGACGCCAGAGGGCTTGCGGGTGCATCCCAGACTGCCGAAAGGGATACCTTCGCTGGGTGTAGAGGGGGTGAACTACCAGGGCAACCGCCTGCGTATCATCGCCACCCCGCGCGAGGTGACGGTAGAAGGGGAGACCATTCGTCACAGACTACCGCCAGGGGGTGGTATCATATAGCAGGGAGATGATGCTTACCGAGTTCTTCGCCACCTGTAGCGCAGGGTTGGAGTTTATCACCGCGCAGGAGCTGACCACTCTGGGCGCGGAGGTTACCGACACGAGTCCATCGCGTGTCTTCTTCCGCACCGGGTGGGAAGCCATTTACCGCCTGCACCTGTACGCCCGCACCGTCAACCGGTTCTTCGCTCTGCTAGCGAGGACGCAGGTTCGCAACCTGAAGGAGATCGAAGAGGTCGCGTGGCAGGTTCCCTACGAAGAGTGGTTCGAGAACCGCTACGCCTTCGCCATCCGCTCCGAGCGCGACGGCACACACGATTTCACCAGCATGGACATCGCCCGCGTGGTGGGGCAGGTGGTGTGCGACCGTTTCGTCGCCCGCACGGGGCAGCGTCCGCCGGTAAATCTGGACAACCCCGACGTGGAGATTTTCTCCACACTGGTGAATGACCAGTATCTGCTGGGCTTAAACCTCACCGGCTCCAGCCTGCATCGCCGACCGTGGCGGCAGAGCCTGGCGCACCTCACCGCGCTTCGTCCCACGCTGGCAGCGGCGGTGGTGATGGCTTCCGGCTGGGACGACCGCCCGCTGGTAGACCCGATGTGCGGCACGGGCACGCTGTTGATAGAGGGCGCACTGTGGCGACGGGGTATGAGCCCCTCTTTGGGGCGCGAAGAGTGGGCGTTCCGCGTGTTGCTTCCACATGATGAAGCACTCTGGCGAGAGGAACTGGAGGTGAGCAGACACGCCGTCGGGCATTCCCCACCTTTGCGAGGCAGTGACTGGAACGCCCGGTACATCGAGATTGCCCGACAAAATGCAGAAGGAGCGAGAGTAACCGATATCGGGTTCTCGGTGGCGAATGCGCTCACCTTACCGCCGCCCAAAGAGCCGGTGGTGCTGGTGACCAACCCACCCTACGGCGTGCGTATGGGCAAACCTTCGGAACTGGTGCATCTGTATCGCAAGTTATGGCAGAAATGGAGCGCGGAGTACGGAGGTAGTCGCATTGTGGTCATCAGCGGCAACCCTGCGCTGGAGCAGTTTGCCCCTGTGGAGCCGACCGCATGTTACGACTTCCTGCAGGCGGATCTGCCGTGCCGATTGCTGATATGGGATTTGCCGTAGTACTCTGCCAAACATGAATCTTCGCTTTGCCCATCTGCAGGGCGAACCTCCTAGCGAGCCGAAAACCTGTACGCTACAACGGTCGGCAGGAGCCTCGCCATCCAAAAGGTTTAGCAGCCAGCGCAGGCTGGCTTTGTTTGCAAGGGAACGGCTTTAGCCGTGAATGCCAACAACATCGGCTCGGCAGGAGCCTCGCCCTCCAGAAGATGGAGCCTTGACAAAGCACTATTCCTACTGACAACCGAAACATCACATATCAATCATTTAGCAAGTTTTTGGTGTGAACGGGGGTAAGAAACATCTTGCCCGCTTGGTGCGTCTAATGCGTGCAAGCCAAAAAGAGGGAGGTTTTGAGCACATGTTGTGCAAAGCGTTCGTGTGTGTATCTCTCCTGATGGGGGCAACGATGGCAATGGAGGCACAGAATGTGGTGACATCCACCGCCAAGGATACCAGAGGGGTATCGCTGACCATCTATAACCAGAACTTCGCGGTGGTGCGGGAAAACCGACAGATAACACTGAAAGAGGGAGTGAATTTGGTGCGCTACGAGGATGTGGCGGCGCAGATAGACCCCACTTCTATCAGTTTCAAATCACTCACCGCGCCCAACGCCGTCGCCGTGCGCGAGCAGAACTACCAGTACGACCTGCTGAACCCCACTTCCATCCTCAACAAGTCGGTGGGCAAAACAATACGCTTCAAGCAAGTGCATCCCGACGGTAAGGTGGAGATTCTGGAAGGCACTCTACTCAATCCGCCTACCGCAGTAGTAGGGCAGACGGACGCTGGCGGAGGCGGAACCGTCTACCAGGGGCTGGTGATTCGCCTGAAGGACGGTCGGCTGATTCTGAACCCGACAGGGCAAATCGAACTGAACGAGCTGCCAGAGGGGCTGGTTTCGCGTCCGTCGCTGCTGTGGAAGCTGGACGTAGACCGCGCCGGCACACACCACACGCAGGTCTCCTACCTCGCCAACGGCATCACCTGGAAGGCAGACTATGTGGCGGTAGTGAACAAGGACGAGAGCATGGTGGACATCACCGGCTGGGTGACCATCGACAACCGCAGTGGAGCCACCTACACCGATGCCCAGCTGCAGCTGCTGGCGGGCGATGTGCGCCGTGTGCAGGAGGCGCCGGGCATGGGCGGTGTGCCGATGGATGCGATGATGGTGAAACGTGCTGCCGCCCCACAGTTCGAGGAAGAGGCGTTCTTCGAATACCACCTGTACACCCTGCAGGGTACCACCACCGTTCGCGACAACGAGACCAAGCAGATGACCCTCCTGTCTGCCGCGGACGTGAAGGTGACTCGCAAGCTGGTGCTGGATGCGGGAAGGCGATGGTGGATTCAGGGCATCCGCGCACCGGGCATGGGCGGCGATACCCAGAACGTGAAACTGAACATCGTGGTGGAGATGCGCAACAGCAAGGAGAACAACATGGGCATGCCTCTGCCGAAGGGCAAGGTGCGCCTGTACAAAGCCGATGACCGCGGCAATTTGCAGTTTCTGGGCGAAGACCTGATTGACCACACGCCGAAAGACGAGCTGGTGCGCCTGTACATCGGTGACGCCTTTGACGTAGTGGGTGAGCGCAAACGCACCGACTACAAGCAGATTTCCGACCGCGTGATAGAAGAAACCTACGAAATCACCGTGCGCAACCACAAAGAGACCGACGTGGACGTGTGGATTGTGGAACACTTCTGGGGCGAATGGCAGATTCTCAACAGCAGCCACCAGTACAACAAGCTGGATGCCCACACTGTAGAGTTCCCCGTGAAGGTGGAGCGTAACGGCGCGGTGAAGGTGACCTACACCGCGCGCACGAAGTGGTAGAGAGGGAGTGGAGGGTCACAACGGAGCGTGACCCTCCTTCAGCAAGCAATCTCACTTCCGCGCGGGTGGAGATGCTTCATCATTCAGCACGACACAACAAGGACAAGATGCTTCCTTGAGGTTCAGAACAACCACGCTGCGGTGGTATCATAACCGGTAGACAACCCAATCAGCGGTGACGAGGACCATTCGATGGCATTCGGAGTGTCCGATTTTCATGATCTGGTATCTTTGCTGGAACAGCACCCGGAGTGGCGCAGGGAGCTGAGGCTTCTCCTGCTGAGTGATGAGCTTCTCGCTGGTATGCGAGCTGGCGGAGGGACAAAAACGTACTGACGAAACGGTTCGTGAGCTCGTTGAATCACAGAAACGAACCGATGAGACAGTGCGTGAACTTGTCCAGTCCCAGAGGCGTACCGACGAACAGATAAGGCAACTCACTGCTCGGGTAGACGACCTCCCCCAGCGACTGGAACAACTCACCGCACGGGTGGAACAACTCGGGCAACGGCTAGAGGAACTGACTGCCAGCGTTGCCTCACTCGCCCGCTCAATGGAGCGCGTCAGCCAGGATGTAGCCAAGATGGAAGGCTATTATCTCGAGCAACGTTACTATCAACGCGCCCCTGCGTACTTCAGCAAAATCGTCCGACGGGTACGCGCTGTGAGCTATGAAGACCTGTGTCGCCTTCTGGACGGTGCGATGGACGCCGGTACATTGACAGAGGATGAGCGTGATGACCTGATAGAAACCGATGTGGTTGTTTATGGACGCAAGCGGACGGATGGCGAAGAGGTGTATCTGATTGTAGAGGTTTCATGGGACATTGGACCCAGTGATGTTTCCCGTGCGTCACAGCGTGCTCGCACCTTCAGCAAACTCGGCTGGCAGACTCTGCCGGTGGTAGCGGGCGAATGGGCGGACGACGCCAAAGAGGCGGCACGACGCAACGGTGTGGTCATCCCGCTGGATGGCGGACTGGTATTCGGAGCGGTGTAAGGCGTCACAGCGGCTTGGATGTCGCCACCGCAATGCCTCTACGTTCGCTCGTTTGGATGTCGCCCACCTTGCCCCCCGGCAACGGCGATACCGCGCAGTAGAAGTGGTACAGACAGCCATTGTGCCAGAAGATGCTGGGCTTGTGAGCATAACGGGAGTCGATACTGCCCTCTTGCCCCACGTCTACCAGAACCTCAGGAGCCTTCTCCCAGTGCAACAGGTCTCGGCTGAGGGCAACCCCATCGCGTGCGTGCCCGTCACTGCTCAGTCCGTAGTAGAACATCGCCCACAGCTCTTTGTCCACCTGCAGCACGCAAGGGTCGCTGGCGAAAACGTCATCCCACGCACCGCGCTTGCCGACACGCAGAACGGGATTGCCTTCGTAGCGCGTCCATCGCTTCAGGTCCGGGGAGGTTGCCACGCCAATCTGCTCGTTCCAGCCCTGCTCGCGGTTCTTGGCGTTGTAGAACAGGTAATAGGTGCCCCGATGCTCTAACAGGCAGGATTTGTATAGCCCCGCCTGCTCCCATTCCGCACCCTCCTGTGCGACCAGACAGGGCGGTTCCAACCGCCATTCTTTCAGGTCCCGACTGTAACAGATGCCGATGGCGGCGGGACCGACCTCGTAGCCAGGTTTGGGGTAAGCGTGGTAAGTGCCCACGTACTGCCCATTCACCCGACGTAGTCGCCCCGAGCCGAACAGAGCATTGTCGCGCAGTATCCAGGTGAGTGCGACGTTGAACTCGGTCACCGAGCCGGGCGCACCGCGGTCTATCCATATCCCTTGCTTCCGCCAGTGGATCAGGTCTTCGGAAAACGCCAGCCCCGTGCGGTAGCCGATGCCGTCAAAGCCGATAAAGCTCATAGCAAAGCGGTTGCCGTCGCGGAAGACGAACGGACAGTCCACCGCGTGACTGTCGAACTGCCCGGCGCGGTAAGACGGTTCCAGCACCAGGTTCGGGTACTTGTAAGGCGTGCGCAGTCGGGACAGCACCGTATCGCTCACAAGTACGTCACCCTTCCTCGATACCGCTGTAGCAGGCGGGCGTTGTGCACGTCGCCACCGTCCAGGTTCGCGCTGAGGAACACAGGCGGATCAATACCGCGCTCTTTCAACAGCGCCACCGTTTGCGCCACCAGCGCATTCAGTATCGCTGCACCGATCACCGTGGAGGTGGGCGACACCTTCTGCCTCATGCCCGGTATCTCCACCACCGCATCGCCGATGACGCCACAGTTATCCAGCACGATGTCCGCCACCTCGAACAGCCGTTTCGTGCCCGCGCGGGGCGTGACCGACTTCGAGTAGGTGACCGACGTGAGCGCGATGACCGTCGCCCCCTTTTCACGTCCGTACTGCGCCACCTCTACTGCCACCGCGTTGCGCCCCGATACGGAATGCACTATCAACACGTCGCCCGCCTCGATGGGTATCTCGCTCATGAATATCTGCGCGTAGCCCGAATGGCGTTCCAGCACGGAGGTCATGGTAATCGGGCGCACGTCGCAGGTCAAGCCGGGTGGGAGGATAGGGGAAATGCACGCCAACCCCCCTGCCCGGTAGAACAGCTCCTGCGCCAGAATACCCGCGTGCGTGGCTCCGAACACGTAGATGAGATGGTCGCTGGCGATGGCATCTGCCATCACCTGCGCGGCGCGTTGCAGGTTCTCGCCCTGCGTGCGCTCCACTTCGTCCAGTTGCTGACGGATGGCGTCGAAGTACGCTTGAATCATCGCTCAGTACCCCTTGCGGATGTAGTCGTCCACCGTCTGCTTGTAGATTTCGGGACCGTCGGGCAGGTTGATGCTCTTGAAGACGGTGGGCTGCAAACCACGTTTCAGCATCTCCTCCACGATGCCTGCCACCAGTGCCCACATCACCATCGCCGCGCCGATGCCCGAGGCGGGACAGATTTTGCGATCCAGCCCGTCCACCTCTATCATGGCGTCGCCGTAGTCCGCGCCGTTGTCGAGCACCATGTCCACCACCTCGAACAGCCGCTTGCCGGAGGGATGCACCGACTGCAGCTGCGAGGAGTAGCGGGTGGAGGTGATACCGATGGTGGTCAGACCATGCTCTTTTGCCTGTATCGCCAGTTCCACCGGTATCGTCTGCTTGCCCGACACCGTGCCGATGATCAGCACATCGCCCGCCCGGATATGACTGCGTTTCAGCGCGGCGGACACGATGAGCGCATCGGTTTCAAAACCGCCCTTGCCCGTTTCGCCCTGCGCCTGGCGGAACTGGTTCGGATTGTCCACCGAGAGACCGAAGTTGAGCGAGCTCATCGCCGCCAGCCCGCCCACGCGGTTGATCAGCTCGCGTGAGACCAGATGCCCCGTATCGTAGATGTGAATCACACCCTGCCGTGCCAGACAGTCGGCGCATACCTTCGCCGCGCGACGGATTGCCTCGCCCTGCGTGCGCTCGATATCCACCAGCAGTTGCCGATAGGCTTCAAAGGCTCTTGTGATCAGGTCGTTCGCCATGTTTGCCCCCTGAGGAAGTAAAAACGCTCTACTTCGTGTTCGACGTGATGCCTCTGTGTCCCTGCGTGGAGCGCGCTTCCTTCACTACCCAATTGGTGCATGATAGTGGTAGAACAGGGCTGGAGTTGCAGGGCAAAAGCGTCACCGCGGTTTGCAGGTACGGCGCAAGCGGCGAAGCAATCTCCCGCGTTTACCAAAAGGATGGCTTCGCTATCGCTCGCCGTGACACATTCAGGGCGACGGAGTGCCTTCACCCAGCTGAGTCCCCACCAGCGACTCCATCACTTTGACCACTGCCGAGTAGTCCTCATCGGCGTAGCCCTGTTGCATCGCGGCGACGAACAGCTCGCGCGTGAGGGCGTTCAACGGCAACATGGTGTTCGTCTCACGGGCGGCATCCTCCGCCAGCGAGAGGTCTTTGAGCAGGTGGCGCACGAAGAAATTCGCCTGAAAGTTCCGCTCCAGCAACGCTTTGCCCTTGGTGGAGTACATCGGTGCGCCCAGGTTGGATTGGGACAGGATGTCTATCAGGGTGGCGGGCGAGACGCCCCCTTTCGCTGCGAAGAGCAGAGATTGCCCGAGCCCCACCATCATGTGCGCGATGAGCATATTGCACGCCAGCTTGGTGGTAGTGGCTTGCTCGGCGGTGGGGAAGCGCCAGATTTTATCCGAGAAGGCTCGCCATACGGGCTCGCAGCACTGGACGTCCTGCTCGGCGCCCCCGCCGAACACCAGCAGGGTGCCCTCTAAAATCTGCTTTCTACCGCCCAGCACCGGCGCCTGCACGAACCGCTTGCCCGCCTGTTGATAAGCACTGGCGATATGGCGAGTCCACGCCACCGATACCGTGCTCATATCGCAATGCACGCTTTGAGGAGAGAGCGCGTGCAGGACGCCCTGCTCGCCAAAGGAAATCTGCTCCACTGCCGCGGGATCGGTGACGATAGAGATGACCACCTCGCTCTGGCGAGCCACTTCGGCGGGCGAATCCGCCCAGCGCGCGCCCTTTTCCAGAAGGGGTTGCGCCTTCTCGCGAGTGCGGTTATACACCACCACCTCATGCCCGGTGACGAGCAACCGTTCGGCAATCGCCCCACCCATGATGCCCAGACCGATGACTCCCGTTCGCAATGTGCAACACCTCCTGATACAGTGCCTATGGTGACTTTGTCGGTCGCTTTATCTGGAGAGGAGAAACGCCTTCCGCGCCTGTGACAGTCAACGTCAGCACGCTCTTCTCCGCGGCAACCGTTGTATCCCAGCTGGCGAAGAAGCGTGCCACACCGCTGGCATCGGTAACAACGCTATCCTTCTCAGGATAGGCTCCCTGTCCCCGTATCTGCACAGTCACGCCCGCACACGGATTGCTGGCGCGGTCCACCACACGCACCACCACCTCAAACCGTTCGTTGCTGGACGGAACCGGGTTGGGCTGAACAAGCACGATTCGCGCCGGATCGCCGGGCAGCACGGTGACCTCTGCCTGCAACACGCGGTCATCGGGCAGAATTGCGCTCACGGTGCCCTTACCCATTTTGAAGGCGGTGAACACTCCCTTCTGGTCTACAAAACCGATGCCGCCTGTGGTGCCGAAGAGGATGCTGTCGGGGTTCAACGCTTGCCCCTTTTCCGGTGAGCGCACCGTAAACGACACGCTCTGCCCCGAACGCACTGTGACGGAGGACGGCTCGATCTGCACATTTGCCGCCTCTGCCACCGCAGGACGTGGCGCGTACACCACCACCGCGTTCGCCACGGGGCGTTCCTTGCCCTCCGACGGGCTGTTGAGCACCAGCCCCCCACGCATCGCCAGTGTGGTGGAGCCGCCGCCGTCCAGATTGATGGCGTCCGTCGCACCCAGCTGTTTCATTAACTGTGCCAGCTCGTACAAGGTCATCCCACCCGACATCGGCTGGCGACCGTCCACCGTCACCAGCAGCAGTTTGCCGTCCGCGGTGACCCCTACTGCCGTGCGCGGGTGGCGGTTGTCCGAAAAGCCAGTTTCGAAACCTTGTTGAGGCGCATCGATCAGTATCTGTCCGTCACGCAACAGCCACGGACCGCCGCCCACCGCCATGCTCGCCTTGCTCCAGTACTCCAAACCGTTGTGACGTATCCAGTAGCCGCGCGAAGCCAGCTGTGCGTTCACCCTGCCGTTTTGAGGAGCCAGTGCCACCATCTCCTGCCCTGGCTCGATAGAGAAGCGCAGGGTAATTGCAGCGCCTGCCGAGAACGTGCGCAACCGTTCGCCTGTGCTTCCCTGCGCCACCAGCAACGCGCCCTGCTTGGGCACAGGGCACGGGTTTTGCCCGCTGACCATCTCGTCCAGGCGGGCGCGCATCTCCTTGCCGAGCACAGGCACACCCTGCACCTCGCCCAGCCGCCAAACCACCGCGCCGTTGGGCACAGGGTACGCCTCCCCCCAGCGCGGCGTGACCAGAACGCACTCGTTCTGCTGCACAGGGCGGTTGATACCGTTCAGCGGGATGGGGTCTATCCCCTCTACCACCACTTCGCCACGCCACACCGGCGCACCGAAGAGCACCACCCTGTCCGCCGTCAAACCGAACACCGAACGCTCCGACGAAGGCTCACTGACCAGCTCCCCACCCTGGATGTGCAGGTTGAGCGGGTCGCCTGTCCAGGGAAAGTAGTCGGCGTTGACCGCTGCCAGCGCGCCCAGCCGTTGCACGGTTGCGCTCACGATCTCCCGACCGCCGGTGGGATCGGCACGATACACCTTGCCCGTGCCTACCTCCGCGTCGATCCGCACCGAGGGGTTGCGCAGGTCTACCTCCAGCACATTCACTATCTGC
The DNA here is from genome assembly GCA_026003195.1 of Armatimonadota bacterium. Classification (NCBI taxonomy): domain Bacteria; kingdom Bacillati; phylum Armatimonadota; species Armatimonadota bacterium. Next base: position 772,209 of record BPGU01000002.1, read on the forward strand.
GGCAGATTGTAAAAGGTCTGCACGAACTGTTTGAGCACCACTCCCTCGCCCACCGGCTTGACCGCCGTCTGTGCATGCAGGGGAAGCAGTGCCAGCGCAAGATAGAGCCCAAAGGCAAGTAACAGCGTGTAGCGAACGGTTCGACGAAGCATCTCTTCTCCTCCCAACGACTGAAGCTCTACAAAGAGATTCGTCACATAGCGGATGTCAACCTGCCGGGATGGCAGGTCGTTACTTCCGTCTTACCGACCGAATGCCCCAAATGTCTTTGGCATACTCCTGCACGGTGCGGTCGCTGGAGAACTTGCCGATGCGAGCGACGTTCCAAATCGCCTTTCGAGTCCACACTTCCGGCTGGCAGTACTCTTGAGCCGCTCGTTCATGCGTCTCCAGGTACGATGGCAGGTCAGCAAGGTGGAAGTAGTAATCGCCGTGATACACCAGGTTGTCGAAAATCCAGCGGAACAGCCCCGGCTCATGCGGGCAGAACAGATCGGTGCGGAAAGTATCCATCACGCGCCGGATGAGGGGATTCGTTTCGTAGACCGCACGTGGATCGTAGCTGCCCTCCCGACGCATCTCACGGATTTGCTCGGCGGTGTGCCCGAAGATATAGATGTTCTCTGCACCTACCTCCTCGAGGATTTCAATGTTGGCACCGTCCAGTGTGCCGATAGTGAGCGCACCGTTCATAGCGAACTTCATGCAGCTGGTTCCCGAAGCCTCCATGCCCGCGGTGGAGATTTGCTCACTCAGGTCGGCGGCGGGGATAATCACCTCTGCCAGCGACACGCGGTAATCGGGCAGGAACACCACACGCAGGTAGTCCCTTGCACGGTGATCGTGGTTCACCACCGACGCCACGTTGTGGATGAGTTTAATAATGTTTTTCGCCGCCCAGTAACCGGGAGCGGCTTTGCCCGCGAAGATAAAGGTATAAGGCACGGTAGGATATTGTTGCTCCTCCACAATGCGCAGGTAGAGATGGATAATATGCAGCACTTTGAGCAGCTGGCGTTTGTACTCATGAATGCGCTTCACCTGCACGTCGAACAGGCTATCGGGCGGCACAGAGGCTCCGATGGTTTCACGGATCAGGTGGGTCAGTCGTAGTTTGTTGAGCTGCTTCACCTGGCGGAACTGCTGTTGGAACGCTGGGTCGTGGGCATACGGCTCGAGAGCGCGCAGCCGATTCAGGTCGGTGACCCATGCCCTGCCAATCGTCTCATCGAGGAGCTGACTCAACCGTGGGTTTGCCAGTTTCAGCCAGCGGCGCGGGGTGACACCGTTGGTCTTGCTGTTGAACTTGTGCGGAAACAGGTCATAAAAGTCAGGCACCAGCGAAGTGGTAATCAACCTGCTGTGTAACTCCGACACGCCGTTGACCGAGTGACTGCCGATGATGGCGAGATGCGCCATGCGTACCTGTTTCTGCTCGCCCTCTTCGATAATGGATAAGCGACGTAGCTTTTCGGTATCACCGGGGTAGAGCCACATCACATGTTCCAGAAAACGGCGGTTGATTTCATAGATAATCTGCAGATGACGGGGAAGCAATCGCTCCATCAGGTCTACGGGCCACTTCTCCAGTGCTTCCGGCATCAGCGTATGGTTGGTATAGCCAAAGGTCTGTTCGGTAATTTGCCAGGCGTGTTCCCAGGGCAGATGGTTCTCGTCGACCAGAATGCGCATCAGCTCGGCAATGGCTAAGGCGGGATGTGTATCGTTGAGCTGGATAGCCGCCTTGCGAGCAAACTGGTCGAAGGTGTCGTGTTGCTGTGTATAACGGCGTACGATGTCGCGTAGAGCGCACGCCACCAGGAAGTATTCCTGCGTTAATCGCAGCTCCTTGCCCGCCGCCACCGAGTCGGAGGGATAGAGCACCTTGGAGATAGTCTCGGAGGCGATTTTCTGCTCCACCGCGCTGATATAGTCGCCGCTGTTGAATATCTGCATATCGAACTCATGGTAGGAGCGTGCCGAGAAGAGGCGCAGCACATTGACCGTCTTGCCACCGTATCCCACGATGGGCATATCGTAGGGTACGCCCACGAGCAGCTTCCAGTCCACCCAGCGAGGCTGGTAGTGACCGTTGCTGTCTACGGTGTGCTCGATGCGCCCATAGATAGGGATGAAAAATCGGTCGTCGTAGCGCTCAATGAGCCATGGCGACATCCCCTTCAACCACTTGTCGGGCTTCTCGTGCTGGTAACCGTGGTGGATTTCCTGCTTGAAGATACCGTACTCGTAGTTAATGCCGTAGCCGTAGCCGGGCATCCCCAGCGTCGCCAGCGAATCGAGGAAGCAAGCGGCAAGCCTGCCCAGCCCACCGTTGCCCAGTGCGGCATCGCTCTCTGTCTCCTCAATCTCGTCGAGGTCGATACCCTGCTGTAATAGCGCTTCGCGGAAGAGCCCGTACAGTCCCAGATTCATCAGGTTGTTGGTGAGCGAACGCCCGATAAGATATTCCAGCGACAGGTAGTATAGTCGTTTCACATCCTTCTGTTGATACCGTCTTTCGGTTTCAATCATCAGGTCGATGATACGATTGCGCACTGCCAGCGCTACGGCGGTAAAAAGCTCATGCTTGCTCAGCCCTTCGCCCGCTTTACCCAGCGAGTAGCGCACATGCCAGCAGAGCGATTGCAAAACCTCCGAGGTGCTCCCAAAAGTTTGCACCAGTTCATCACATGCCATCTCTTCTATTCCTCTGATGAAGTCTTGTGGAGCAGGCGAAAAATCGCTTGCATCGTTTGTGGTGGCGCGGTCAGAATCGGCTCGCGCAACGCTCTCCCTTCCAGCAGATGCTGCAGGTGCCATTCCGCCCCCGACAGATAGCGTGTCTGACAACCCGCTTCGCGGCAGAGGAGCAATCCCGCTGCCAGGTCGTACAGCTTGCCCAGCGAAATGGCTCCCCGCACCCGCCCAGCGGCTGTCCATGCCAGCTTGACCACCGCACTGCCGAAACAGCGCGGTCTGCCAGGCATGATACTGAGCAGTTCAGCGGTGACTGCATCGCTAGCGTAGCAGATGACGTCCTCAGAGGTAAACTCTTCGCTATCCACCGCCTCGATGCGCTTCCCGTTGAGATATGCTCCCTGACCTGCCTCTGCCCAGTAAAGCTCATCCAGTACAGGCAGAAAGATCACGCCCAGGCGAAGGCTTCCCTCTTCCACCAGCGCGACCGATACACCCCACAGCGGAATACCGAACACGAAGTTGCTGGTACCGTCAATGGGGTCAATCGTCCACAGAAGGCGAGCATGACGGTTAGTAAAGCCCTCTTCCTCGCCGAAAAACCCCGCTTCGGGCAAGAGACGAGCCAGATGTTCCCGCAGGTAACTCTCTACCTCTCGGTCCGCGTTGGTCACGAAAGAGTCATCGCTCTTGGTCTCCAGGATGAAGTCCTCTGCCCGTCGTCGTGCTAGACGACCTGCCTCCACCACCAGGTTTTGAACTTCCTCTATAAGCATTCTGTAAGGCTTTGCTTTGCCAACCTCCCTGAGAATTATCGGCTACAAAGAGCCTCCTTCTACATCTTACACCCTGTTGCCTGGAAGGCGAACCTGCCGATGCGTCCATCCCCCTTCGGGACACTCGTCTGTGTAGAGGGAGCATCCGTCAAGGGAGACTCACGGCTGAGCACAGGCATCGCCTTCCAGACGACACTGTCGGTCATCCTATTACCTGCTTCTGCGTCTCCCGGAGCACCTGTGCGGAGTGGCGCAACGCCTGCAGTTCGTCTTGTGCGAGATTCATTTCTATCAGCTTTTCGACCCCCTTGCGCCCGATAACGGTCGGCACACTCAGACACACATCCTCGATACCATACAGCCCCGTCTGGAAGGTGGACACAGGCAGTATCTGTTTGGTATCCAGCATGATAGCGTGCACCACTTCGCGGATTGCCAGACCGACGGCGTAACCCGCACCCCCCTTGAGCCGGATCACTTCTGCGCCGCTCCTTTTGGTGAACTCAAAGATTTCCTGCATCTTGGCAACATCATATCCGGGAAGACTTTGCAGCGGCACACCGTTGGCGGTAGCAGTAGACCATATCGGTACCATACTGTCGCCATGCTCGCCCAGGATTAATGCTTTCACGTCGGTGGACGCTACCCCAAAGTACTCGGCTAACAGCGAGCGGAAGCGTGTGGTGTCCAACATGGTGCCCAATCCGATGACTTGCTGCGGCGGCAGTGTAAACTCTTTCACCGCCAGGTAGGTCAGGATATCTACCGGGTTCGAGACCACCAGAAGTATCGCATGGTCGGGCAAGGGGACCTGTTTCAACTCCTGCAGGATGCTGCGGAACAAAGACACGTTACGATTAATCAGTTCCAGACGGCTCTCGTCCGGCTTGCGACGCAACCCTGCAGTGATGATCACGATGTCGGAGCCGCTGGCGGCTTCGGTGTCTCCTGCGTAAATCCTTTGTGGAGCCGATAGTGCGGCACCGTGTCGCAGGTCCAGTGCTTCACCTTCTGCCATCTCACGAGCGACGTCGATAACAACCAGCTCCTTCGCGATGCCTCCCATCTGTAGAGCGTAGAGGGTGTTGGAGCCGACTCGCCCGCCTCCACCAATCACGCTGACTTTCATGTGAACCTCCTCCTTGTGTCCTCCTCGTTGAGGTGGGTCTTAGAGAATATATCTGCTCAAATCCTCGCTGCGCAGCACATCTGCCAGCCTCTCGCGCACATACTCCGCCGTGATGCTCACCTTCTGCCCCGCCAGCTCGCTGGCACGGAAGGAGATGTCTTCCAGCACTCGCTCCATCACGGTGTGCAATCGGCGTGCGCCGATGTTCTCACTGCTGGTATTGACTTGCGCCGCGATAGAGGCGATTTCGCGGATAGCATCGTCGGTGAACTCCAGGTCCACACCTTCCGTTGCCAGCAAGGCTTTGTACTGTTTCACCAGTGCGTTCTGCGGCTCGGTCAGAATGCGCACAAAATCGTGTTCGGTCAGGCTGTCCAGTTCCACGCGAATGGGCAAACGCCCCTGCAGCTCGGGGATGAGGTCGCTGGGTTTGGAGACATGGAAAGCGCCCGCCGCGATAAACAGAATGTGGTTCGTGCGTACCGCGCCGAACTTGGTCATCACCGTAGAGCCTTCGATGATAGGCAACAGGTCGCGCTGCACACCCTCACGCGATACGTCGGGACCGTAACCCTGCTCGCGCCCGGCGATTTTGTCCAGCTCGTCAATGAAGATGATCCCGCTCTCCTCCGCCCGACGGATGGCTTCGCTCACCACCTGCTCTCGGTCAATCAGCTCGCGGGCAGCTTCCTGCGTGAGTATCTGTTTCGCCTCACGAATGGTTACCTGTGCGGTGCGCCTGCGTCCACCCATCATGCCTCGTAGCATATCGGGCAGGTCCAGTCCCATCTCTTCCATGCCCTGCGGTCCGAACACCTGCACGAACGGCATGGGCGGACCAGACTGCTCTACCTCTATCTCTATCTTCTCATCGTCCATGGCGCCGCTGCGCACCCGCTCCATCAGCTTCTCGCGCATCCGACGTTCCCGTTCGCGGCGCTCCCTGGCTGCCAGCGACGTATCTTCCTCTTCTTCCTCTTTGCCCTCTTCCTCGTACAGCGCACGGAACAGACGTTCAAAAGGCGTGCCTGGCTGGAAACCCCGCCGCGTTCGACGTGGCATGAGCCTGTCCACGATGCGCTCGATGGCTATTTCCTCTGCACGCGGACGCACTTCCTCTATCTTCTCGCTCTCCACCATGCGCACCGCCGTCTGCACCAGGTCGCGAATCATCGAGTCCACATCGCGCCCCACATATCCCACCTCAGTAAATTTGGTGGCTTCCACTTTCAGGAACGGCGCCTTGACCAGCTGGGCGATGCGCCGGGCGATCTCGGTCTTCCCCACGCCGGTGGGACCAATCATCAGGATGTTTTTAGGGATAACCTCTTCACGCAGGTCTTCCGGCAAGCGTTTACGGCGGTAGCGGTTGCGCAGGGCGATAGCCACCGCGCGCTTCGCCTTCTGTTGCCCGATGATGTATTTATCCAGCTCCTCCACAATGCGCTGAGGTGTCAAATCTTCTTCCATGTGGGGATCCTCCACGGCGCTCACTCGATGCTCTCGCACTGTACTTTATCGTTGGTGTAGATGCACAGCTCCGCCGCAATACGCATGGCTTCCAGCGCGATTTGCTTGGCGGAGAGCGAAGTATGCCTCATCAGTGCACGTGCTGCAGCGGCAGCATACGCTCCCCCGCTACCGATAGCCAGCACGTCGTCATCCGGTTCAATCACGTTGCCATCGCCGGAAATGAGCAGGAGCTCCTCACGGTTCGCCACAACCATCATCGCCTCCAGCCGGCGCAGGATTCGATCGGTGCGCCACTCTTTGGCAAACTCTACCGCTGCTCGGCGCAGATTGCCGTTCGTGGCTTCCAGTTTGGCTTCGAAACGGTCTGCTAGCGCCTGCGCATCAGCAACGGCTCCAGCGAACCCTGCCAGCACGCGGTCGTGATACATGCGACGGATTTTACGCGCGGTATGTTTCAACACGGTCTGGTCGTAAGTCACCTGCCCGTCGGCGGCAACGGCTACTTCCCCATTGCGTCGAACGGCAACAACGGTGGTATGATGCCAGGTCATCCCGCTACTCCTGCGGTGTGTTCTCCTCCTTTAGTATAGCATATTACGGGCAGCAATGTGACACCGGGGGACGCCCCCCACCGGGCAGCAGGAGACAGGCGCGTTGCTGGGGAAAAGGCGCGATGGAACGTGCCTCCCTCTCGACTTCTATGGGCGCAGCGTGGCTTTCACCTCGTCCCAATTCGGTGGGTCGGGGATGCCAAACATCTTGCGCTTGGTCTCCAGATAGAACAGGTAGTTCTCGTAGGTGACATCCGGCGGGCAGCGATGGTCTACGTGCGGGATATATCCGCCCTCCTCCACCAGCGGCTTCAGGCGCTCCAGCTCCCTCACAATGGCTTCTTTGCCCGCTATCAGCTGCGTCTTATCCACCCCACCCATCAGCAACACGGATTTGCCGAACTTCTTGCGAATCAGCACGGGGTCGGAACCACCGCGCACTTCCAGCGGAAACATCACGTTCACCCCGCCCGCCAACCAGTGCTCCACCAGCTGCAGGATGTTACCGTCGCAGTCCACGTACACGATGTCTATCCCGAACCGGTCGCGCAAGGCATCTGTGATGCGTTTGTAACGTGGTGTCATCCATTGCCGGAACAGCTTCGGCGAGATAATGGGTCCCTTGTTGAACGCCATGTCCTCCCAAAACGCGGCGTAGTCCAGTTCCACATCGGCGGGGATTTTGTGGATAGCGGTCAACGCCATCTCCGTGAGATGTTCCATAATCTCTTCTACCAGCTCAGGCTGGTCCACGCAAGCGTAGGAGACGCCTTCAAAGCCCATCCAGTCGCGAATCCATCCAAACAGGCTCCCGCAATACACGCCCAGCGGGTAATCACGATTTGCCACCGACTTTTTCCACTCCTCCCAGTCGGCGGGGTAGCGGCGAGGATCATCGGGGTCTAAGCGTTTCTTGAACTCCAGCCAGTCCTCGCGGCTCTTGATAGGAAACTCCAGATAGTGCGGAATGGTGGAGGTTCCATCCTTGTAGACAATGCTTTTCACGCCTGTTCCGTCTATCTGGATGCGGTAGCGGTCGGTCTCCTCCAGCACCTTTGACTCGAAGGGCGGTATCAGTCCCAGGTTAATGGGCACGCCTCCGCGTGGCGCAAAACCAAAAAACTGATTGGCTTTCCACTCTTCATCCACCCATTCCGGCAACCCCTGTTTGTGCCACTCCGTATATGTTTCCGTCCAGTAACCGAACTCCTCATCGGGTACGTGGTCTATCGGTTCGTAGTGAAAAGTCCTCAGCCACCTTTCACGGTGCGTCAAAGTCTCTCCCATCGGCTATTCTCTCCCAAAGCGCGTTGATGTGTACATCTTTTCTGGACGGGCTCAGGCAACTCCTGCGAACGATTTCCTCCCGAAGTTTCGGAACCAGGTATAAGCGTGTCTGCATCACCGTGGTTGGGCTATGGGACACAAGGTTCTCACCCTGAGCGAACAGAAAATTGGCAGGAACCAGCGATCTGCTCGCGAATTTTCTTCGTCAGGAGGGTATGTCGATGAGAATAGGTATTGTGGACTTAGACACCTCGCATCCACCCAGCTGGATTCCGATCGAACGCGAGCTGGGACACGAAATCGCAGGTGTGTGGGATGGCGGGTCCGTACATCCTTCAGGCTACGCAGAGCGGTTCGCGCAGGAACATGGCATTCCCCGCGTGTACCGTTCGCTGGAGGAGATGGCGAAGGATGTAGACTGTGCTATCCTTCACGGCTGTGACTGGGATACCCATATCGCCAAGGCGCGTCCCTTCGTCGAAGCGGGCAAGGCGATCCTGATCGATAAACCGCTGGCTGGCAAGCTGCGTGATCTGCGGCAGATAGTAGAGTGGGCACGCAGTGGCGCGCGCATCACCGGGGGGTCCTCCTTACGGTTTTGCTACGAGACCCAGCGCTGGCTGGCACAACCGATAGAAGAGCGAGGCACACCAGATACGGTCCTCTGCGGCTGTGCGGTGGACGAGTTCAACTACGGCATCCACGCCTACTCGATGTTAGCAGGGATTCTGGGAGGCGGTGCGCACAGCGTGCAGCATCTGGGCAAGGGCGTGCTGCGTCGTGTGGCGATACGCTGGGCAGACGGGCGCATGGGCATAGTGGTGATTGGAACGGCGGAGAAGTGGATGCCTTTCTACGCCACCATCGTCACCGAGAAAGGTGTGACCCAGTTTCAGGCAGATGCCTCGCAGCTTTATCGCGCCCTGCTGGAGAAGACCCTGCCTTATCTGGCAGGCGAGACGGAGACCCCCCCTGTGCCCATCGAGGAGCTGGTAGAACCCGAACTCTGGGCGTTAGCAGCACGGCAATCGTGGCTACAGGGCGACCGAGAAGTGCTGCTTTCGGAGGTTATTGACGACGAGGGCTACGATGGTGCTGCCTTCGCGCAGGAGTACCGAAGGATGAAGTACCCGTGACAAGAGGTGCAACGTCATGAGCGATAGAATCCCTGTAGCCTTTGTGGGTGCGGGGTCACATGCCAACTATGCACACTACCCCTCCCTCAGCGAGATGGAAGATGTGCACATTGTTGCGGTCTGTGACCTCCACCCGGAGCGCGCTGCCTCCACCGCGCAAAGATGGAACATTGCGCACACCTACACCGATTACCGTCAGATGCTGGAGGAGACACAGCCGCAGGCGGTGTATATCATCCTGCCTCCGCACCAGATGTTTGATATCGTGGTGGACTGCCTGAACCGCAAACTGCACGTGTTTATCGAGAAACCGCCCGGAATCACGCTGGAGCAAACGCGCAACCTTGCCCGCCTTGCGGAAAAGAACGGCTGCCTGACGATGGTGGGCTTCCAGCGGCGTTTCGTACCGGTAGTGGTGCAGGCGAGGCGCAAGGTGGAGGAGCGAGGTGCCATCACGCAGTGTCTGGCACGGTTCGTGAAGAGTGGAGGCACTGACGACTACTATGGCGGAGCGGTGGACATCCTCACCTGTGACGCCATCCACGCCGTAGATAATCTCCGCTGGATGGGTGGCGAGGTCAAGAAGATAGTGAGCAAGGTAGACCGCTTCCATGCGCCGGTAGACAACGCCTTCAACGCGCTGGTGGAGTTTGAAAGCGGTGCGGTGGGAATCCTGCTCACCAACTGGGTGACAGGAAGGCGCATCTACTCGGTAGAAATGCACGCCTTCAATATCTCTGCCTACGCCGAACCCGACGACCGTGCCCTGATCTACCGCGACGGCTCACTGGAACCAGAGGTCATCCTGAACACGGAAGCGGCGGGCAGCCACGCGCCGCATCGCTACCTCGGCTTTTACGATGAGAACCGCCATTTCATCGAATGCGTAAAGAGTGGGCAACAGCCGCAAACGTGTTTCGCCGATGCGGTGAAGACAATGGAGCTGGTGGAGAGGATCCGACATGAACGCCTTTGAGGTGCTGCGACGAGGCGTGGTCATTCCCGCCAGTCCGCTCGCCCTGAACGCACAGCGACGCTGGGACGAGCGCAGGCAACGTGCCCTGTGGCGATATTACTCCGCTGCGGGAGCGGGCGGAATAGCGGTGGGTGTGCATACCACACAGTTCGCCATTCGCGACCCGCAAATCGGGCTGTTCCGTCCCCTGCTGGAGCTGGCAAAGGAGGAGTTGGACCGCGCAGACGCCACACGCTCCGAACCGCTGGTGCGTATTGCAGGCATCTGCGGAGATACCCGACAGGCGGTATCCGAAGCGGAGCTGGCAAGAGATTTAGGTTTTCATGCGGGATTGCTCAGCCTCTCCGCGCTGAAGAACGCTGATGACGACGGTCTGATAGCGCACTGCCGTCGCGTGGCGGAGGTGATACCGCTGATGGGCTTCTACTTGCAGCCTGCGGTGGGCGGACGGGTGCTGAGCTACCGCTTCTGGCGACGGTTTGCGGAGATAGGGAACGTGGTCGCTATCAAGATTGCTCCCTTTAACCGATACCAGACACTGGATGTAGTGCGCGCGATCGCGGAAGCCGGGCGCGAAGATATCGCCCTCTACACGGGCAACGACGATAACATCGTGCTGGACCTGCTCACACCGTATCGCTTTACCATTGGGGACAGGCAGGTGGAACGACGTATCGTGGGGGGCTTGCTGGGGCACTGGGCGGTGTGGACCAAACGCGCGGTGGAACTGCTGGAACGTTGTCACACCGCCGCACGGGAAGAAACTGTCCCCGCCGACCTGTTACGTCTGGCGGTAGAGGTAACCGACTGCAATGCCGCCTTCTTCGACGCCGCCAACGGCTTCAGGGGATGCATCGCGGGCATCCACGAAGTGTTGCGTCGTCAAGGCTTGCTGGAGGGTATCTGGTGTCTGGACCCGGATGAGACGCTCAGCCCCGGGCAGATGGAGGAGATTGAGCGCGTGATCCGAAACTATCCTCATCTCAACGACGACGCCTTCGTCGCAGAACACCTGCACGAATGGTTGTCTTAGGGGGCGTATGATGGCACGCTGGGTCAGGTTGTGTAGCATCAACTTTCAGGGGCAGGGCAGCCGCGAGGCAAACTGGCAAACCGCTTCACAGCTGCTGGAGCAGGCGCTGTGGGATACCCCTGACCTGATTCTTCTACCCGAGACCTTCACCGGGCTGGGCATGAGCGAGCACGACTGGTTGAACACCGCCGAACCAATGGATGGCGAGACGATGACCCGCCTGAGCAGCATCGCCCGCCAGCATCAGGCGTATATCGCCTGCCCTATCCTGCTCCAACACCGAAGCACTGTGTACAATGCGATTATCCTGCTCGATCGCGCGGGCAGAGTCGCTGGCAGCTATTACAAGATGTTTCCCACACTGGGCGAGCTGTCTCTGGGTGTGACACCTGGCGCAGAGGCAACGGTGATCGAGACCGATTTCGGCAAGGTGGGTTTCGCGATATGCTTTGACCTCAACTTCCGTGAGGTGGCGGACGACCTGCACGCGAAAGGAGCGGAGCTGGTCTGCTTCAGCTCCATGTATCCGGGTGGGATGCAGCTACAGCACTGGTCCTTAGAGCACCGCTGGTGGATGTTGAGTGCGATCGGCTCGCCACAGGGAGTGCTGGTAGACCCGCTGGGGCGCGTGCGCAAAGGAGCACAACCCAGCTATCAGCCTGTCCTGAGCGCAAGCGTGAACCTGGACTGCCTGGTGGCGCATCTGGACTACAACCACGACAAACTTCAGCAGATCCAGCGCGATTACGGGCGCGAGGTAGAGGTGGACATCCTGCAGCCGGAGGCACGTTTCTTACTCACCTGCCACCGCCAGGACACGAGCGCAGCGGAAATAGCGCAGCAGTATGACCTGCTGCTCTGGGACGAATACTTCCGCCGCGCGCGCCACGAGCGAAGCACTCGACTGATAAGACAGGCAGACTAATCCGACCTGGCTTCCAGCGTCAGGGTCAGTTCCACCTCTTTGCCGTCGCGCAGCACCACGACGGTCACTGTGTCGCCCGGCTTATAGCGGTTCAGAGCGTCCATGTAGTCATAGATATTTTCCACTTTCTGGTCACCGAAGCGCACAATCACATCGCCGCTGCGTACACCCGCCTTTTGTGCTGGACTGCCCTCGCGTACGCCTGACAGGCGCAGTCCCTTCACGTCCTCGCTGTAGTCGGGTATCGTGCCCACGTAGGCGCGAACACCTCGCTCGGCACCGCCAGTGCGTCGAGGCGTCGCCTGCGGCTCGCTATACGAGATGCGCTCTGGGGCATTGGCGATGCGCTCGGCAATGCTGGCGACAAAGCGCACCACGCGAGCCGCCCCTGCGGCGTTAATGGTCTCTGGCTTATCGGCAGGTGTGTGGTACTCGCGGTGCATGCCCGTGAAGAAGAACAGCACCGGTATCTTTCTGGCGAGGAAGGGAGCGTGGTCGCTACCGCCACCTATCGCGCCGCCACCTGTGGACAGGTTGAACCCCGCCTCGGCGTTGAGTTCTTCCAGCAGCGGTCGCCACGCCGGAGACGAGTCCGCCCCAATCACGCTCAGCTGGTCGTCACGCAAACGCCCAATCATGTCCATATTGAGCATGGCGACCGTTTTCTCCAGCGGGATAATCGGATGGCGGGTATAATGCGCGGATCCCAGCAAACCGATTTCCTCGCCGGAGAACGCCATAAAGATTAATGACCGCTTGGGCGGATTGGCAGCGAAGTATTGCGCCAGCTCCAGCACGCCCGCCGTGCCGGAGGCGTTGTCGTCTGCACCGTAGTGTATCGCGGGCAGCTTGCCAGTGTACATGGAACCTCCCTGATAGCCCCACCCCAGGTGGTCCATGTGCGCACCGATCACGATGTACTCGTCTTTCAGCTTCGGGTCGGTGCCTTCCACGACACCGATAATATTTGCCGTCGCACCGTACTTTTGAATCACCTCTGTCTGCACGGTTGCCGAGGCATTACTCAGCGGTCGTCCCTTCGGGTTCTGCCACAGTTCGTCCAGTGAAACCCCACACGCGGCAAGCAACTTCTCTGCCGCCTTCCGGCGCAGGATAACGACAGGAATACCCGAGTCGGCACCCCGCCCGGCAATCACAGCAGAGAGAGGCGAATCCTCTTTTTGTATCACTATCAGAGCGACTGCGCCCTGCTCTTTGGCAGTGCGCGCCTTTGCTCGTGCGGACTGGTACGCGCGCAGCAGGTTCGGTCCCTCAGTCACAGGCGGTGTTCCCTCCAGGGCGATGACCACCTTGCCCTTCACATCCAGCCCGGTGTAGTCCTCGTGACCGGCAAGGGCGGTATGGATACCATAGCCGGCAAACACCAGTTCGCCCTTTGCAGTGCCGGTGCTGGCAACCGATTCAGGCATAAAATCCTCGTGCAGTTTGAAGGAAAGCCTTTTGCCGTTGACCTGTGCCTCCAGCCGGTTTGCCTTGCCTGCCTCTGCTCCCACGTATACGCGGAACGGCTGAAAGTAACCGCTGCCGTCCATGGGCGCCTGCAGGTCGTGATAGCGCAAGGTGCCTATGGGTTTCAAACCGTACTCGGCGAAGCGTTCGGCGATATAGTAGGCAGCCAGCTCGTTGCCTTTTGTGCCCGATCCGCGACCTTCGAACTCCTCCGATGCCAGAGTGAAGATGTGTGACCAGATGCGCCAGGAATGGATGCCGGTAGCCCCTTTGCGCACATCGGCGTAAGCGCTCAGTGCCAGCATCAACCCCAGCGTCAGTGCGAACCATAAACGGTAGCGGCGAAAAAGCATCCCGATACTCCTCCTCGTGAGCCGATGTGTCTTATAGTTTACCCTACTCCAGAGGCCATTCTCTCAGTTCCTGCAACAGCGCTTCGGCAGTGAGGTCCAGGTGTATCGGCGTGACCGAGATCTTGCCCGCGCGGATGGCGGCGACGTCGCTGTCGGGGGGAACCTCCTCGTTGGCAAGGCTACCGGTCAGCCAGTAGTACTTGCGTCCCCAGGGGTCCACCCGCGCCTCCACACGATCCACGTACTGGCGCGTTCCCTGCCTGGTCACCGCAACGCCCTTCACCTGTTCCATGACGCAGTTGGGCACGTTGACGTTCAGCAACGTATGCGGAGGCAGACGACGTTCGTGCAACACCTTTGCCAGCTTGCGGGCGAAATGGAAGGCGGCGTCATATTCCGGCGGCTCATCATCGCCACAGCATACCGAGATCGCCACCGAGGGGATGTTAAAAATCGCTCCCTCCATCGCCGCCGACACTGTGCCCGAATAGGTCACATCCCAGCCCAGATTGGCGCCCTGATTGATGCCCGAGAACACCAGGTCACATCGTCCGTTCATGACCACTGTGACGCCCAGAGTCACGCAATCGGAAGGCGTGCCGTTGGTGGAATAGCCCAGCGAACCGTCGCCCATGCGTACAGTGTGCAGCCGAAGCGGCTTGTGCAGGGTAATAGAGTGTCCGGAACCGCTACGCGGGCGTTCGGGGGCGACCACAAACACCTCACCCAGCGGTTCCAGAGCGCGCTTGAGCATCAGCAGGCCTTCCGCTAAGATACCGTCGTCGTTGGTTACCAGTATGCGCATAGCGGTCATATCTTAGCACAAAGCGCAAGGGCTTGCAAAGGGCTAGCTCTCCTCGACAGGAATGACCTGTGCGCTCAACCAGGCGTATGCCTTGATGGTTCCACCGGTGTGTGGTGTACCCTCCACATCCTCTTCCAGGGCAACCACGTCCACGCTGCCCCCATAGGTATCCACCAGCATCGCCAGGAAGTTCTTGCCGGTGTGAGGATTTTGTAGCCGGTGCAGTTCCACGATGCGGCCGGTCAGCAAGGCATAATTCCCCGCCACGTTGTCGCTGGCGCCCTCGTTGATAGGCAACATCGCCTGCGGTGCGAGGCGCAGGGTGACCAGTTCGCCCGTCTCTTCGTCCTCGGTCTCCGTGAGGATGCTGTGGTCGGACTGCAGGTAGCTCTGCTCGTCGTCAAAGCACCATGCTTCCTGCGCAAAGGCGGCGATCTGCAGGGTGACCATGCGCGGCAGTATCTTCCATGCGTGCAGATGGGTGGAGAAGTCACGCAGATCGACGCTGAAGGGATAATAGCCCGTCTCGGGGTCTTCCACGCTCAGAGGACTGCTCCAGCCGTACAACGCACCGGTGAGTTGTTCCTCGTCGTAGGGCACCATCTCCACCACCGCCGCCTGCATACGCCCTGCGCCGTTGTAGTGGGGTTCCAGGTCCACCACTTCCATGGGCGCAGGCTCAGCACCGGGCTCGGCTTTTCCGCCTTTCATCGCCAGCCATATTTGTGCTCCGTTGGGCGCCTGCCACACAAAGTACGCGCCGTTCTCCACCTCATAGCCTTCGCTCTCCGTGAGGATGGTGTGAAGGGCGTTCACCAGGGATTGCGCCTCGTCGTAACCGAGGCATCGTGCGTGGGTTATCATGATGTATCAGGCTCCTTTCACCCGCCGGGCATCTGTCACATCCTTTGTCAGGAGGGCAAGACGCACTGGGGGATTTTCTTTTGTGCATATGACAGAAGTTCATTCGTAGCGAGCCCGTTCGATTCCTGCACGCAGGGACGCGGCAGGATGATTTTTGGCACGGAGAAAGCAGGGAAAACCTGAGGGTGTTCGAGAATTGTTGAAAAGTTGGTTGTAGCGCAAGGAGAGAGGCGTTCTTGCTATCCCTGCCTTACCTCACCCCCGTCCCCTCTCCTGCGAGGAGAGGGGCGTTCCCTCTTCCCTTGCAGGGAAGGGGGCAAGGGGGTTAGGTTATCTATCCATTCAACCAGCAATTTCGAACACCCTCGGAAAACCTTGACTTTTTTTTTCGATGGGGTAGAATGTAGGTGCAATCTAGCCTAAGGAGGGTTACAATCATGGTAAGAACAGTGTTTTGGCTTGTGGTATCACTAGTTTTGCTGTTTTTTACGGAAGCCCGCGCGCAGTACCAGGGCTATCTTCCCGTTCAGACTGGAGGATGTGAGCAGACACCAGTCACTTTCCGAAGCAATACATGGGGAGAGTACATAATATGGCAACGCGACATGGACACATGGTTGGTAGGTTACCCGCCGTATCAGCGTGAAATGCAAGTAGTGGACACTACATGCTATCTGGGGTATCGGTTGCGCGAGTCAAGGCCGTACTGGTGGGTAAACCGCTACGAGATCACTCTTGCCGCGTTAAACAATGATGGTACGTACCGATGGCGGTTCGATGGCAGAGCGAGGTCGGTGAATGCGCGCAGTCGGTATGAAGACCATTTCTTCCTGGTGAACCAGCGAGATAGCCTTGACATCTATAGGGACCCTGATCTTGGCGTCACGCAAGTGGTTTATGTCGATCCATAAGGTGGAACAGGAGGGAGGCACGATGTTTTCCGTCTTTTGCAAGCTATTGACAGCAGTTGCCATCATGTTGGCAACGGTTGCGAACGGGTGGGCACAAAACCGGGATGCGTCCTCAGATGATTCTTGGCAATCGCCTCCCCGTTTCACAGAGGCTCTCGACAAAATTGCCAGACAGCAGCGATTGAACGTGATCGCTCAGTATTTTACTCTCGTCGATACAGAGATCAGTTCACGGCGCACAGCCCTGCGAATGGTGCAAACCGTCGACGAGGTCGCAAGGATGTACGGATGCAATTTGTCCAGGGTGGGTAGTATTCTCGTCTTGTATACCCCTGTGGACCTCTATCCCGACCGGTATTTCGAGGAGACGCGGGTGTTAAACGTCTTTGGCGATCTCGCCTGGAAAGACGGGGTTCTTGAGTTCAGAACCAAGAAGGGCGAAGATGGCACCGTGAAGCTAACGATCTCGGCATCTGACATTCCTTTAAAACGTTTGTGCCAGCAATTCGAAGCGCAGACCGGCTGGAAAGTGGTTCTGGGCACCGAAGTGCAAGACACCCGCATCTTTGCACGGCTGCAGTCGGTTTCACCGGGCGAACTTGTAGAGGCAATCTCGGTATTACTGGGCGCGCAGGTCGAGGTCAAAATGACCTTAAGCGAAGAAGCGAGAGACAAACACAGGCGCATGATAGAACAGTCCGCACAAAGCGACTTGTTCGCTAGGGATAAAAAGTCAGATGAGCTTCTGCCGGAGTTGCTGGCGTTGCTCACGCCAGAGGAGATGGAGCGGTTCAAACGAGGAGAGATGGTGGATATTCCCTTATCCCGCTTACCTACAGAGGTACAGGACAAGGCACTACACTATGTGAACTTCGTTATCGATAGGTCCTCCCTCACACCAGAAGAGTCGCTTTTCCGCTATCGCGATAGGTTGCGCGAGTTGGAGGTTATCTTACATCTCCCGAGTGTCATCGAAGGTAGATGGTTCGCTCCGAATATCGGTATTACTGTGAGAGACCCAGAAGGGGTTTTGAATCACTTCTAAGGTGGACGGTGGTGCGTTGCGCCCTTTCTGGACACGAACCGATTGCCCGTCACGTAAAACCGCCACGGCTTCTCTGCCCACAGGCGGATGCCGATGCGCGTGGTCTGAGTCACCTGTTCAGGAGGAACCGCCTCGCCCTGTACAACGAGTAGCCTGCCCTCATAAAGCGGGCAAAAGTTTTGTGCCAGCGCGATGCCCATTGCCTGAGTCAGCCTGCCCGGTCCGGAGGTGAGCAGGCGAGTGTCGGCGACACCACGCCGCTGTCGCATCAGATCGATACCCTCCACCGGCTCTACCGCCCGGATGAGCACCGCTTCGCCGACACCTTCCGGCGCGGTGACCGCGTTGAGACAGTAGTGAGTATGTACCTGATAGACGTAAGCGATGCCCGGCGGTCCGAACATAGCAGCGTTGCGCAGGGTCTTGCCACGCGAGGCGTGGTTCGCGGGGTCGCCTGTCAGATACGCCTCCGTCTCCACAATGACGCCTGCGGTGACGCCCTCGTCCGTTTCGTGTATCAGAATGTGTCCCAGTAAAGCGCGGGCGACCTCCAGCGTGGGCTGCAGATAAAACTCTGGGGGAAGCGGCGCACGAGCCAAACAATCTGTAGCCATGACCAACCACTGCTCCGGCTTGACGTGATGCTGTTCGCACTCTATAATACCATACCGGATACCGTTTCAGGCAGGCAAGAGGATGGAGAAGATACCCCGATACATTCTCTGGAGCAAGGACGAGATAGACCTGACGGACGATTGGCAGAGACGCTGGTACATCCGTCAGGTGCTGATGTACGGCCGTGCCGAGGATGTTGCCAGATTGGATTGGGATGAGATAGAGCGGCTGCTGCCGGAGCTCCACCTGCCTCCTACCCTACACCTGTTGTGGGAGAATTATTTCCATGCTCGTCAAAAAGCCGGAACCACACGGCATCCTGAACAAGACCCAGATGGAGTTTCTGACCCGATTTAACCAGTTGCCAGACTCATCCGCTTTCTATTTGACGGGTGGGACGGCATTGGCGGAGTTCTATCTGGGTCATCGTTTGTCCTATGACCTAGACCTTTTCACCACCGTAGCCGGTCTCATACGTCCCTTTTGCCTGTTCATGGAAAGCGCAATGGAACAGCAGGGCTTTTCGCTACGAGCCGTACGTCGCATGGAAAGCTTTACAGAGTACGAGGTCGCGCTTGGACACGACACCCTTCGCATTCATCTGGCGTACGACAGCCCTTTTCGCTTCGCAGAGCCTGCTCCAACCCCCTTCGGGCTGGTCAACGACTTTCAGGACATCGTGGTAGACAAGCTGCTGGCTTTCTTCGGGAGGGCAGAACCGCGTGACGCTGTAGACCTATACTTCATCCTGCAGGATGTGGATTTTTGGGAGTTAGCGGACATGGCTAGCCAAAAAGACACCGGCTTCGATCTGTACTGGATGGCGAGTGCACTGATGAAAGTAACCACCTTTCCCGACGAGGCAGAACGCTGGCCCGTGCAGATGCTTCGTCCGTTCGAGCCAACCGCCCTGAAAAGAGAGTTCACCGAGTTCTCTCAGCAGATTCTCTCACGAATCCGTCGGTAACCCCAGCGCCTGTGCAGCACGCAAAAGAGCCTCCCTCACCGCAGGCGTCCACTTTTCCCGTTGCAGGGAGCCATCCTCCCCAGCGCGACGGAATGCGTCTAAGTCTTCCACCCCTATCCGTTCTTGTAGCGCACGCACCGCACGTCCTGTCATACCCGGCAGCTTCAGCAGTTGCTGAACGCCCGCGGGAACCTGCTCCCGCACGCGCTGCAGGGCAGGAAACGTGCCTTCTGCCAGATACTGGCGCACCTTCTTCTCCACCGCCTCGCCGATATGCGGCAGGTCACGCAGGGCGTTTCGCGCAACGAGGTCTTCTACCGGCTCGCTCAGCCCTTCCAGAGTATCGGCGGCAAGGCGGTAGGCACGCACCTTGAAGGCGTTTTCGCCCTGCCACTCCAGCGCGTTCGCCAGAAATCGGAACACCTCCGCCAGCTCGTGGTTGCGTTGCATCTACGACGCCTCCTCGCGCTCTTTGCTCAGGGATTCGTAGCGCGCCTGTGCTTCCACGCGCACCGCGCCGCTGCTGGTGCTGGCTTCCGCAATCACCTTTTGCAGGTCCAGCGACTCGGGGGGCGGAAACTCGGCGAGGAAAGCATTCATCTCGCGCTCGATGGCAAACGGCGCGTGCACCTGCAGGCTTACCGGTGAACTGATGTTGTACTGCAGGATGAGGTCGTTCACCCGGCGCATCAGGCGCAGCAGGCTTTGCAAGATGTTCGCATACCAGTCGGGAAAGACAGGTTTTTCACGACGCAGCGGATACTCCATCGCCACACGCTTGCGCAGGATGGCAATGGCTTCCCGAGCCATCATAATTTCGCGGTCGGTCTGCGCCCATTCGGGCAGGATTTGCGCGTTATGCAGGATAGTAGCCGCGACGCGCAGATGGGGAGGCACGAGCCACTGCGGGTCTATCTCCAGAGGTTGTCCCTTGCCGGGCAGGTCATCGAACTTACCCTCTTCCATCGCCTCGGCGATTTTGCGCTCGGCGATAATCTCGAAAGCGCGACTGATGTCGTAGTCAGGCATCGTACTTCCTCGCCTATACCAGTTCCCACTCCCTGAGCACCTGCACCTCCGGGGGCAATTGCCAGAGCCACTCTATCCTCAGCCAGAAGCCTCCCAGCACGGTGCTGTGATACACTCCCTGCTTCCCCTTCATCTGCAGCGCATATTTGCCATCCTCACCCAGCACGTAGAACTCCGCAAACCGCTTCTCGGGGTCTATCAGCCAGTATTCGCGCACGCCACCCTGCTCGTACTCGCCGAACTTCTGCATGCGGTCGCGCTGCTCGCTTTCCGCACTGACGATTTCCACCACCAGGTCTGCCGCCCCATCCAGATAGGTACGACGCAGCAGGTGCCGCCGAGCGTTGCTCACGAAAAGAATATCGGGGGAGCGACCGGGAAGGTCAACTCCCGTTTTCATCTGAAACGGCTCATAGCGCACTACACCCAGTTGTCGGTTGCTCACATACAGCTTGAGTATAGTAATCAGAAAGCTTCCCACCTCCTGATGCTCAGAAGAGACAGGGCTCATCAGTTGTACCTCACCGTCTACCCACTCTGCCCACGTGTCTTCGTCCAGCCACTCTAAGAACTGCTCGTAGCTGATTCTGCCCGCAGGCAGAGGTCGTACAGGTTGTAGCAATGTTTGCTGTGCCACCGGGCATCACCTCTCTCCAGATAGCCAACCCCATTCTTGTAGCACCTGCACCTCCGGGGGCAATCGCCAGAGCCACTCTATCCTCAGCCAGAAGCCTTCCAGCACGGTGCTGTGATACACTCCCTGTTCTCCCTTCATCTGCAGCGCATATTTGCCATCCTCACCCAGCACGTAGAACTCCGCAAACCGCTTCTCGGGGTCTATCAGCCAGTATTCGCGCACGCCACCCTGCTCATACTCGCCGAACTTCTGCACGCGGTCGCGCTGCTCGCTTTCCGCACTGACGAT
This sequence comes from Armatimonadota bacterium, assembly GCA_026003195.1. Lineage (NCBI taxonomy): Bacteria > Bacillati > Armatimonadota > Armatimonadota bacterium. The sequence continues at coordinate 793,176 of BPGU01000002.1, forward strand.
TTCCACCACCAGGTCTGCCGCCCCATCCAGATAGGTACGACGCAGCAGGTGCCGCCGAGCGTTGCTTACAAAGAAGATGTCAGGGGAACGACCTGGCAGGTCTGCGCTCGTCTTCATCTGGAACGGTTCTGTGCACAGGATGCCCACCTGCCTGGCGGAGATAAAAAACTGCAGTATGGATGTCAGAAAGACAAAAGTCTTACTGTGTTCCAGAGATATTGGGCTCATCAGTTGTACCTCGCCGTCCACCCACTCCGCCCACGTGTCTTCGTCCAGCCACTCTAAGAACTGCTCGTAGCTGATTTTGCCCGCAGGCAGAGGGCGCACAGGTTGGGTCAGCACTTGCTGCGCCATGGCTCATCACCTCGCCTTCATTATAGCACAAAGAGGGATACCCTGTACGGGGGTATCCCTCTCGGAGCGGGTCAGCAGTTGCGTCAAGCGGCGCGCTTCAGCGTGTGTGCAGAGTCATCTTCCTCCAGCTGGAACTGCTGAACGAGTTGCTGCAGCTGCATCGCCATGGCGCTCAATTCTTGCGAAGCAGCGGTCACCTGTTGTGCCGATGCGCTGATTTCCTGAGCGCTGGCTGCTGCCTCCTCGCTCACAGACGCCACCGTTGCGATCGTCTCCGCCACCTGCTGGGCATGTGTGCTCATTGTTTGCACAGCATCGGCGTTCTCTTCAGCGGCAATGCGCACCGAGGAGACCGAGGCGAGCACCTGCTGCACACTGGCAGACATCTGCTGGGCAATAGCAGTGACTCCCTGCACCTCACTGGCCACCGTCTGCGCCGCCTGCACAATCTGCGCCAGATCTTCGTTGGCTTGAGTGCTGCGCGAGAAGCCCTTCTCAACCTCTTCGCTGGTCTTCTCCATCGCCTGCACCGCCTGTTCCACGCCGTGGCGCACGTTGGCGATGAGCTCACTAATCTCCTTGGTAGAGGTAGCTGCCTGCTCAGCCAGCTTGCGCACCTCATCGGCAACCACCGCAAAGCCCCGACCGTGTTCACCCGCACGCGCCGCTTCAATGGCTGCATTGAGCGCGAGCAGGTTGGTTTGCTCGGCTATCTGCTCGATGGTTTCCACAATCGCGCCGATTTGCTGACCGAGCTGGTCAAGCTCCTTCACCCGCTGAGCAGATACCAGCGTCTGGTCCTGGATGCGGCTCATGGTCTGGATAGTCTCTTGAACCGCCTGACCACCAGTCTGGGCGATTGCCGCCGCCTGCTGCGCGGAGGAGGACATCTGCTGTGCACTGCGCGCGACCTCTTCCACCGCTTGCGCAGCCTGCTTCATGCCCTCTTCGGCTTCGCTGGCAGATTGCTTCTGCACCTCGCTGCTGGCTTTCACCTGCTGGATAGCGGCTTCCAGTTCGTCGACAGCCCCTGCAGCTTCCGACGCCGTTCGGGCAAGCTGTTCGCTACCCTTCGCCACATCCTGTGTGCCGCGACTGCTTTGCTCAGTGGCTGCGCTCAGTTGCTGGCTGGTGGAAGCGAGTGCGGCAGAGGTTTCGGCAAGCCGGCTTGTCGCTTCTCGCAGGCTGGCAACCATTGCACTGAACGCCTGCCCCAGTTCGTCACGCTCCGAGCGAGGTGTGACCTTTACCGTCAGGTCACCCTGCGCCATGCGTCGAGCGGTTTGAGCCATCTCCTGCATGTACGCCAGCATCTTGCGGAAGGCATCTGCCAGTATGCCGGTTTCATCCGCACCGCGGTGCTCTACCTGCTGATTCAGGTTGCCCTCTGCGATAGCGGTGGCTACCTGCACCATCTGGTTCAAGGGCTTCGCCACAGAACGCCCAAACCGCAGGAGGATAGCGGTAGTAGCCGCAGCGACCATCAAGCCGACGATGAGGAACGTCCACAGCATCTGCCGTCTACCAGCTTGCAACCGCTGGAAGGCAGCGCCGAAGTCATCCTCATACGCTGATACTCCGATCACCCAGTCCCACGGGGCGTAGTAGGTAATCTGCGCCACCTTCATGCGCGGTTTTGCCTCACCCTGGTTCTTCCAGGGATAGCGCATCTTGAAGCTTTCGCCGGGCTTCAGCTCCAGCGCGCGGTTCACCATCTCCTGAATAAAGAAGCGTCCGTTCGAATCCTTCGCTTCCCAGATGTTCTCGCCGTCGCGCTTTCCGTCTTTGGAGATAATGTAGTGACCGCGCTGGTCACCCTTGCCTCCGATAACGAAGATGTAGCCGTCCTTTCCCACACGGACGCCCATGATCGCTTTGCGCACGGCATCTACGCTCTCCGTCTTGACGCCTGTGTAGAGCATTCCGATGATGCGCCCTGAAGCGTCGCGGAGGGGTTCGTAGGCAGCAACGTACCAGGAGTCCACCACGAAAGCCACTCCGCGGTAGGTCTCCCCACGCAGCACGGTGGATACCACGGGGTTCGGTGTGCCATCAGGATTTGTTGCCGGAATGTAGGTACCCACTGCCCTCTTTCCGTTCTTGCCGATGACGTTGGTGGCGACTCGCAGCATGTCCCCCTGTGCGTTCATGCGCTGGAAGATGGTACAGGTGCCTCCCACCAACGACTTCACCCTGTCCACCACCGGCACCGTAGCGCCGGCGTTTGTCTGCTGTCCCAGCCACGTACTGCCAACCAGCATCTTGGGTAAAGAGATGATTTGAGCCTGTTTCGTGAACTGGTTCACCGCGTTCCATGTCACTGTCTCCGGTGCGAAGGTCACGCCGCCCGCGCTGTTCAGGATGTGCCTGGCAACGCTCAGGTTGTGCTCCACCACTTGCCGGAGCAATGCATCCTGGCTGGCAACCATCTGGTAGGTGGTCTCCACGACGTGAGACAGGTCGGAGTCTACCAGCTTCTCGACCTCACGCTGCGCCTTCGCATTGAACACACTGCTTTGCCATGCAGCTACCGCGATGAGCGTGAGGGTGAGAAACGCAATCGCCCCCACTCCTAAAAGGACGAACTTGGTGCTGATGTTTCGTATCTCAGGTATTCTCATCAAACCTCGGGCCTCCTCAGATGAAACTCAGAACCGATGTGTCGTTTGCACGTAAAACCACTCGGTGCGGTCGTCGAAACCGCCGTTTGTCTCCCGGACAAACCGCCCGGGCACGAAGCGCCCGTAACCTGCGGAGAGCTGCAGGTCAGAGGACAGCGAGTAGCTCAGCGTCAAGTTTATCTCGGTGCCCACCTCTGTGCCTGCTGCACCGGTCGGGTCTCGCAGAGACTTGCCGTCCATTCCCTTGACGGGTGATCCGCCCCCGCCGTACCAGTAGTCCCGGGAGTCTGCAAGGCGGTTCAGATGCATATCGGCAGTATACTGCCAGCGTGGGGTAGGCGAGCCACTGACGCCAATGCGCCAGGCGCTCATGTTGCGCCAGCCCTGCAACCCCATCCGTCCACACATGGCGAAGGTCGTGCCGAAAAACTGGTCAAAGGTGTGGAGGGTAGTATCCTCAGGATTACCGCCACTGGCGAAGTCCCGCTGGAGAATGAGCCTGGTGTTGCCGGAGCGATTCAGGGCATATTCCAGACGTACCCAGTAGCCCCACGCTCTCAGGTCCTTCGCACCCACCTCTCCGCTCTGGAGCACTGCCTCGGCAGTGAGCTTCGTCCCCTTGCCGAGCTGTACCACCGGTCTGGCTCCCACCGCCCAGATGCGCTGCTGGGTGCCGGAAGCAATCACCTCCTTGCGCAGCAAATAGACGTCGGATTGCCAGCGCGAAGAGGGCTTATAGGTGGCATAAATGCCGTAAAGCACCGGATGTGTGGTGCTGGTAGGAAACATGCCCGGTCTGCCGTAGAGCAAATCGGCTTGCCAGCGGCTGCCCTTGAACCCGAGACGCACAGCATCCCAGGTGTAGCCGATGTTATCCCAGTTGGAGAGTATGAGCAAACGGTAATCACCATAGCCCATCTCCTGCCTTCCCAGTCGCAGGCTGATGTTGCCCCAACTGGTGTCCAGATACAGTTGCTGGAAACCGCTTTTCTCCTGCGTATCAGCGCTCCCGTTGAGCCTGTTGCGCTTGTAAGAGTGTTGCCAACGCGCAACGAATTGGGTAGTGGGTGAGGCTGTGGTGATGAAGTTCAGCCGAATACGGCTGAGCTCATCTTGTGGGTCTTTCTGGTTCACGGAGCAAAAATCGGTGCAGGCTCGGTCTTCATACCGCAGCCTCCACTCGGCATGGAAAGTCACGGACTTGCCAGCAGGCGAGGACTGTCCCGCACTGGCTGTTAACCATCCGCCGAGCGTGCATCCCCAAACGGCGACAGCAACACCCCACACAGACAAACGCATGTTTCTGTTTCCTCCTTACATCCCAAGATGCAGGCAGTACGACTTTCTAAACCCACCTTATCTGCGCAAGTCGTGCGCCCGTAGAAATAACGGTTTTCCAATTGTGCATTTTCGGAGTACATTACCCAGAACTTTAGAGAAAATTTTTGTAATACACTACATATATTTTTGAACATGCAGCGACATTTCGTCGTCGCTCAGCACGGTAGCAGGCTTCTTCTCAGGAACGCCCATTCCGCTCTAGAATTCGGTGTGCCAGCAGGATTCTCGCCAAACAGAGGGAAAAGGACTACAGAAGAACCGTGGAGTGCTTTGAAAAGCCAGAAACGCAAGGAGGTAGCAGAGTATGTCGCAGAAGATGGACCGGCGCACTTTTCTGAAGGGTGCTGCCTTAGGAGGTTTGAGTTTCCTGTTCCTGCGCGATAGCCGTTTGGCGTTCGCCTACCAACAGAACGAGAAACTGAATATCGCCATGATCGGTGCAGGGGGCAGAGGGCGCGGTAATCTGGACGGCGTTTTGAGTGAAAACATCGTCGCGCTGTGCGACGTGGACGAAAGACTAGCTTACAGCGCGCAGCAGGCTTGCCCCAAAGCAAAGTTCTTCCAGGATTTCCGCAAAATGCTGGAACAGATGCGCAAAGAGATCGACGCGGTCGTCGTCAGCACTCCTGACCACACCCACGCAGTAGCAGCCGCGATGGCAATACGCATGGGCAAACATGTGTACTGCGAGAAGCCTCTGACCCGCACGATCTGGGAGGCGAGGATGCTGCGCGACCTGGCACGCCGCTACAAGGTCGCCACGCAGATGGGTAACCAGGGCACCGCCTCTAACGAACTGCGCCAGGGTGTGGAGGTGATTCAGTCCGGCGTGCTGGGTCAGGTTAAGGAGATTCACGTGTGGAGCAACCGCCCCGTCTGGCCTCAGGGCATTGCTCGTCCCAAAGAGGAGATGGTCATCCCCGACGGACTGAATTGGGAACTGTGGCTGGGTCCCGCTCCCAAGCGCCCTTATCACGAGGCGTACCACCCGTTCAAATGGCGCGGCTGGATAGACTTCGGCACGGGCGCGATTGGCGACATGGCATGCCATACCATGAACATGGCGTTCTGGGCGTTGAACCTGCGCGACCCCATCTCGGTAGAAGCCGAAACCTCAGGGGTCAATGGCGAGACGTTCCCGCAGTGGTCTATCGTGCGCTATGAATTCCCCCAGCGCGGTGACCTGGCGCCCTGCAAGCTGGTGTGGTATGATGGCGGACAGAAACCGCCTGCTGAACTGCTGCAAGGCGAGCAGATGGCGGACAGCGGCTTGCTGCTCATCGGTAGCGAGGGCACGCTGTACAGCCCGGGCGACTACGGCACACCCTTTGTGTTGTTACCGCGCGAGAAGTTCGCAAATTACCAGCCGCCAGCCCCCTCTATCCCGCGCTCGCCGGGGCATCATCAAGAGTGGATTAACGCCTGCAAGGGCGGACCAGCCGCTATGTCCAACTTCGATTACGCCAGTGCGCTCACCGAAACTGCTCTGCTGGGCAACCTGGCGATTATCACGGGCGAGCGCATTCAATGGGACGCCAAACGCATGAAGGCGGTCAACTGTCCAAAGGCAGACAAGATTATCCGCCCGACCTATCGCAAAGGGTGGACGCTTTAGAAACACAGTGAGGGCAGAGGCGGGTCCCCCCACCTCTGCCCGATTCGCTCCGTCTCAGAGGTATCGCTATGGACAGGAACATCTTAGAGGTGTTCGACAACCCCTACCCCGACAGGGACTACCTGGTCAAACACGTTTGCCCGGAGTTCACTTCGGTGTGTCCCAAAACGGGCAACCCCGATTTCGGCACGATCACCATCGAGTACGTGCCCGACAAGAAGTGCGTGGAGCTCAAGTCGCTGAAGTACTACTTCTTCGCCTACCGCAACGAGGGCATCTTCTATGAGGCAGTGGTGAACAAGATACTGGACGATCTGGTGGCGGTATGCCAGCCGCGGCGCATGACGGTAACAGGAGAGTTCAACGTGCGTGGGGGAATCTATTCTGTAGTCACCGCCAGTTACGTTGCAGGAGGCGAAAAGTAGTCCATGCGCGTGTATATCGTTCGGCACGGACAGTCCACCAACAACGCGGGGCAGACCTTGCTGGATGACCCGCCGCTGACCCCGTTAGGGCGCAAGCAGATGAAGCGGGTGGCGAAGTGGTTGCTGAGCGAACCGGGCAGGATGCACTGGCTGTTCACTTCTCCTTTTCTACGTGCCCAGCAGAGCGCGGCGATTGTGGCGCAGGCGATTGAGCTGGAACCGGAAACATGGGACGACCTGCGAGAGTACGAATCGGATGCGGAGAGCCTCGAGCAGATGTGGGAACGGGCGCAGCGAGTAGCGGAAGAGGTGCTGAGGCGGTTCGGGGCGCGCGAGGAGAACAATATTGTGCTCGTGACGCACGGCACGTTTGGCTCGCGGCTGGTGTGCGCGTTCACCTGCACCTCACCCCATACGCGATTCACCCACTTCAACGGCGGTATCTCCGTGCTGGAGTGGGATAAAGACGGCGTCCTGCGCGTCCGCCACACGAACTACGTGGGGCATCTCAGCAAGGACATGATGACCTGAGGCACGAAACTTGTAGCAGGCGAAAATACCTGCAAGGACGGTGAAAGCGATGAAACGTTCCAGCCTGATAGTGCTACTCATGGTGCTTGTTCTGGCGGGCGTATGGGTGGCGTGGTTTGCGCGAGGCAGGTCTACCCAGGAGCTGTTTCTGGCGGCGGCGCGTGGCGATGTGGATACCGTGCGCTCGCTGCTGGACAGAGGCGTCAGTGTGGATGCCCGCGACGAGCATGGCAAAACTGCTCTCATCTGGGCATCGCTGAACGGCTCGATAGAGGTGGTCAACCTGTTGCTGGAGCGGGGCGCGGCGGTGAATGCAGCGGATAAATTTGGTCTGACCCCACTGATGGCGGCGGCGAATCCGCGCCAGCGAGCGCAAACCGCGGTGCTACTCGCCCTGTTAGAGAAGGGGGCAGATGTCAACGCCAAAGATGTGAACGGCAGGACACCCCTGATGTACGCCCTGTCGGATAACGAGGTGGAGGTGGCGAAGATACTGATAGAGCGCGGTGCCGACGTGAACTCCACCAATAAGTATGGTGAGGCTCCTCTTACCTTAGCGGCAATGTTTGGAAACAGGGAGGTTATTCAGGCGTTGCTGAGCAAGGGAGCGAAGGTGGATGTCCGGACTAACGGTGGGGACACGCCCCTGTCGCTCGCCCGCAAATACAATCGGAAAGAGGCGGAACAGCTGCTACTTCGGGCAGGAGCGAAAGAGTAGCACGGAAGAGGCGTTAAGGGCGGGCAGGTGCCCGCCCCATTGCTAGCGGGGTGGTGGTATGTTCTCTACTGATTGCCCCTTGGGAGGCACATACACCGGCGGCATGCCGGGTACAGGCGACGCCCAGCCTCCTTGAGGCATAGACTCCTGCATCCGTTGCAGCTGCCTCTGCCATGCCTCCTCTTCTTGCTTCTTGGTGTTGCGTGGAACCACTGGAGTAATGAAGCGGTCCACCATGAACACCAGAAACGCCAGCACCACCACCACCGCCAGAATCACTACGGGAGTAGAAACGGTCTGGTGGAGCTTATCTGGCTGCTGACCCTTTCGGATGACCTGAGGCATATTGGCAATCCTCCTTGACAAGAGCAAGGTGGCGCGATGTACCGCGCCACCTGTGCTGCAGACGTTAGTCGGACGAAGCCGTGTGCTGGCGCATGTAGGTGACGCGCTGCGCCTTCACATGCCCATCGGCAAAGATGAAGTTGGCGACGCCGTTATGCACATACAGCACGCGGTCGTTCGACAGGGGTACAGGCATCACCGTACCATCATCGTTCAGCGTGCCGCTGGCGTAATCCCAGAAGCTGCCGACGCCGTCCAGCCGCTGGCGTTTGATGGGACGGTTGGGATGATAGCCTGCGGGGAACCCACCTTCAGCAGGATAGGCTGCCGCCATTCCCGCCATCACGGTCTCACGGGTGCCCGGGTAGTTGTCCAGGCTACAGCAGCCACCAAACCAGCCGGGTCCGGCGCCGACCAACCCTTCCATGAACATGATGGTATCGGCAGGGTGGGTCAGCTTGGCAATCGTGGCGCCCTTCGAGCATCCCCATCCCCACGACTGACAGCCGGGGTCCTGTCCGCACAGGAAGTCGGGACCGCCGCCCGGTGCATTCCACGCGCTTTCGGGGTTAATGGGGTCGTAGTTGACGTAGCTCTGATTGATACCATAGGTGAGCGAACCCCATCCGCTGGTACCCCCCGGGGACGGTGAGGCGGGAATCCCCTGAGGGACAGGTGAACACGGCGCGATTGCCTTTGGAAATGGGGTTGCCCTGCGCGTCGTAATTGGCGGCACGCCCAGCCTTGACGTACGGATAGATGAGGTCCGGCCAGTACTGCCCCCACGACGTGCCGGAATACGGGGCGCGGAAGCTGGGGTCAATCACGTCACCGCTGCCACCACAACCTGTGCGCAAGTTGCTCTTGACCCACATCGGTGTACCGGTCTCGTCGTAGTCCTGACTGTACATCAGCCAGGCGTTGGCAATCTGCTTCATGTTGCTCACGCAGGTAGCCTGCCTTGCTTTTTCACGTGCCTGCGCGAACACCGGGAACAGGATCGCTGCCAGTATCGCGATAATCGCGATAACCACCAGCAGCTCGATGAGCGTAAAGCCGTCTCGTTTCATCTTGCACCCTCCTTGTTTAGATAGTTTCTGAGAGTTTGTCAACCAGCGAACAGAGACAAGAAGCTGATAAAAAAAGCGCTTTTTGTAACCAAGACCACCTCCTTTAGCCTATTTATTTATCCTAAGTATATTTTGTTTTCAGGCGGTTGTCAAGTATTTTTTTGCCCCATTCACGCATTTTTCAAGCAAAATTCTCTGCTGCAAACATCGGCGCTGTTCGTTGCTTGCAACCCACCGCCCTTTTTGGTGTATTATCGAGGGGGTGGAGGTAATCTCTTATGGCGATGATCGAGGTAGACAGGCTTTGCAAGACGTACGTCACCCACAAGCGCGAGCAGGGCGCTCTGGGTGCGCTGCGAAGCCTCATTACCCGCCAGAAGGTAGAGGTGCACGCGGTACAGGAAGTCTCCTTTACCATCGAGGAGGGAGAACTGGTGGGCTTTCTGGGTCCCAACGGCGCAGGGAAGACCACCACGCTGAAGATGCTATCCGGTATCCTCTACCCCACCTCTGGCAAAGCGACGGTAATGGGCTACGTGCCCTGGGAGCGCAAACCCGCTTTCCAGCGGCAGATGTCTATCGTGATGGGTCAAAAGATGCAGCTGTGGTGGGACCTGCCCGCCTACGAGAGCTTCGTGCTGCTGAAAGAGCTGTATGAGGTGGACGACCATACCTTTGAAAGGCGTGTGAACGAGCTGGCGGAGATGCTGGACATCAAAAAGTTGCTGCACACGCAGGTGCGCCGCATGAGCCTGGGCGAGCGGATGAAGTGCGAACTGCTGGCGGCGTTACTGCACGCGCCGAAGGTGGTTTTTCTAGACGAACCTACCATCGGGCTGGACGTGGTTTCCCAGAAGCGTATCCGCGAGTTTTTGAAAGAGTACAACCGGCAGGCGAAGACCACCATCCTGCTCACTTCGCACTACATGCAGGATATTCAGGAGCTGTGCGAGCGAGTGATTATCATTGACCACGGGCGCATCATTTTTGACAACACTCTGAAGACGCTGGTGGAGCAATACTCGGACAACAAATTGTTGAAGCTCACCTTCGATCGCCCGGTGTTGCGTGAGCAGCTGGAACAGTTTGGTACCGTATGCAGTCTGGAGGATTTGCGAGCGGTGCTGGAAGTTCCTCGCACGCGAACCACGCAGATTGCGGCGCAGGTGCTTTCCGAGCTACCTGTGGTGGACATCGTGATTGACGAGGTGGAGGCGGAAGAGGTCATCCGTGATATCTTCGCGGGACGCGCTAGGTTGACCACACCAACCTCGGAGGCACGAGCCGGGTGACCTCCGCCATCCTGCGTTATCCCACCCATACCCTCTCCATTTCGCTCTGCCGGCGCACGTTTCGCATCACCGCGGTGCGCAGTGTGGACGACCTGCTCACCGAAAGCACCTCTGCGGACGACATCCCCTTCTGGGCGGTGATCTGGCACGCAGCGGTGGGGCTCTGTCAGTATCTGTGCAATCACCCGCAGCTGGTGCGTGGCAAGCGGGTGCTGGAGCTGGGTACAGGTTTGGGGCTGTGCGGCATCGTCGCCCAATGGCTGGGAGGCGAGGTGACACTAAACGACTACCAGCCCGACGCGCTGGAGTTCGCCCTCTGGAACGCCTCGCAGAACGGGATTCGAGACATCCATACCCTTCTTGCGGACTGGCGTCGCTTTCCCGATGTGCAGCCGTTCGACGTGGTGATAGCCGCCGACATCTTGTATGAGCGTCGTCTGCACGAATCGCTGAGGGAGGTGTTGCAGAAGACGACCTCAAAGGGTAGTCGTGTGTTGCTTGCGGACCCCTGGCGCGATACGGCGTGGGAGTTTCTCGTGGAGATGGAGCGGGCAGGCTGGCGCGTCGATTTCACGGAACACACGACGCAGCTGCTGGGAACTCAGCAAGAGGTGATTCTCTTCGACCTGTGCCCGCCGTAGCGGTTACTCGTTCCACTGTCTGGCGAACTCGTTCACTGCATCCAGCAGCTTCAGCAGCCGTTTGCCCCGTTCGGTAAACACGTACTCCACGCGCGGTGGTATCTCGGGATACACCTGCCGGAGGATGATACCATACCGTTCCAGCTTGCGGACACGCTCATGGAGCACTTTGGTGGTCAATCCGGGCAGCTCGCGCTCCAGCCTGCCGGGGCGGTTGACGCCACGAGCGATGGCGTCCAGTATCGCCAGCGTCCACTTGCATTTCAGGATTTCCGTCACACAGTCGTACACTTCCACCAGTTGTGCGCGCTCGTCTATCTTCATGCTTCTATTTTACCTCAGGGAAAGGAGAGCATCTTGCAAATTGTGTGTGGATTCAGTATAATGATGGTGCGAAGAGGAGCGAGGCGCCGTACCCAAGTGGCTAAGGGGGCGGTCTGCAAAACCGCTATTCGCCGGTTCGATTCCGGCCGGCGCCTCCATTTTTTACTGCTCAAAGGGGGAGGTTCGAAGCAGGGTTGGCAAACCTGAAGTCGTCTCTCAAAGACATCAAGCGCAACGAGAAGCGTCGCCTGCGCAACAGGTCCGCCAAGTCGGCGATGAAGACCTTTATCAAGAAGGCGAAGGCGGCGGTCGCCAGTGGCGACACGGAAGCTATCCGCAAGGCATTGGCACAGGCATGCAGTGCCATAGACAAGACCGCCGAGCGCGGCATTATCCACAAGAACCAGGCGGCGCGGCGCAAATCGCGCCTGATGCGTTTCATCAAGCAGTATCTGGCACAGCAGCAGGCTGCATCGAGCGGCGCGTAGTCGACTTCATACCACACAGGTCGATGACCAGCCGCTCGATCACCCTGCGAGGGTCGCTATCCCCTTCGTCTATTCCTTTCAGCACACGGTCCGCCTGATGCAGGCGTTCCAGAGCCTGCTGGATTTCCTGTAGCGACAGGCGCAGTGCCTGCTCGCGCAGGCTCCTTTCCAGAAACCGCTGTCGGGCGAGCAGCTGTGCCAGATTGGGGTCTGAGGGAAACCACTGAGTTGCGATGTCCCCGTGTTCTATCTGCAGGCGCATCTGCCACAGCAGGCGAAACTGACGGGCGATTAATGCCATCAGGCGCGGCACCACTGCTTCCGCCCGCCCTCCTGAAGTCAGCACATCCCGCAGCAAGCGCATTGCCGAAGCGACATCGTGCATGGCGATGGCATCCACCAGTTTGAACACCTGCGCCTCCACAGTGCGGCTAACCACTGCATCCACATCCTCACGCCCGATAACCGTCCGATCACCCACATACCATATCAGCTTTTCCAGCTCTGGCTGCGCTGCAGCGGTGCTGGCGGCGGTCAGGAAGGTCAAACGCTCCTTCGCGTCGGGCGTCATCTCCTTGCCCGCTTCCCTCAGGCGTGCATCCAGCCAGTCCCCAAAGCTCGTCGCGGAGAGAGGCTTGCACTCCACCACCACACCTTGCTTTTCCACGGCGCCCAGCAGTTTCGCGGGCACTGCAGCTCCTTTCCTGTCTTCCTCCTCACTCTCGGCATGGGTGTACAGGACGAGGCAGGTGCTTTCGGGCAAGCGGAGGATGGCATCCACGAGACTATCGATGTCCGCGCTTTTGAGGTGCTGGACACCACGAACGAATACCACCCGGCGAGCAGAAAAGGCGGGGATGCTCATCGCCTCGGCGAGAATCGTGGACAGGTCCACCTCTTGTGCGTCGAGGTGTGCCCGGTCCCATTCATCGGAGACCAGCTGCTCGCGCAGACGTTGCAGCACAGCGTGCTTTTGTCCCTCCTCCCTGCCGTGCACCAGATAGATGCGTGCAGGCGTCTTGCCGACGCCCCTGTTCAAGAACTCTGTGGCAGAGACTGCCATACTGTCCCACCGTTAGAGGAGGTCACCAATAGCAATGGCTCTACCCTCCATCGTGCTGCGAATAGCGGCTTCCGTAAACTCCATATATTTCACGCCGTCCTCAAAGGTGGTGAGCCGTATCTTCTCTTTGCCCCGAATGGCGTTCACAAACTCCTCTTCCACGCGCCATCTACCTTCTTCTTCGGGCGGGATGGGGATTTCGCTCAGGGTACTGTCGCCGCGCCTCCCACCAGTTAACTTGCCATCCGCAAAGCGCAAGGTGCCCTCGCTGCCGAACAGCCACACCTCGGGTCCTCCTGCCAGGCCGGTCACGGCGGAAATCTGGAAGTGTGCGACTGCCCCGCACGCCATTTCCGCTATCACTTCCAGATGGTCGGGGATGCGTACCGCCCGCAGATTGCCCGAAGCGTCCTTGCGCATCGGCACGAAGGTTTTGCCCATTGCCGTCACACGCTTTGCCTCGCCGACCCAGCGCATGACTGCCTCGTACCAGATGCCCAGCGTCATGGTATTGAAGCCACTCAGGTCAAAGTCCTGACGCCAGTGCAGGGGCGACTCGCGGTCGATGAAGGTGCCTCCCGCCCGCACCTCAATAGCCAGCACCTCTCCCAGGTAACCTTCCGAGAGAAGGCGTTGGATAGTAGGGTCTACCTTCAGTGTAAACGGCGAAGGCACAATCTGCGTGACCAGATGTGGGCGTGCGCGCGCGGCTTCCAGCATCTGTCTCGCCTCCCGCACGTTCATCGCCATGCGCGCTTCGGTCATCACGTGCTTATTCGCCTGCAACGCTGCCAGCGTGACCGGGCAGTGCATGTAGGGCCAGGTTCCGATGACGATGGCGTTGGTGTCGTCAGCTTCCACCAGTTCACGCCAGTTGTCGTACACCTTAGGAATGTGAAACTGCCGGGCAACACGCTCGGAAGATTCGCGCGTGCGGTTGCACACGCTGACGATTTGCACGCCCTCGATAGCCTGCAGGTTGGGGATATGTTGTGTGACGGTGTTCGCGCCTGCACCGACTACACCCACACGGATAGTCTCCATCAGTGTCTGCTCACCTCCTGAGGGAACTATTTCGCCTTCAGCGTCGCCACCACCTGTATCGGCGTTTCAGCGCGGAACGTATCTGCTGCAGGTGTTTTTCTGCCTGTGCGGCTTCCGCTTCCCCCACGCCGCGTCCATACTCACTGCGTTCCAGCAAGCGTGTCAGCGCCCACAGCGGCTCCGCCACCTCGGGGACGGCTTTTTGTATCCTCGCCGCATACTCAGAGGGCGTCATCCAATCGCGCCGAGCAAAGCCTGCTTTTTGCAACATACGCACCGCCTGCAGGTAACAGCGCACGGTACGCGAAGGAGCATAGCCGCCGGTACGACGACCGGAGATCTCGTTCACTATAGCAAACAATAACAGGCTCGCTGCTGCTACCACCAGCATCCAGGGCAGGTATCCGTAACGTCGGGTAAGCATCTTCCAGAAATGCTCTTTTTTGCCTGTGTGGCGTGGGGAGCCAGTGACATCGCGTGCGCCCTCGGTGGCATCGAAGATTATCCAGCCGTAGCCGGGGAAGTATATCTCCGTCCACTGGTGACGATGCTTTTCGCGGGCGATAAACTTGCCGTTGGGCTGGGGGTCCCCCGCCAGAAAACCTGTTGCCACCCGCGATGGGATGCCCGCGTAGCGAGCTAGCACTGCCAGTGCAGTGGAGAAGAGGTCGCAGTAACCCTCGCGCGAGTCGAAGAGGAAGAACTCCACTGCATCTCTGCCGATGGGCACCGCCGGAGCGTTCAGGTTGTAATCGCAGGTGGATTCGATATACTTCTTCAGAGCCATTACCTTGTCGTAGTTATTGTGGTAACGTGCGGTAATCTCTCGCACCAGATTCTGTAGGCGCGGGCTGGGCTCGGCGGGCAGTTCGAAGTAGATAACCCCCACATCCGCCGGCGTTGCCGGAGGCGCCTGACGCAGCTCATCCGGCGTAGCGTCCGGCACATGCGAAATCACCTCGTACTCTGCGCCCGATCGGTAACCATAGAAGGTCTGCAGGCATCCTGTGGCATCCACACGCACCGCCAGGTTGGGGAAGCGTACCAGCACCGGCTGTGCCGCGGCATAGATGATTTTCGCCGCGCCGTGTACCAACTTGAATCGCTGCTTCACCTCCCGATAGCGCAGGGGTTCGGGAGAGACAGGAGGCACTGTCAGCGTATACAGCCCGTCACGGCGTTCGGGGATAGATTGAAATGGCGCTTCCGGGCTGAACAGGTCTCTCGTGAAGAAACCGTATCGGGGGTTCGCCCAGCCTCGCCCTGTGTAGCGGATGTACACACTGCCACGCCAGTAGAGCGGTTCGCTACTTTGCACTTCCAGCACCGGTTGCTCGCTCAGCGACACTGGTCCCGACCCCACCAGAATCGCCGGCTGTGTAAAGGAGCTGGAGGCACCCCTGTTGCTCATGGCGGAGGCTAAACCCGGAGGCAGCGAGTTGCCGCTCAGGCGCAACGTGGTATCTCGCAGGGGCAGGCTGACGATGATGCCCGTCAATGCTGCGAGCGCACCACACACCAGCGCCACCGCTACCTGACCACGCACGAAGAGCGCATCAGGCTTGGTGGCTCCGTACAAGCGGCGGGCGTTCTCCTGTGCCAGAAGGAAGGCGGTATTCCCCAGGAAAGTGGTCAATAGCCAGAAAGCCTGTTGTGCACTGAGCGCAGGAGCGGTCACCCCCAGCAAAGCCACTACCGGCACGGCGACAAAGAGTACATGCTCGTCCGAAGCCAGCATAAAGGAAGCAAACACCACCAGCCAGCAGAGGAAAGCGATAGCGGTGCCGCCATAGGTAGTCTCCACGTCGAAGGGCAATACCCATCCCTGCATCCAGAAGTTCAGCACAGCATAGACGATGAGACCCGCGAACAACCAGCGGATGAAAAGCCCGGTCGACAGGTCGAACCATCCCATCTGCCTCGCGATGAAGCTGAATACAAAGCCCAACACCACGAATGCCATCATCATATTCGTGAAGCGTTGGTCTTCTATCACGATGCGTGCCGCCAGCAAGCCGCAGAATGCGACCACCAGTCCGGACAGGTACATCCAGATGCTGGGTGCTTGCCCCGATGATGCTGTGCCTGTGACCTTCATGAGTCCCCTCCCGGATGCAGCGGTATCACCATGGCGTTCTGGGCAGCGAGCAGTCGCAAGAACTCGCCATCATGGAGCGCGTCCAGAAAACCGCTCTGCCTGTCCAGTGCGGGCACGTTCGGCAGCACTACGACCACCTGTATCTGTTTGCGGGCAGACTTCTCCAGTAGAGACAACAGGCGCAACTCTGGGCTGGCTGTGATGCACACCAGCAACGCTCCGGGTGCCACATCCGCTACCGCTTTTGTCACCACATCCAGCCACATGAAACCGGGCTGGGGCATCACTTCTGCCAGCACATACAGATAGCCGTACAGCTGCTCTGAAGACCACTGTGCGGGCAAGTTATCCATCTCGGCAATGCCAGTGACCAGCTTAAATGGTAGCCCGCTCCTGTATGCCATGTGCAACGCACCGCTTGCTGCTTTCACCATCGTTTCAAAGCTGTTGGGTATCCGTCTCATTGCTGGAGAGCGGTCCAGCACCACGCATATTTCGGTTTGAGTAAACCGCTCGAAGTCACGTACGAACAGGTCTCCGTAGCGAGCAGAGTGCTTCCAGTCCACCCGGCGCAACGGGTCGCCAGGCGCATACTCGCGAATACCGAGGAACTCCACACTATCCCCTCGCACGGGTGCAGAGTGGACGCCTGCAGCAGCGTAAAGCGCACCGCGCGTACTATCCATAGCAGGGAGAGGCAGGGGAGCAGGCAGCACCAGCACCTCCGTTTGCTCACGCAGCTGGTGGTAGAAGAAAAACATCCCCAGAGGGTCGGTAGCGTGAAGACTCAGGGGTCCCAGAAGGTACCTGCCTCGCCGTGAGAACACCACGCGGTATTCTGCCTGCTGGCTGCCCCGGGCAGGGATCGCCAGAGGTATGACGCCGTCGCCTTCGGCAAACCGGGCTCCTTCGGGCAGGGTATCCTGCGCCTGCACAAAATATCTGGGCAGGTTGCTGCGGTTATGGATGTGTATCTTTACCGACACCAATTGACCGTCCCACGCCACATCCGCCACCTCGCGCTGCACCGATAGCCCTGCCAGCATCCTTTTGCCTACGAAGTACGACACCAGAGGCACCACCGCAATCGCCACTGCCATCATGTACAGATGCCCCAAACCAAGCGTCATGGCTACGGTGAGGATGCACAAGCTGGACAGCACGGCGGCAAGCACTTTCACCCCGTGATAGTTGGGTTTTGCTGATACATCCTCTGTGTGTGTCGTCATGGACGAGCTCCTGCCCCGATGGGCACCGCGACCTGCCCCAGTACCTCCGCCACCACTTGCTCTGCATCGATGCCGCGTACTCGCGCCTCCGGCTTGAGAATCAGCCGATGTGCCAGCACCGCCTGAGCAACCGCCTTCACATCATCTGGCAAGACGTAGTCGCGTTCCTGCAGTACGGCGTATGCCTGCGCGGCGTGCATCAGGTTCAGCGAACCGCGCGGGCTTGCCCCCAGCTGCACGTGTGGGTGACGGCGTGTCGCGTTCACGATGTTCACGATGTAGTTGCGCATGGCGTCATGCACGTACACTGCACGCACATCCTGCTGCGCCTGCACAATCTGCTCCGGCTCGGTGACCTGCTGTACGTGTTGCAAGGGCTGCTCTTGCTGTTGGCGACTGAGTATCATCACCTCATCATGTGGAGAGGGATACCCTAAGGACAGCCGAATGAAGAACCTGTCCATTTGTGCTTCCGGCAGCGGATACGTGCCTAACATCTCCACGTTGTTCTGCGTGGCAATCACGAAGTAAGGTCTTGGTAACGGGTGCGACACGCCGTCAATGGTCACCTGCCTCTCCTCCATACACTCCAGCAGGCTGGATTGTGTTTTGGGAGTTGCCCTGTTGATTTCGTCTGCCAGAACCACGTTGGCGAACACCGGTCCAGGGTGCAGCTCGAAGCCCAGCGTTTTCGGGTTAAACACGTTGGTGCCGGTCACATCCGCAGGCAGCAGGTCGGGGGTGAACTGAATGCGTCGGAACTTACCGCCGATAGCACGCGCCAGCGCTTTAGCGAGGGTAGTTTTGCCCACACCGGGGATATCCTCAATAAGCAGGTGTCCATCGCACAGCAGGGTGAGCACCGCAAGCTCCACCATGTTGCGCTTGCCAACGATGGCTTTCTCCACCTCGTCCACGATGCGGTGGAGCAGTTCGGCGGTTGGCGTTGGTTCTGGCATGACGAAAACCTCCCTCCGGTCGGATGAGCCGGATGTAGATTGTATCTCTCTATACTGAGAAGACGCGCTCCGATGTTCCCCCGTTACGCTTACCAGTATACCCGTTTCGGTGTTCTCCCTGTAGCAATGCGAGGTTTTCGTACTACCCGTAACCTCCGCAGGTACGGCGGAGAAGCGAACATGGAAAATTCTCTACAGAAGGTGGCATCCCACCAGCCAAGGGGAGGAATGCACATGGGAGTGCACGATGCCAAGGCTTACGTGGGTTCGCTGTGCGAAATCGTCTGGAAGGACCGCTTAGGCAACACCCACGTGACGCTGGCTACCGTTGAAGATGCCAGATATGTGCCGCTCTACGGTGCATACCTGATTACAGACGCAGAGGATATCCGTCTCGACCAGGTGGTCGCCATTCAGGTTGCCGAAGTCGCGATGCAGAAGGCAGCATGACACGGAGCACCACTTCCTCATACGGGCACCCACCCAGGGCAGAGGTTACCCTCTGCCCTCGCATCCTCTAGGAGTTGCCACGCCTGGCGGATGAGGTCAACCGACGGGTAATCTCCTCCATCCGACGCAGGGTATTCACCGCCGAGCGACGCCGTTCGAGAGCCTGCTCGATCTTGAGCACCAGCAGTTCGTATACGTCCACGCCGGGGATGTTCTTCTCCACATAGTCAAAGGCGCCGCGGCGCATACATTCTACTGCGTTCGCCACGTTGCCGTAAGCGGTCAGCACAATCACCTCGCTGAACAGGTCGTGTGCCAGTGCGGCTTCCAGAATGCGCACTCCGCTATCCGGGTTCTCCATGGCCATATCGGTGATGACCACGTCATACGCAGGCGAAGCCTGTCGGATTTTCTCGATGCCGTCGCTCTCGCCCTCGGCGACGTCTACCTGATAACCTTCGCGCTGCAGGCGTCGCTGTAGCGCGTAGCGTACCTCTTCTTCGTCATCCACAACCAGTATCCGGTACATACACCCTCCTCACTGTCGCTCCTTGACTTCTGTGTTTTCGCCTGCCGGTTTACCGTTGACCGGCAGCAGGATGTGGAAACACGCGCCCTCGCCGGGCGTACCATCTTCATAGACGAATCCACGATGTGCCTCTACAATACCTTTGACAATCGACAACCCTAACCCCATCCCCTTCACGCGCGAGCTGAAGAAGGGCTGGAAAATCTTCTCCTTGATGTCGGCGGGTACCCCCGGTCCTTGATCACAGAAGCGGACGTGGACGAACTGCTTGTTGCGTGCCACGCCCAGTCTGGTGGGCAAAGATCGCGCGTCCACCAGCTCCGTGCTGATATGCAGCTCGCCGCCTTCCGGCTGGAAGCTGAGCGAGTTCTCTATCATCTCCGCAAAACAGCGCTTGAGTTTCACCGCGTCGCAGCGGATGTCCGGGAGCTTCGGGTCCAGACTGAGCCTGAGTTCCACCGGACCGCGCCTTGGGAACGTTTCTGCCACCGTCTGTGCGATGATGTTGTTGACGTTATCTACCCCCGTACTGAGGTGCGTCGCCATCACGAAGTCGCGGAACTCATGCAGTATCTCCTCGAGGCGCGACACCCCTCGCCGGATACTGCCGATGAGCTCCGTCAACTGCTCGCGGTCTACCTCTGGCTGCTGCAGTAGATATTCCACCTCGTTCAGGTCACCCTTAATGGCAAAGGTGCGGTTGCCAATCATGTGCGCTGCTTTGGCAGACATCTCGCCCCACGCTGCCATGCGTTCGGTCTGCACCAGTCGCTGGCGCATGTTCAGGCTCTCTATCGCCGCGCCCAGCTGGCTGCCGATGGCGGAGAGCACTTCCATCTCATCATCCGTGAACCGGTTATCGAACCAGGGGGCGAGACTGCGCCGTCGTACCACGCGAATCACACCGGTTGTGCGCTCGCGTCCCCACACGGGAACCGCCAGAAACGCGCCGATTTGCTCCACCGGCATCTCGCTGGCGATACCACGCCATCGGGGGTCTTCACGCGGATTGGCGGTGCGGATGGGTTCGCCATGCTGAGCCACCCAGCCCGTTAGCCCCTCACCCAGCGGGTAGGAGACCTTGCCCACCTGTTCGCGAAGAGCGCTGCTAGACGCCACCAGGTTCAACCGCTTGCGGTCGTCGTCTATCAGGAACACCGAACAGTCTTCAAAGCGCAGCACCTTCGCTGCCACGTCCAGCACCGTCTGCATCAGGTCGTCCAGGTCCTCGGAGGTGCTCAGTTCATTGCCGATTTGCACCAGTGCTTCCTGCCTCATGCGCGACTGGTACAGATTGAGGGCGGTCAGGCACAGGTCGGCAAGCAGAACGATGGCTTCCACATCCTCTTCGTCATAGGCGTCGGGACGGTTGGACTCGATGTTGATCACGCCCCGTGTGCGTCCATAGGCATCCACAATGGGCACTGCCATCTCGCTGACCACATCTTCGAAGAACTGCAGGTAGTGGGGGTCGTGCAGGACGTCGCCCGTGCAATACGGTTGCTGCGTGGCGGCGACATAGCCGGTGATGCCTTTGCCCTCCTCCTGCGCTACCTGTAGGCGGCTCTGGCGTTTTTGCTCATCCCAGCCCGGTCCCAGCGCACTGTGGATGACCAGCTCGCCGGCATCCTCGTCTACCAGCGCGACGAAGGCACGAAAGCCCCCTACCAGATTCATGCCCTCTTGTAGCGCAGTGGTCAGGAACCGGTCGATGTCCGCTTGTGAAACCGCTTGCCTCGCCACTCTGCTGAGCCGTTGCAGGGTCTGTCGATATGTTTGATGCTTACTCAAAGCCATAATCTCCCCACAGGAACTGCCGTTAAGAGTATATCTGGAAAGAGGGGAGATTGGCAAGGTTGGTGTCGGGCTCTTACGCTCCCCAGAAGCTGTAGGTGGGCAGGTCGGTCAGCAGACCCAGCAGGCTCCAGATGCTGCCCACGATGAACTCGCCCAACATCAAGCCCAGGAAGAAGGGTTCCAGTCGGCGGTAGGTGCGCAGGGAGCCGTAGTGCAGCACCAGCCACTTGACCAGCCACGCGATGAACAGGGGTAACCACACCAGATTCATGCTCCACGAGCCGGAGATGGCGAAGCCAATGGGATGGAAGGGGAACCACAGCAGCTTCAGGCGCAGAAACATCAGCAGGGAGCAAATGCCGAAGCCGATCGCCATCGCCCAGTTCGCCTGCGGGTTGGGTTTGCTAGGGCTAGCAATCCAGGTGGCCAGGCGGTTGTACGCCTCGTTGCCGAACCAGATGCCCTGAAAGAACTTGCTCGCTGTGCCCAGCTGGTAGCCCAGATGCACGAACGCCCAGAAGGAGGATAACCCGCCTACCAGCACCGCTAACATCAGCGCCGCCGCCATCCGCCGCTGTGAGGCGTTCGCCGAACCCGCGATGCGCTGGCTCTCGATCACAATGGGAGCGGGATGACTGCGGTAGGCACGATTGAACCAGTAGAAGAAGTTCAACACCGCCAGACTGCGCCCGTCTAACGCCCCCGTGCCGAAGGCGCGGGTAATCACATGGTCGGGACCAGAGAAGTGCAGGTCATGCACGGGGGGACCGAGCTCCGCCCGCATGCGCATCACCGCTAACGTGAGCGCGAAGTAAATCGCCACCGCCAGTACCGCCCACACGGGCGACATGCCGTAATACCACAGGAAGCCCACCAGAAACGCCAGTCCCGCGATCAGCCCGAGGAGCGTGGAGCGGTAGGACATCGCCTCGCCGCTGTCGGAGAGTTCGCCTGTGCCGTGCCATGCCTTTTGCCAGACTGCCTTCAGGTAGCCTCTTGCCGTCCACGTAAGGAACACCAGTATCGCCATGTAGCCGCCGAACGCCTGCTCGCGGATGAAGGGGAAATCGGGAATGGTATCCCACGCCATGGCGTTGGAGACCACCAGCTCCGCCTTCCAGAAGATATAGAAGAACCAGCAGGAGAACACCAGGTCCAGCGGCAGCAGATAGCCCAGCCCGATGACGAACGGGTAGAAGGAGTAAGGCGTCCAGCCGATGGCGTTCCAGGGCTTCTGGGTGATGTAGGGGAGCAGGTCCTGATGCTTCCCGTTGATGGCGGGCAACGAGGGTATCATGTAGTTCAAGCCGTTCAACACGTTTATCCCGCCCGCCAGCAGGATACCTGCCCACAGCAAGCCGTTGCGCCAGAAGGGGGCACGCTCGTCGGTCATCTGCAGGGGCAGGATGACGATGGGAAAGGTGAGGCGTTCCCGCTCCACCCACAGCTTGCGTAACAGGTTGCTGAGGCACAGCATCACAAACAGCAGCGCGAAGATAAACACCATCCAGCGCAGCACGGGCGGCAGCCATGCCCGCAGGTGTTCCCAGCGGTACAGGGTGTCGTTGCCCTGATAGTATCCGCGCAGGGCGTCTAAGTCGGTCACCATCAGCTCGCGCGGAAGGTATTTGCCGAAGGTGTTCAGCCAGCCGTTGGAGTCGTTGCTGAACTGGAAGGGATGCCCCATCATCTGCACGAGCACGGGTATCATGTCCAGTCCTGCCAGCGCAGAACCGACACAGAGCATAGAATAAACGGTGAGCAGTTCGGCACGGTTCAGCGCAATGCGCGGCAGCCACCGTCTCAACGGCGCATTGACCACCAGCAACACCACCAGTAAGAACACACAGTTCGCGAAGATAGAGATAGTCGTGGGATAGGGACCGGTGCGCACCTTCTCCATGTACACGACCCAGTAGTTGTTGGGCACGATCAGCACCAGCCCCAGCATCACCGTCCACCAGCGGATGGGAAGCATGGCTGGCTGGGTGCTGGTCACCATTTCGGCAGGGGCAGGTTTTTCCTGTAAGGCGATGCGCATAGAAGCCCCAAAGTACTCTCGGTTGGAGAGGGCACGCTCCGCCTCACCCACAGGGCGCGACGGAGCGCATCCTTCCCACACCGATTCGGTCAGCTGCAGGCTTTAGCCTGTGCACCCGCCGGGTCAGCGAGGAGACGGAGCGGGTGGAGCACCCGCTCCCACACCGCCAGGCATCATCAGGTTGGATGGCGGCTGCAGGGGACGAGCAGGTGGTTTGTTGCGCTCGGAGAGAGCACTGCCGCCAGAGAGGTACCAGTAGGCTCCCACCACCAGCGCCAGAACCACCACTACAACGATGACCGCCGTCACCAGTGAGATTTCGCGTTTGAGAGGCGATGCCATCGCTAATCCCCTGCCTGCACTGTCCACTGCCCCCATCGGGTGGACGCCTTGCGGTAGTACTTGGCATGTCCATCGCCGTGCGTCGCATTGAAGCCGTCAAAGTGGCGATAGACGATGGTCGGTGGTCCCCACCAGACGTCCTGATGGTTCCATATCGGGTCGGCGTCGCAGTCCGCCCACGTTTCGGGCCACGAGCCGTCCATGAGCAGGATGGTGCTGGCTGGTTCGTCCACCGCGCCGTCGGACAGGTAGTGCTTGAAGCCGAATTTCGACCATGTCCAGTCCGAGCGAGGGTCGGTGCAGGGCCATGCCCAGATGCTGTTCCACTTGTAGCTGAAGTAGTAGCGCCCGTTGCCCGGCTCGTCCCAGCCGCAAGTGCCCGGAACGTCCATCGTAGAAGGCGCGGCGAAGGTCGTGTACTCCCTGCCGGAGGGGCACACTTTCAGCTGGCGGTTTTTGACGTAAGGCATGTGCAGGTCGGGGAACCAGACCAGCACGTTGCAGTCACCCCACGCTCCCTCGTAGATGAACGGTCCGGAGTAGGTCTCGTCGTAATCCTGCTTGTACATCTGGATGGCGAGACCGAACTGCTTCATGTTGGATAGACAGCTCGCCGCACGCGCTCGCTCACGCGCCTGGGCGAACACGGGGAACAGGATTGCCGCCAGTATCGCGATAATCGCGATCACGACGAGCAACTCGATGAGAGTGAAACCGGTTGACTTGCGCATGGGGTCAGATACCTCCTGTGTGAGATGTGGTTGGATGATGCAAAGGCGGTGCGACCGTGGCGCGCTGCACCAGCGAAGTATGTACCGTACGGTGTAACTCAACAGGTTCCCTTCGCTCCAGCATCGCCAGCAACATCTCCACCGCCGATTTGCCCAGCTGCTCATAATCCACACGCACCGTAGTCAACGGTGGGTCGGTGAACTGTGCGAGCGGCACATCGTCATGCGCCACTACCGAAACGTCCTTCGGGATACACAATCCTGCTTCGCGTATCGCCTGCATCGCACCTATCGCCAGCACATCGGTTCGCACGAATATCGCTGTGGGGCGAGGAGAGCTCGTCACCAGCTTGCACGCTGCCTGTGCGCCGTCGTCGGGCGTGCGCCCCGCGTAAAGCACCAGTTCCGGTGGGATACGTCCGCCCCGGCTCTCTATCTCTTTGCGCAGCATGGACAGCACAGGGTCCGGCTCGATACTGCCGATATACCCTATCCGGCAGTGCCCCAGCGAACACAACAGATCCGCCACCTGCGCGATACCCCGCGACAGGTCCAGAGTCACGCACCCTACCCCCTGCAGAGGCGGCGGCGGATGGTGCACAATCACCACGCAGAAGGTTTTCTGGGCGGTGAGCTTGCGCAGCCAGTCCACCGGCACATCGGGGTCACCGACCACAATCGCGCCGTCTACCGCCCGTGAACGCGCCCAGCGCCGTAGCAGGCTCTCCTGTTCGTCTGAAACTCCAACGGGGTTCAGCAACAGCGTATAGCCGTGCTCGGATAGCACATGCTGGATTCCTCGTGCCAGCGCAATCAAGAACATATCCGACAGGACCTCTGTGCGTCCCAGGTACTCCAGCCCGATGGTACGGCTCCGTCGGTGCGCCAGGCTCTGGGCGTGCAGGTTGGGTGTGAAGCCCAGCTCCTCCATGCGTTGTAGCACCATCTGGCGCGTCTGCGGGCTGATGCGTCCCCTCCCATGGATCGCTCGCGAGACGGTCGCGCTGGACACTCCGATCTTGCGTGCAAACTCCTCAATGGTCATCATTGCACTTATTGTTGTGTAAGCGTTTACGCATCTATTATAAATACCCCCTGAAATCTTGTCAAGTCGTTTGGGAAGAACTTTTTGAAAAAATTTCTGAAGAAATCGCTAATCGGTGACGCTGGCATCGCCTCGTGCGTGAGCGTGCTGCATTCCGAAGAAGGTTTCCAGGATATGCCGGGCAATGGGAGCGGCAACCGCCCCACCGTGTCCTCCCTGCTCGACTATCACCGCCAGCGCAATACGCGGGTTATCCATCGGCGCATAACAGATGAACCACGCATGGGGCTTACGGCGCGGGGGGTCCTCGGCGGTGCCCGTTTTGCCTGCAACGGCGATACCGGGAAGGTTTGCCGCATGCGCGGTTCCGCCGGCTCCTGCCACCGCTGCCCGCATTCCGTCGGCAATCCACCGCCAGTAGTCCGGGGGCAGGGATACCTGTTTGAGTACGGAGGGCTGCGTCTCTACGGGCGTGCCGTTCGGTGGGATAACTCGCCTGACCACAAAAGGCTTCATGATCGTGCCCCGGTTGGCTACAGCAGCAGCCACCAGAGCCATCTGCAGCGGTGTCGTCTGCACAAACCCCTGCCCGATGGAGGCGTTTACCGTATCGCCATCGTACCAGACCTCTTTGTACCGTTTCTTCTTCCATTCCGGCGTAGGGATGTTGCCCTTACTCTCGCCCACCAGGTCAATACCGGTTACCTCTCCCAAGCCGAAGGCGTGAGCCATCTCCGCCAGAGCACCGATACCCATTCGCAGCCCCATCTGATAGAAATACACATCGCACGATGCGCCGATTGCCTTGACGAAGTCCGTTGCTCCATGCCTGCGGTGGCAGCGAAATCGCCATCGTCCCAGTTGTAATGCGCCGGGGCAATAGAAGCTGGTGTACGGCGTAATCGCCCCAGAATGCAGCCCTGCCGCCGCCGTGATAATCTTAAACGTGGAGCCGGGCGGGTAGCGGCTGCCAATCGCGCGGTTTTGCAGAGGGTGCAGCGGGTTGCCGGCTATTTCCCGCCAGACGCTCGGCTGCACTCCACGGGCAAAAGCGTTGGGGTCAAAACGAGGAAAGCTCGCCAGCAACAACACCTCGCCGGTGCGTGGGTCTAACGCCACTGCTGCTCCCACCCGGTTGCCGAAAGCCTCTTCGGCGGCACGTTGCAACCGCTTATCGATGGTGAGCATCACCGTCGCACCTTGCTCGGCGGGCACCTCTTCGATCTCACGCCGCTGGCGTCCGCGTGCGTCCACCTCCACCCACTTGCCTCCTGCCTTGCCATGCAGCCATACTTCCTGCATCCGCTCCACACCCATCTTACCCACGTATTCTCCGGGCGACACCCCGACTTCGCGCAGCGCTTGCAGCTCCTTCGCGTCCACTTCCCCCAGCATTCCCAGCAGGTGCGATGCCAGCTTCCCTTCGGGGTACCAGCGTACCGGCTGTGGGCTGACACTCACACCGGGCAACCATAGCCGGTTCTCCTCGATGCGCGTCACTACCTCCAGAGAGACGCCCGTTGCCAGAGGAATAGGATACAGTCGCTGGGCACGCTGTTTCGGACTGCCGACGACCTGCAGAATGTCTTCCAGTGGCATCTCCAGAATCTGGCTCAGGCGACGCAACACCGTGTCATCGTTCCCTACCTCCGCCGGGATAATGCTGACGACAAACTCCGGGCGGTTCATTGCCAGCGTGCGCCCGGCGCGATCCACAATCATTCCTCTGGGTGCAAAGAGCCGGATAAAACGTTTGCGGTTGCTCTCCGACTGCGCCAATAACTCTTCGCCCATCGCTATCTGCAGGTACCACAGACGCAGCACCAGCGCAGCGAAGCCCAGAGCTATCAGCGCCACATACAACTGGAAGTGAGGCACCTGAGGAGGTGCAGGTATCTCCACCCCGAAACGTCCACGCATGACTACTCCTCTCCCGGGGGCGGACGGTGCAAAGGACAACGTTTCTTCGGCGCTTTGCCTGCAGGGAAGGTTCTTTCCAGCACTTCAGGACAGTAGCGCGTTGCCAACAGCACCGAATCCGCACAAATTCGTACGTTCTCCACCGCAGGGGGCGGAGTCACCCTGGGTTCAGACAGGCGGGGTTGCACAGGAGCAGTTATCGGCGGCGGTTCGCTGACCCGGGGCTGCAACACTGCAGGTTCACCACCGGAGATATTGCCTGGAGCAGTCATTGCAGGTGGAGGCACCGGTTCCGGCGCTTGTGGGGCAGTGGTAGCGGGCGGTACGCCCTCCAACGGCGGGCTGGCGGTGCCCTCAGGGGTGGCTGGGCTGGTCGGTGGTGGAGAACCATGCAGCGTGCATCGCTGAGTAGGCTCTTCGCCACGCTGGAAAGTGTAGCGGTGCGTGTGTGGACAGGCAGGCGTAGCGATCATGCCGGTATCGTCGCACAAGGTGAGCGTGACCGTGTCTATGCTCTCCGGTTGTTGAGGCTTCTGTGGCACGTCGCCGGGCTCCAGTTTGCGAAGCCACTCCTTCTGCAGAGGTACCGCCTTGCTCATGAACTCCTTCCAAATAGGGGCGCACACTGTGCCTCCGAAGACACGCGGCATCGGCAGATACACCTTCTGTTTCTTGACCGGGTCTTCCACCTCGCGTGCTACCCATACGGCGGTCACCAGCTCGGGGGTGTAGCCGACGAACCAGGCGTCCCTTCCCTCATCGGTGGTGCCCGTCTTGCCTCGCGCCTCAGGGAAGTCATGCAGAACGCGATAGGCGGTTCCACCAGGCATCCGTACGGGTCCCTTCAGCAGGTCGTCCATCGTCTTCGCCGTCGATTCCGGAATCACCCCATATGTAATCTCCGGGGCGTTTTCCTGAACGATTTTGCCCTCGCTATCCCTCACCCGTACGACGGCAACAGGCTCACAGCGATTGCCCCCTGACGCAAACACGCCGTATGCCACCGCCATCTCGATGGGACGAACCGCCGACGACCCCAGCGCCAGAGAAAGGTTTGGCTCCAGAGGCGACTGGATGCCCAGCTTGCGAGCGTACTCAATCACCGTCTGCGGTCCTACCATCGCAATGGTCTTCACCGCCGGGATATTGATAGAGTACGCGATCGCCTGTCGCACGGTCACCGAGCCGTGATAGCGTCCATCTGCATTCTTGGGACGGTAGGGGCGTGGGTAGGAAGGATAGCTGACCGGCGCATCGAGGATACGCGAATCGGGGGTCAATATCCCTTTGTCAATCGCTGCGCAGTAGACGATGGGCTTGAACGCCGAACCGGGCTGTCTCCTGCCTTGTGTAGTGGCATTGTACTGTGACTTGCTAAACTCTACCCCACCCACCATCGCCCGGATGAATCCGGTCTGGGGGTCTATGGCGATAATGGCTCCCTGCGTGGCGTTGCCTCTGCCATACTTTGCCAGTCCCTCACGCAACGCCTGTTCCGCTGCCTGTTGCATCTGCCAGTTCAGGGTGGTCTCTACCGTCAATCCCGCCTTGTAAATCTGGTCTTCGCCGTAATCCTCCATCAGCTGCTTCAGCACGTGAAACACAAAGTAAGGAGCCTTGTAACGGATGCCCTGTCTTCGCAAGGGTACCACCCGAATCGGCTCTCGCCTGGCTTCTTCATACTGCTGCTCGTTGATGAAACCTAGCGCGCGCATCCTTTCCAGCACCCTGTCCCGCCGACGCAACGCCAGGTCGGGGTTTTCATGGGGCGAATAAGCGGAGGGACGACGTATTACCCCTGCCAGCAGAGCGCACTCGGCAAGGGTGAGCCGGTTCAGCGGTTTATTGAAGTACACCCGGGCGGCTGTCTTGGCGCCGTACGCACCGCTACCGAAATACACCTCGTTGAGATATGTTTCCAGAATCTGCTCTTTAGTGAGGTGTTGCTCCATCTGCAGCGCGAGCAGTGCTTCTTGCAACTTGCGGTGGAAGGTCTTTTGCTGCGTCAGGAAAGCATTCCGCGCCAGCTGCATGGTAATGGTGCTACCGCCCTGCGCATATCGCCCCGCACGCAGGTTCACCCACACCGCCCGGAACACCGCTCGCGGACTGATACCCCTGTGCTGAAAGAACTGGCTGTCTTCGATGGCTACCACCGCATCGATCAGTGGCTTAGGGAACTCCGAGAGTTTCGCCAGCTCGCGCCGTTCGTTGGTCAGGGTCGCCAGCACCACCCCGTCCTGTGAGAGAATGCGCGTGCCCACATACGGTTTGAGGTTTACAATCTGCTCACTGCTGGGCAGCAACTTCGAGACCTGCACCAGCAGCACCACCAGATACCCGCCTCCCACCACGATGGCTAGCAGCACCAGCAGTAGCAGATAGATCAGCAGGCGTTGCCACACAGGGCGGCGTCGCCTGCGTATCGGACGGGTCACCGAACGCTTTCGTGGTCTGGAACGCATACTCTCTCCGTCAGTACAGGAGCAACCTTCTCCCTGTCACATTATATCCCAATATCCTGCAGCATCAGGTATATCATCGCACAACCTGCCGGATGTTTGCAAGGCAGCGTGCTGTTTCTGACGGCGGACACTTGACAACAGATACCTTTTGCCGATACAATTTAATGCGTTGGTTTGCGCAAAACTTGGTCTGAGGTGAGGAAACATCAGAACGGATCTGCGGATCAACGAGCGCATCCGAGCACGCGAGGTGCGCGTCGTGGACGAGAACGGCGTGCAACTGGGCATCCTGCCCACCCGCGAGGCACTGCAAATTGCGCAGGAACGCGGACTAGACCTGATCGAGGTCGCCCCTCAGGCTAACCCTCCCGTGTGTCGCATTATGGACTACGGGAAGTTCAAGTACCAGCAGGCGAAACGGGAGAAGGAAGCCCAGAAAAAGCAGCATGTCATGGAAGTGAAAGCCATCCGGGTGCGCCCCGGAACGGACGATCACGACCTGGACTTCAAGCTGAATAATTGCATCAAGTTTCTGAAAGAGGGCGACAAGGTGAAAATCACGGTGCTCTTCCGTAGCAGGGAGATCACCCGCCCCGAGATGGGGCAAAAGGTGATGGAGTTCTTCGCAAACGGCGCCGCCGAAGTGGGCGTTGTGGAAAAACCACCTGCTCTGGAAGGACGCACGATGACGATGGTACTGGCTCCGAAACCGAAAGGCAAGTAGCGAGCAGACCGATGAAGTGAAGTCTACAATGGGGGAGTATTCCCCCATTTTTCGCGCAGCACTCTGGTAAGGAGAGGAGCAAATATGCCCAAACAGAAGATGAAAACACACAAAACGGCGGCGAAACGGTTTGCCCTTAGCGGGAAGGGCAGACTGATGTGTCTCAATGCTGCCAATAGCCACATGTTCTTGCACAAGAGTGGCTCTCGCAAACGCCGACTGGAGATCGAAAAAGAGGTCGATAAAGGCAACCGCTGGCGCATGAAGCGCTTGCTGGGAATCTAACCGAAGGGGGATAGCCAACCATGCCTCGTGTCAAACGCGGCACGATAACCCATAAGCGACACAAAAAGATTATCGAGCGGGCGGAAGGTTACTGGGGGCGCAAGAAGAATGTCTTCCGCCGCGCCAACGAGCAGGTGATGAAAAGCCTGCAGTACGCCTATCGCGACCGGCGCGTGCGCAAACGGCAGTTCCGCAGACTGTGGATTACGCGCATCTCCGCCGCATGCCGTGCGGAAGGCTTGCCCTATAACCGCTTTATCGAAGGACTGACGAAGGCAGGCGTGGCGCTGGATCGCAAGGTGATGGCGGACATGGCGGTAAACCAGCCGGATGCCTTCCGCGAACTGGTGCAGATAGCCCGACAGCACGCCACTTTCGTCACGGTGGGGTAGCCTTGGAAGAGCGTATCCGCACGCTGATAGAAGAAGCGACGCAAGCCATCCTCTCCGCCAGCAACACCGCGGAGCTGGAAAGCGTGGAGGTTCGCTACTTGGGGCGCAAAGGACAGGTGACCGAACTGCTACGCGCCCTCCCTACCCTGCCCCCGGAGGAACGACCGCGCTTCGGACAGCTGCTCAACTCGGTCAAGGCGCAACTGCAGACGCAGGTAGACCAGCGTCGCGCGGAGCTGCAACGGAAGGAGCGCGAGGAACGCCTGCGGGCGGAGCGTGTGGACATCACCCTGCCCCCTCGTCCGTTGCGCCTCGGGCTGAAGCATCCGCTCACGCAGACGATGGAGCGTGTGCGCGCTGCACTCATCGGGCTGGGCTTCGAATTCGTAGACAGCCCCGAACTGGACGACTACCGCTACAACTTCGCCGCGCTCAACTATCCCGATGACCACCCTGCAATGGATGAGCAGATGTCCTTCTACATCTCCGACACACGCCTGCTGCGCACGCAGACCACCAGCGTGCAGGGGCGCATTATGGAGAAACGCAAGCCACCTTTCCGCATTGCGGTCATCGGTCGGTGCTTCCGCAACGAAACGGTAGACGCCACCCACCACCATACCTTCCATCAGGTAGACGCCTTCATGGTGGACAGGGGCATCAGCATGGCGGATTTGAAGGGTGTGCTGGCGGCGTTCGCGCGGCAGATGTTCGGCGAGGATGTGCAGGTGCGCTTCCGCCCCGACTTCTTCCCCTTTGTGGAGCCGGGCGTGGACTACGCCATCTACTGGCAGGGCGGCTGGCTGGAGCTGGGCGGCGCAGGGTTGATCCATCCCAATATCCTGCGTGCACACGGCATCGATCCCGAGCAGTGGACAGGCTTCGCTTTCGGATTGGGTATCGAGCGCATCCCGATGATTCAATATCAAATCGACGACCTGCGCCTGTTCCTGGAAAACGATTTGCGCTTCCTGCAAAAGTACGGCGCGTAAGCTTGTTATCCTGAAACCGTCATGAGTGAGAGAGCATTCGAGCCATGCGTGTGCCGATAGAGTGGTTGAGAGAATATGTGGACGTGACGGCATCGCCGGAGGATCTGGCGTACCGCCTGACGATGGCGGGACTGGAAGTGGAAGCCGTCGAGCATGAGGAAGGCGAGCCGGTACTCAACGTCAAAGTCACGCCCAACCGCGGCGACTGTCTGTCGATGGTGGGCGTGGCGCGAGAGGTCGCAGCCATCTACAACCTGCCCCTGCGTCACCCGATGCCCTCTGCCCGCACCGCAGAACCCGGTGAAGCGGCGCAGGTGGCTAAAGTGGAGATTTTGGACGAAGACCTGTGTCCACGCTACGCCGCGCGGGTAGTGCGCAACGTCCGCATTGCCCCCTCGCCCGACTGGATGCAGCGACGCCTGCTTGCCGCGGGGATGCGCCCCATCAATAACGTGGTGGATGTGACCAACTACGTGATGCTGGAGATGGGGCAACCCCTGCACGCCTTCGACCTGGACCTGCTGCCCAACGGGCACATCGTGGTACGGCGGGCAAAGCCGGGCGAAAAGATCACCACGCTGGACGGCATCGAGCGCGACCTGCAACCGGACATGCTGATGATTTGTGATGCAACCCATCCGGTAGCGGTGGCAGGGGTGATGGGCGGTAGCGAAACCGAAGTGACCCCCGGCACACGTAACGTACTGCTCGAATCGGCGCACTTCAACCCGACCTCCATCCGGCGCACCTCGCAACGGCTGCAACTGTCCACCGAAGCCTCCTACCGCTTCGAGCGCGTGGTGGACCCGAGTGGCGTCGTCGCCGCGCTGGACAGGGCGTGCGAATTGCTGTCGCAAATTGGCGCGGGCGAACCCCTTTCGGGCGTGGTGGATGTGTATCCGCGCCCTGCCAGTGAGCGCATCGTGACTCTACGCCCGGAGCGGTGTAACCTGCTGCTGGGGCTGAATCTGGACGTACCGACGATGGTGGACTGTCTGCGTCGCCTGCAGCTGAAGGCGGAGCTGCATGATGGGGTGATTCACGTCACCGTGCCCACCTTCCGCCCCGACCTGAACATCGAGGAGGACCTGGCGGAAGAGGTGGGGCGCGTTTACGGATACGAGAACATCCCGGAACGTCTTCCCTTCGGACACACCCATCGCGGCGGCGACAGCCCCAACACCCGGCTGATTCGTCCCCTGCAGGAGGCTTTCGTGCGGGCAGGGCTGATCGAGGTGCACACGCACACCCTCCGTGCGCCCGGTCCGCTAGATGACCCGAACCGCACCCCAGTGCGCGTGCGCAACGCTGCCAGCGAGGAACTCAGCACCCTGCGCAACTCGCTCATCCCCTCGCTGGTGGATGTGGTGGTGCACAATCTGGCGCGGCGACAGACGGAGATATTCCTGTTCGAAGTGGGCGCGGTGTTCGCCCAGCTGCCCAACGGGGAGTACGAGGAGATGTTGAAAGCGGGCTTCGCCCTCACCGGCTCCGTGTTCCCTCCCGGCTGGGATGCCCGCTACCCCGCTGCCGATTTCTTCAGCGCAAAGGGCGTGGTGCAGACCCTGCTGGAGGCGGTGGGTGTGGCAGAGGCAGAATACCAACTCCTTACTGACCCTCGCTTCCACCCCGGACGCAGCGCGCGCGTGCTGGTGGGTGGACGCGAAGTGGGCATTTTCGGTGAGCTGCATCCCGACGTGCTGGAGCAGCTGGACATCATGCGGCGCACAGTGCTGGCTGGCGAGTTCGATGTGCACACTCTGTGGTCGCTGGCAACGCGGCGCGTGCGCTATGTGCCCCTGCCGAAGTACCCGGCGGTGTTACGCGACCTGTCCCTCATCACGCCCGAAGATGTGCCCTACCAGACGGTGGAGCGGACGGTGAAACAGGCGGGTGGCACCCTGCTGGAGAGCGTGAAGTTGTTCGACGTGTATCGCGGCGAGCGCATCCCCGAAGGCACACGCAGCCTGGCGCTTTCGCTCACCTTCCGCAGCCCCGAACGCACCCTCACCGATGAGGAAGTGGACGCGGTGGTAGCGCACATCGTTCGCGCGCTGGAGGAGATAGGGGCACGGCTCAGGGCGTAGCCCCTCCTGGGTGATGACAGGTGCATCCACCTGTCACTGCAGCCAAGTTCGATAGAGACAACCCCTTCGCTTGCCCGCTTGACATACCTCTTTTGCTGACAATATAATGAGCGCACAGGTGTTCCCTTGGATGCGCAGTGCGCCAGTATGTCCCGAGGAGAGATGATCATGTATCGTCGTGAGGCGACTATACGATACTTCCTTCGGCGCGGCTTTGCCCTGCGCGAGGCGGAGGACCTGACGCAAGAAGTACAGATACGTCTCTGGCAGGCACAACAGCAAGGCACGGAAAGCAGTGATGCCCTGTGGCGTTGTACGTGTCGCTCGGTGTTGTGCGACCATCTGCGTCGCCTGCGTAGGGAACGACAGCTGCTCGTGCCGCTGGAAACGGCTATCGATCACCCCGCCCCCGCTCAGGACAACGACCTCGTCATCTGCATACACGAGAGCCTGTCCCTTCTTCCAGATACACAACGAACGATCGTACACCTGCACGTTGTGGAGGGGATGACCTTCGAACAGATTGCCGTCGAACTGGGCAAAACGCCCTGCGCGGTGCAGAAGCAGTATCAGCGCGCCATCCAGAAGTTAAGGAAATACTTTGATTTGCCAGACAATGGGGGGGGGTAGAACCGCTTATCTTGTGGTTGGGATAATAAGCCAAGAGATTTTTTGTGCAACAGTATAGAACATGTCCTGTTTTGGCTCGTTCGAACGTCTATAATAGCAGTAGAACAGCACACCACGGAGGCGTACAATGTTAGCAAGAATGGCAACGCTATCCATACTAGCGGGATTGGTAATCTGGACATCTCTCAAAGCGGAGGCGCAGTACTCTGGCTACCTACCTTTGCAGACAGGAGGTTGCGAACAGACGACGGTTACTGTCCGAAGCGGAAGTTGGTTTACCTACATAATCCGCCAGCGCGATATGGATACTGTGTTAGTCGGTTATCCCCCCCCAGCAAATGCAAGCTGCAGATCCTACCTGTGCTATCGAGTGTACCGCCTGGCAGAGCGGTAGGCAACGTATTGAAATCACGCTTTCTGAGGTGACGCAAGACAACACTATACGATGGCAAGTTGAGACACGTGCTAAAAACGTGAGCACTCGCACAACGTTCTACGATACTTTCGTATTATACAACGCGCGTCTCGACACCGACGTATACAAGGATCCCTGGCTTGAAGTTAGTCAAAGGGTAGTAGTAGAGCCCTAGCTATTACTTTGGGTATTATAGAGCCTTGATGCTGACCTGCTGCTGTGGGTTGCCAAGTTGCTCTTCTCGCTAGGTTGTGGGTTCGTCATTCACACGATTTTGAGCATTGATGCACCAATAAGCACTCTAAGGAGGTTCACAATGTTCACACGGCGATACGGCTTGCTATGCATCTTGGCTTCGGTTATTATGCTGATGCTCATCACGAATGGCTGGACTCAGAGGAACGGCAACTCCTCATCTCAAGATGCCTCCGTGCCTGTTCGCTTTGTACAGATACTTCAGCAACTGAGTAGCAAGATGTCGGATGGCTTGCTTGCGGAATGTTACTACTCTGACGAACTACTGATGCCCCCGAATGCAATGGCTCTACGCAGCAGTGTGGACATCCAAAGCGTTGCCGCAGCTTACCATCGCGAGATTGTACGCACAGGCAACACATATATCGTGCGTCCCAGTCCACAGGCACCCCCAACATTCGGTACAACCTTCAAGCGAAAGCAGGAGCAAAGGAACGCCTCGCTATTTCCGTCAGCGTGGTGGAGGGGAACAGGATACGACCAGATGGAAATTCGCGCGAGGAAGAGTGAAGAGGGCGTAGTGCGGGTTTTCGTCAAAGCGATAGCAGTACCTCTGTCCACATTCTGCGAACGGTTCTCCAAAGAGACGGGTTGGCAACTGCAAGTGGAGCCAGAGTTGCAGGCAGTGCGCATCTTTGCCAAATGGCAATCTGTGTCGCCAGGGGAGGTAGTAGAAGCTATCTCGCTGTTGCTGCGCAGTGAGGTACAGGTATCTTTCTCGCGCAGTGCGGAACAGAAGCAGGCAGAACAACGTGCCCTGGAAGAAGAGGCATCTTTGGCAGAACAGGCAAAGGCGACATACACACGTGCAAAGTATACCGAACAGCTGCTACCAGAGTTGCTGAGCGAGCTGACGCCAGAGGAGCTGGAACGGTTTCAACAGGGACAAGAGGTAGAGGTGCCCGTTTCGCGTTTGTCGTCAGGTCTGCAAGATCGCGCTCTGCGTTTCGCAGCAGACTTATGGGATGCGCTGTTTGCGACAATGGAACCTCAGTCGGGAGAGATATTCGTGAGAGAGCATCTGCGTGAATGCGAACCCGTACTCCTGCTACCTACGCTGCAGCGGAGTAACCTGGGTATTCGTTTCAGGAACCCTTCTAGTGGGGAGGAATATGTGCTGTGAAGGCAAGTATCCGGGCTTCTCTATCATGAAAGCCGATGGATGTCCTGTTTTGGCTCGTTCAAGCGTCTTTTATATATGGAAGGCAATCGGCAAGGTGGTGTTATGTCCCAAACCTCGTTGCGTCAAGGAAAATCCAGCAAGTGGTACGAGTGGGTTCGCGACCCGGAGCGGCGGGAGTTGGTTGCTATCGCATTCCTTGCTTTTATTCTGGGCTATCTGCTGGCGTCGCGCTACGGACTGAGCGCATACTCCTTATGGACGCGCTGGCAACTTGCCTCCGGCGTGGAACCGTGGAGACAAAAGGCTCTGCGTGCCGACCCGCCCATCGGTGAGCGTATCGGCCTACCGCCGCTCCAAAGTATCGATGGCAAACAGATGTCGTTACCTCTGCCGCAGGGATACACTGCCCTGATATTTATGACTGACCCACGCAGCTGCCAGGCGAACAGCACGTTGCGGGGTATCCGCGAGCGTCAAGCCACAGGACGTTTTCGGAACCTCCATCTATTTATCGTTGTTCCCACTTTTCGTCCTGCTCAGGCAAGGCAACTGTGGCAGGCGTGGAAAGTAGATTTCCCTGTGCTGCTGGATCCCGAAGCCCGATTAACAAGAAAGCTCAACGTGGTGTTTGAAAATCGGGCATATCTCTTTGACCCACAGAGCAGACTGCTCTATCGCACGAACTACTTACAGAAGGGCGAAGAGATTGAGCGAGACGTCTTGCGTATCATCGGAGAGCGATGAGGAACAGTACCATGCGCCAGAAGATGTGGGTGATGACCGTTGCTTTCCTTGGGGGATGGACAAGCGTCTCCTTGCAGCAATGGTGGCAGGCGCGCGACTCTGCCAGACAAGCCTGTGAAGTCAACCTGCGCATCTTGTACGCGACAGTGCAGACACTTGCCCAGCAGGGGAACATACGGGATGTCACGGTGGAACAAATAGCCATTGCCCTGCGCGATGGTATACGCCTCTCACCGAAATTAGAGGCTTATATAGCCGGATCGCCCGAAGCTTCGGATGACCAACATGCAAGAGGCACGCTCTTGATGGGCGCACAAACTGCCCTAGTGTGTCCTTCCGACCCCGACTTTGCCGTCAAGGCAATGTTGAGCCGTTCCCCCGCGCTGGGTTTTGAGAGCAGTTATCGTCTGTTCCCTGACCTGCACACGGTTGCTGTCTGTCCCTACCACCGGCACGCTGTGTGGTCGGACGGCACTCTCCACAGGGAGTAGTGGTGATGAGGAGACGTTGGGAATACCTATTGTGGTCGGCGGTTGCAGGGGCGGTGTGGAACGTCGGTTTGTGTTCTCTGGTAGACCTTGTCACCTGGCAGTTTCGCTACTTCAGCCATCCGCTGGGCATTGTGTGGACAGGTAGCGTCGAGACCCTTCTATGGCGAGGAGCTCTCGTAGGAGCGGTTGCAGGATGGTGGGGAATGAAGCGTCTTACCCTGCTTGTGGCATCTGTGGCTGCAGGAGTATTGCTTGCAGGCATACATCTGGTATCGCTGGTCAGTATGGGTACATACTTGCGGTATGCCCTGGACATGCGTGTAGCGATCAACTTTGCGCTGAACGGCTTATTGGTTGGTACTGTTTCTGGCTGGCTGGTACGTCATGCGATGGGAAAACCGCGTGGGGAGGAGACAGCGCAATGAGTCTTCTACGACGTGTCATGGCAAGAGGCAATGTTCCAGCGACTACGCAAGGGGGTCCGGAGACATCCTTGCCGCCGCTTGACTCGTTAGCTATCCGCTTAAGCGCACTTTCTCTGGTAACTCAAACGGGGAACGGTTCGCCGGCGCAGTTAACCCCCCTTGTTAGTAGAGACCGCAATGCCCGCCTGGTGGACCTGTTCGACAAAACCGTTGTGGTCTCCGTACGAGATACGGTGCGCGCCTTGCCAGTGTTTGAAGTCATCGCAGAGTGGCAAATGTCGCTGTGTTTCGCGGACAGCGTAAGCAAGGAACAGGTGATTCTTCCTCACAACTGGCAGTGGATCGTGCGCCATATTGAGCCGTATACGGCGGAGCTGGTCGCTCAGCTAACGTTTCGTGGTGGGTTCTCCCCTGTAATCCTGCAAATCTCGTGAGGCTACTATGTTCACGGTGTTGTTTCTAACACGTGGTTCAGGGATGGGACATGCTGCGCGAGACATGTTGATAGCGCAGGAGTTAAAAAGATTGTGTCCCGAAGCAGAGATACGCTTTGCGTCTTATGCCGACGGCGCGAAGGCTTTACGGATGCATGGCATAGATGCTATTGACCTGATGCTTCCCCCGATGGGCAATATTCACGAGCGCATCCCGCGCATAGGCAAACTGTTGCGTGAGCATGCTCCTGCTCTGGTAGTATCGGACGAGGAGCTGTTTGCCCTACCGCTCTGCCATGTATTCGATATCCCAGCTGTTTTTATCACAAACTGGCTCGCCACAGAGGAAACCGTTTCGTACATCTCATTACTACTGAACGCAGAGCGCATCATCGTTACCGACATAGAAGACTCTTTCATGCCTCCAGTATGGCTTGAAAAGTTGGTAGAGTTCGTGGGACCTGTTTGTCGCTTAGAGGCGATTACAGAAGACAAACGCTCCCTGCGCCAACAGCTTGGCCTTGACCCGAATAGAAGGCTTGTGCTCATTACCGCAGGTGGTAGCGATGTCTCCGATGTGGTGTATTTTGGAATGTGCGCATATGCGCTCGCTCGCATCAAGGAACCATTACAGGTCATTGCCGTTGCGGGGCCTTGGTACAAGATGCTTGAGCCCATGCAGTACGCTTGGACAACGTCCATTCAGTTTACTGATTATATTCCTCAACTCACGCGATATATCGCTGCGAGCGATTTCGTGCTGACACGCGGAGGACACTCCACGCTTTGGGAGCTCGCCCTGCATGGCATCCCATCGATTTGCATTCCGCATCCTCGTCTCGTCGACCCACTGAACGAATACTACGCTTTCACCATGCAGAGGCGTGGCACTACCATAGTCCTCCCGGAGCGAGAGTTGAACGTAGAAATGCTATTAGCTAAGTGTGAAAACTTGCTGCAAAATAAGGCGATATACCAATCGATGTCTCAGGCGGGTTTAACGTATCGAGAACGTGTCGGTACACGCAAAGCTGCTGAAGCGATTGCCTCATACCTACCATCCTGAGGAGGGAAAAAGCCATGTCATCGCAACACCATAGCAGGTGCTTCACTCAAGGGTTCACGCTGATAGAGATGCTCACCGTACTGGTGATTATTGCCATACTGGCGCAGTATCTCGTGTCGGTCTCTATGCAGGCACGGGAAAAGGCGTACCGTGCCAACTGCATCTCCAACCTGCGCCAACTGCTCCAGGCGTGCAAGATGTACGAGAGCGATTACGGTCAGCTGCCCGTACATTGTCACGGGGTATATCAGGGCATAGACTTCGGGGAAGGATGGTGGCAACAGACCACATTCCCTTACGTGCGCAACAGAGACATCTATCTCTGTCCCTTAGACCCGGAAAGAGGGCTGTTTCCTGGAAGTACGGGAGGAGGTCCTCCGGTTAGCTATGATTATACTTTGACATGTCCGTATCTAGGCGAACACGGTGAGTACCGTGAGCCAACAGTGCGCTCGCCTCTTATTTTGGACATGCACCACATGAGCGTTCGCATTGTTCTCATCGCCAGGTATGACGGCTCTGTAGAGAACGCCCCCTTAAGCAGGTACGAAGAGATTCGATATGAACCTGCGGATGGAAGAGGAGTGCTATTTCCCCCACCACGGTAGAGACCCTGACCGGAAAGGAGGTGAAGCCAGTGTATCGGATCGCATGGCGAAAAGTGCGTCTCGTAGCAGCCGGGCTGTTCACCCTGACTGTAGTCCCTGCTGTCTGGGCGGGCAACACCTGTAGGGATACCATTCGGCCAACGTGTCAGTACATCGGTACGGTTCGTATTCGGTGTTGCCAGATATTGAGCAACCACTACAATTATGGACCTTGCCTCTGTAAGCAATACCGAGACAGTCAGGGCTACACACACTATCTGAGTGGTGGAATTGAAGACACCGGCCCCAGCTGCGAGCCGCAGGATGATGTATGTTGCTGATATTGGTTTGACCCGGCACGTGGTGCGTTTGGAAGCCAGCGAATGGAAAATCCCGATGTGCGCTTCCAAACGCTTTTTCGTTAGTCGGGAGAGATATTCGTGAGAGAGCATCTGCGTGAATGCGAACCCGTACTCCTGCTACCTACGCCGCAGCGGAGTAACCTGGGTATCCGTCTCAGAAATCCTTCCAGTGGAGAGGAGTATGTGCTTTGAAGGCAAGCGTCTGGTCGTTACTGCTTCGTTGATGCATCTGGATTGCCCCTGTCAACCTGGAGTGGCAGTGCGCATTGCGTCGGTTGCGAAACTATCCCGAAGTTGCCTGCCGGACGATTTCTATCAACTGGTAGACTTCAACCACCTGACGTGCCCCGAAGAGTAAGCATCCCAGACCGTCACGGTACCTGTACGGGAACTTTCTGACCCGCATTTATCGTTACTAGAAGCATGAACCGCGTCAGCGCGATCAGCTACAAGCCGCTGTTCTGGCTATCCGTTGCTGCAGGCTTGAGCCTGCTGGCACTCACACAACGACACCATCAGACGCCACAGGAGAACGCATCGATGCCCGTCTATCAGCCGTCCGTCCACGCCCCGGAGTTCCCCGAAGGGCTCGAATGGTTGAACACCGACCGCCCCCTGCGCCTGAAAGACCTGCGGGGCAAAATCGTGATGCTGGACTTCTGGACCTACTGCTGCATCAACTGTATGCACATCATCCCCGACCTGAAACGGCTGGAGAAGAAATACCCCAACGAGCTGGTGGTGATCGGTGTACACTCCGCCAAGTTCACCACCGAGAAGGAGAGCGAGAACATCCGTCAGGCTATCCTGCGCTACCGCATCGAGCACCCGGTGGTAAACGACCGCGATATGGTGGTCTGGACACTGTACGGCGCGAGCGCGTGGCCCACGGTGGTGCTGATAGACCCCAACGGCAAGGTGGTGGGCGCGATGTCGGGCGAGGGCATCTATGAACCCTTTGACCGCGCCATTCAAGAGCTGATTGCCAAACACGACCCGCGCGGTGAGATAGACCGCACGCCCCTGAACCTCAAGCTGGAGCGGGAAAAAGCGCCGCGCGGTATCCTCGAGTTCCCCGGCAAGGTGCTGGCGGACGAGCGTAGCGGGCAACTGTTCATCGCCGACTCGGGCAATAACCGCATCGCCGTGGTGTCGTTGAAGGATAACACCCTGCAAGAGGTCATCGGCAGCGGCGAGGAGGGTTTCCAGGACGGCAAGTTCGAGGAGGCGCGGTTCCGCCATCCGCAGGGCATGGCATACGACGGCAAAAGGCTGTACGTCGCCGACACCGAGAACCATGCTATTCGGGTGATAGATTTTGCGAAACGCACGGTGAGCACCATCGCGGGCACGGGCAGGCAGGCTCGCTTCTGGCCCGAGGGCGGCAACGCGCGGGAGACCGACCTCAGCTCGCCGTGGGACGTGGTGCTGGTTGACGCTACCCTGTATATCGCGATGGCGGGCATCCACCAGCTGTGGAAGCTGGATATGCGAAAGAACGTGGTGGAACCCTATGCAGGCAGTGGGCGCGAGGCGCGATTCGACAGCTATCTCCCGCAGGCAGCGCTGGCGCAACCCTCAGGCATTACCACCGACGGCAAACGCCTCTATTTTGCCGATAGTGAAAGCAGCTCCCTGCGTGCTGCCGACCTGAACCCCAGCGGGATGGTGGAGACACTGGTGGGCGGCGACCTGTTCGATTTCGGCGATATCGACGGCGAGGGCAGACGTGCTCGCTTGCAGCATCCACTCGGCGTGGTGTACCATAGCGGCTCCATCTACGTCGCCGATACCTACAACAACAAGATCAAACGCTACGACCTGGCTACCAGGCGCATCGAGACCTTCCTTGGCGACGGTACGGCAGGCTTGCGCGACGGCGACCGCCCCACCTTCGACGAGCCGGGCGGATTGAGCATCGCGGGGGGCAAACTGTACATCGCCGACACCAACAACCATGCCATCCGCGTCGCAGACCTGAAGACGAAGCGCGTGGAGACGCTGGTCCTTCGCGGACTGGAAAAGTTACGTCCGCCACAGGCGTTACTGCGCCCTAGCGTGATGCCGCTACCGCCACAGTCCGTCTCCGCAGGCGAGGTGGAGTTGCTTCTGAATCTCGCCCTGCCTGCAGGCTATAAACTCAACCCGCTGGCGAACTCGCGCCTGAAGGTGCAAGCTGTGCCCACTGCATCGGTCAGCGACCTGCCCTCGGAGGGTTTTGCTCTGAACAACTTGCCCGTGCGTGTTCCGTTGAAGGTGCGCTCCGACGGTGAACTGCAGATGACCGCTGAAATATACTACTGCCAGAGCGGGAAGGAGGCGCTGTGCTATTTCAAGGAGCTGCGGTGGCGCGTGCCGCTGAAGGTGCAGGCAGGCGGGGCGAAGCAGGTGAAGGTGGAGCATGCGGTTGGGCAGTAACAGGAGATGTTCACAACCTGATATAATGGAGACACAAATAGAATCGAGGGGGTAGGCACCACATGGCAGAACGAGCGATTTCCGTTCATGAACTCAAGGAGCGGCTTAGCCATTATCTGCAGATAGTGCGTGCGGGTGAAACAGTTGTGGTTACCCATCGCGGAACACCTGTTGCCCGCCTCGTGCCAACCGGAAGAACCCTGCAACAACAGCTATCCAGCCTGCGGGAGGCCGGTCTGATAGAGTGGAACGAGCAGAAACTGTATCCCTCCATGCCCCCCGTCAAAGTGAGGCAGGGAAGCATCTCGGAGATACTGGTGGAGGAGCGTCGTTGATTCTTTATCTGGACGCAAGTGCACTGGTGAAGTGCTATGTAGAGGAGGCAGGCTCACTGGACGTTATCCGTCTTGTCCAGGAGTCAGAATTTGCTGGCACTGCCATCCTGAGTCGTGCCGAGGTAGTTGCTGCGATAGCCAGGGCAGCTCGTATGGGAAACATATCTCGCGAGGAGGGCGAACTGGCTATAGAAACGTTTGAGGCAGACTGGGCAAATGTAGTGCGTATCCAGATGACAGAGGCGATTGTCGCACAATCTGCCAGAATCGCATGGCAAAAAGGCTTGCGAGGTTATGATGCTATGCACCTGGCCTGCGCAGTTGCCTGGCGTGATGCTCTGCAAAGACCGATAGTGATGGTCACCTATGACCGCGAGCTCTGGCAAGGTGCACAGCAGGAGGGTTTCGAGCTTTTTCCCCAGTTCCGGTAACTTCCCTGGCTGCCTACTCCACCGTTACGCTCTTCGCCAGGTTGCGTGGCTGGTCTATCTCGCAGCCCCGCTCGCGGGCAATGTAGTATGCCAGCAACTGCATGGGCACGATGC
Organism: Armatimonadota bacterium; assembly: GCA_026003195.1. Classification (NCBI taxonomy): domain Bacteria; kingdom Bacillati; phylum Armatimonadota; species Armatimonadota bacterium. The sequence goes on from BPGU01000002.1 coordinate 836,964, forward strand.
TGACCACCGGAGCGAAGGCTGGGTGCACCGCCGGAATACGGATCACATCATCCGCCACCTGATGCAGAATATGCTCTTCCCCCTCCGGCGCGACCGCCAGCACGAATCCCTCGCGTGCCTTCACCTCCTTCATGTTGCTCACCATCTTCTCGAAGGTGTTTGGCTGGGTCGCGAAGGCGACCACGGTCACACCCGGCTCCACCAGAGCCAGCGGTCCGTGCTTCATCTCGCCGGCGGGATACGCCTCGGCGTGTATGTAGCTGATTTCCTTCAGCTTCAGCGCAGCCTCCAGGGACACCGCGTAGTCGTAACCGCGCCCCAGATAGAAGAAACAGGTGGATGGAGCCAATCGCCTCGCCAGTTCGATAATCTGCTCCTCACCCTGCAGCACCTGTTCCACCTTGTCGGAGAGCGATTGCACTTCGCGCACCATCTGGCGCGCTTCACTATCGCTCACCCGCCCTTCCAGCTGCGCGAGGTAGATGCCCAGCAGATACAGCACCGCCAGCTGGGTGATGTACGCTTTGGTGGACGCCACGCAGATTTCGGGTCCGGCGTAGGTGTACAGCACATGGTGTGCCTCGCGGGCGATGCTACTGCCCACCACGTTCACAATGCCCAGTGTGGTCGCGCCGTGCTCCTTGCACGCTCGCAGGGCGGCGAGGGTATCCGCCGTCTCGCCTGACTGGCTGATGATGATAGCCAGCGTCTCCTCGTCCACGATGGGATCTCCATAGCGGAACTCGGAAGCGAACCAGATATCCACCGGTCGGCGCAGCAGTCGCTCGTAGAAAATCTTACCCACCATGCCCGCGTGTAGGGCGGTTCCGCAGGCGGTAATCAGGATGCGCTTGAAGCCGCGCAGCTCCTCCGGTGACAGGCTCAGGTCGGAGAACGCCACCAGACCGTCCTGCGAAATCCTTCCGCGCAGGGTGTCACGCAGAGTGCGAGGCTCTTCGTGGATTTCCTTCAACATGAAATGCGGGTAGCCGCCCTTCTCCGCCAATGAATCGTCCCAGGTCACCTCCATCGGCTCGCGGGTGACAGGCGTACCGTCCATCCGCATGACCTGCACGCCTTCGCGCGTGACCACTGCCATCTCGCCATCTTCCAGCACGATCACGCGGCGCGTGTAGCGCATGACCGCCGGGATGTCCGACGCCACGAAGTTCTCGCCATCACCCAGCCCAATAATGAGCGGGGAGTCCTTGCGCGCTACCACAATCTTGTCGCGGTCTACCGTAGAGAGCACCGCGATGGCGTAGGAGCCGCGCAGCTGCGGCAGTACCTTCCGCACCGCTTCGGGCAGGTCGTGCTCCAACTGCTCCTCGATGAGATGGGCAATGACCTCCGTATCGGTTTCGGAGGAAAAGGCATGCCCACGCGATTGCAGTGCATGACGCAGCTCCAGATAGTTCTCGATGATGCCGTTATGTACCACTGCTACCCTGCCCGTGCAATCGGTGTGGGGATGGGCGTTGTCGTGCGACGGTTTGCCGTGCGTTGCCCAGCGGGTGTGTGCGACGGCGGTAAAGGCGGCGGTCTTCTCGCCTTCTAACAGGCTCTCCAGCCGCGCGATTTTGCCCTCGCTCTTGATGACGCGCAGGCTTCCGTTCTGCGGGAAGGCGATGCCCGCGCTGTCGTAACCGCGATACTCCAGCCGATGCAGCTGGTCTATCGCCAGTTCGATACCGTTACGCGGACCAATATACCCTGTAATGCCACACATAAAGGTGCGCACCTCCTCATGAACTCTCTCCCTTTCTATTTTCGGCAAATGCCAGCCTATTCTATGATGGTTTTTTGCGAAAAATAAGGGAATCGGCTTACACTTCCATCCGTCTTATCTCCTGAAAGCCCAACGAGGAGGTGTCAACGATGAAACGAGCATGGACGATAGTCGCAGCGACCACACTGGTTGCCGCGCTGGTAGTGAGCCCCGTCTTCGCACAGGGGCGCGGTGCGGGTAGAGGAAACGCCTACGGTGCAAAGGGACAGCCCTGCCCCTACGGATACACCCAGCCCAACCCGAACGCAGGGGGATGGTGGACGCGCGTGACCCCCACCGACCCGCAACAGAAGCAGTTTGTGGAGCAGGTGAAGGCGTTGCACGATCAGATTCGGCAGAAGCAGTGGGAGCTGGCGCAGATGCAGGCGAACAAAGCGGATGCGGCGGCGATCGAGGCGAAGCAGGCGGAGGTGAACGCCCTGCGTGACCAGCTGCACCAGCTGCAAATCAGCAACCGCGACCTGAAGCAGGGCATGATGCAGCAGAATCGCGGGGGCAGAGGCTTCGGCGGCGGGGGCAACGGTCAGGGCATGCGCCAGCGGGCGCAGATGCGCGGTGGCAACCCGAATTGCCCCTTCTTGAATACGCGGTAGATGAGTACCCCTCATCCCCCAGCCCCCTTCTCCCAACAGGAGAAGGGGGTTTTGGATTACGGTTGGTAGTTCGTCAAGCACGATTCTTGCCCTCCCCTTGTGGAGGGCGGGGCTCCCGCCGAGCTGTTGGGGAGCGAGGTGGAATCTTCCGAAAAAATCTTTCCCCCCACCCCCGCCAAAACGCTTGACAACCACGCAAGGATGTGATATAGTGTCACCAGTAGCGCAGCTCCCGCAGTGTGGCGAAAATCTCCAGAGGGCTTTTCATCACAACACAAAGGAGGGGGCTTACCAAAATGTTACGACGATTTCCGTCTCTGCGCACACTGGCTACCGTGTGCATCCTGAGCCTCAGCGTGCAGGTGGCGGCTCCGCTCTTCGCCTCCTCCGACATGAGGGGGGGGGGGGGTAGAAAGGACAGTTTCCTCCCTTTCCACTGACAACAACCCCTCTTCTAGCAAACTGCTCGCCTGGACAAACGGGCTATGGAACCTCATCCTCTCCCATTTGCAATCGGGTGCACCACCCCTGCAACCTGCTCCGGGTTCCCCACAGCCCTGGCAACCTGCCTACCCCGTCTACAGCGGAGTGGTGAACATGACCATGACTAAGACTGAATCGCCCGTTGACTCTGCTATTAAGACAACGACAACAGATGGGTTTACCGAGACTAGCGTGTTGTTACATCCGCGAGTTGTCACCACAGGTCAGGAAGTCAATATTCAGGCAATCTTTGCCAACGCTCCTACCGGATTTTTGACCGTCTCCTTCTCGTGCAGTGAAGGATACTTCCTCAATCCCGACGGAAGCATTACTTCGAGCGTCACTACCGGCACTTCTGGTCATACACTGCGCGGGTTCACTTTCTGGAGAAGCGCAGAGGCAACCTGGATAGCGCCTAAAGATCCGACAAAGGCAATTATTGTGGCAACTCTGCGATCTCCTGATGGAAATGAATGGTCCGTGAGGGGCTTAGTGGATGTCAGGGAGAAAGTTTCCCCATCCATACGCTGTGAAGCTGATCAGCCAGTGTGGGTAGCTTACCTGAGCAATGAGGAGAGGGTAAGGATAAGTATACGGCTTTACGACGAACACGGATTTCCATCTAAGAACGCAAAGGTACATATTACCACCGACCGCGGAGCGTTGGTGACAAAGCACTCTGTGCTTGGAAAGCGGGTAGTGTCTCGCTGGGAAGCAGTTGGTGAAACAGAAGGTCTACAGGACTACCGCCCAGTTGCTCGTGAAGAAACGGTTCTGAGGCAAGAGGAGAGGTACACTACTGCTCTAGATTGTCTTACTGACGAACAGGGAAACGTGATTCTGTATCTCGATCCACGTGGTCAATTCGGCGTAGCACATGTATCCGTACAGGCTGGTAGTACGGTGGAGACGTTACCCGTTATTCTCCTGTCTCCCGCTGGGCTACGCATGATGTTTTCCGGTGGCGAGCTGGCGTTTGCAGAACAACCTGAACTGATTAAGGTCATTCTGCTGGACGAATACGGCAGTCCGATAGCAAATGAACGTGTCACATTCCATGCCAGCATAGGGCTGGTAGAACCCGCCCAGCAACTAACAAATGTCAGCGGTGAGTGCACAGTTGCGCTTTATTCAGCTGGTGTCGATGGATATGCGACAGTCACCGCTAAGGCGATGGGGTACGTTGCAAAACACTACACCCGTGTGCGCGACCAGGTGTTCCTAACAAATCTACGAACGCTCAGCCTGCCGACCATCCGTATCGACGTATATGCTCCCGCCGAGGTGCGACCAGCTGGAGCCGGTTTTCCAAGTTCGGAAACGCGTGGTACGGTGTTCGTAGTTGCTGATAATTCGCCAGCGATGCCACTAAGCATCTACGTGAGCGTCCAACCATTGCAGTACTCAGGGGGGCATCAACATCATTCTTCGCGACCTGCAGGTACTTGCACGCCTTGGCAAGGTATTCTTGTAGGAGGGTGGTCAACGACTTATGTCGCATCCACTATCTCTGGAGAGGAACAAATAAGGGTTATTCCGTCCGCTTCATTCCCTTTTAACCCGCAGCCCCAGACTCCCGCTGGGAGGGTTCGAGTGCGGGTTCCGAACCTTCAAGATTTATCCCCTGGAGAGGGCTACACGCTGGTAGGGATAACAGCTACCCATCAAAGCAACCACTGGGCTGCTTCAGATGTCATCACTAATCTGCAAAGCATCGCCCGAGACTTTCGGATAGAGTGTGGCTCTCAAAGCGGATACCTTGCTTTGAACTACAACGACATTAGTCTGATTTGGGGTGGGTTGTTCGATATCCGGGCGGACTGGACGCCACCCCACCATGAGCATCGGCGTGGTAGAGAGATGGATTTCAGTAATGCAGATGACCTACCGCCTGCTTTACAGACCACACTGAGAAACATCATCCAGCGATATAGTGGGAGGGTACTCAATGAAGGCAATCACTGGCATGTACGTTTTTAGCGCGATAGTTATCGTTTCTCTCGCCAACAGCCAACCGACAGCAGATGTCAACGTGGATCTGAAACGTCTACTGCAGCCCGCATCAACAATCCGCACAGGGGTAGTAGATAGGGTTGGTCGTATAGACTACGTGGCGCAAACGGGAGAGTACCGGATTACCTGGCGGGGAAACGATGGGCGCCTTTTGCAAACAACCTATACGCCTGAGTGGAGAGCCAAGGTGACGCTCATTGCATCTGTAGAAAGGCTCCAAGATAGCACGTGGCGCTATACCTACACCATACACAACCTCCCTCGCAGCCCCCATAACATTGTTGCCATTTACGTGACCACCGATGACGCTGAGCCTGTGCGGACACTGGCGCAGAAAGGTTGGAGATTTACCGGGGTACCTCAGACTCACAAGGGGCAAGCCTTTAGTTTTTGCGTAGACCCTGCTTCAGAGCCATACGCTCCGCTGGCAGCGGGGCAGCAAGTATGTTTCCAGCTGATTAGCAAGCATCCACCAGCGGTTGGAACCTGCTTTGTGAGCTCAGATGCTCCATTGATACGTGTTCCAGAAGAGATGCCGTCTGTTTTGGCGGACAGACTACCGCTTGGCTTGGATGGTGGATTGCGAGGTTACACATTGTCACCATCCCGGAGGTTATCGGCGGAGAGTTTCAGGACACACTGGCGCGCTGCAATAGACGCCGGGTGGGTTGGAGATAAGCAACTGGCGAGTCGTCTCACCATGTACGTAGAGCGAACAGTGGCGGCGTTGCAGAGTGGGCACAGGTTACGAGCGCAGAACGCTCTCGCGACTATCCAGCAGCTAGCCCTGGAGTACAACGAAAAGTTAGAACCTGAAGCGAAAGTGCTGTTGTTACAAAGCCTTCCGTACCTGGTGCACCGTGCAGGCAGTACACACTGACCAGGTTGCGAAAGAATACCTGAAAAATAGTATCAAACTTGCCTGTCTTCTGCGGTGCTGGTGATCTGGCAGAGCAGCAGAAGCCGCTGGAAGGTGGCAGCTGGACGACGAGTGCCTTGTATCTGCAGGGCATCTCTCTGGTACGTCGAAACAGTGAGTGGCATCACTTTGACCCGTTAGGCAGAGAAACCTAACCCCCCTGCCCCCCTTCCCTACAAGGGAAGGGGGCGTCCGACGTGCGGCTCCCCTCTCCTTGTAGGAGAGGGGATGGGGGAGAGGTTGACCAACCAGGCATCGCGGAAGTGATGAGGAACATGTCGGCATCAGTGGTCAGCCACAACCTGTACGACGTGTTTGGGGTGTTGCGGTATGGGCAGGGCAGTGCGGAAACGCCGTGGAGGTGGGAGGATGTACAGCTCGCGGAGGAAGGGTTAAGGCACCTTTCAAGCGGTCTATATACCGTGCCCGGAGTCGGCGTCCCCACGCTTTGGTTACCAGCTGTGCACACAAAGGATCCTTGTGAGGTGTTCTTAGACGCGTGCTTACAGGCGGCGGCTGCTGCTCTTGCAACATGCTTAGCCACGGTTGCGACGCTATGGCTGGACTGTATGAAAGGCTGGCTGCGATATATCCTGCCGCCCCTAGTCGAGGCTTGTCTGAAACGCTGCACGTTTTTGGCTGCTATGTCGGCAGCGATGTGTCTAGTAATCCACGCCGGTTCTGTGGGTATATGCTGGATGCTGTATCGGGAGTGCGTAAGTCAACGAGGCTCGTCAAGGGTATCGCTCCTCCTAGCATCAACAGTGCCAATCCGCCCCGATTTGCGGTACCGCTTGTCATGCCGCAACTGATGGGTGGTTCGGGCAAGCTAGGCACGGAGCATTTACGAAGGACAAGCGCCCGTTGGTGGTAAAGGGCGGCGATATTTTGACACTGGGCAGAAGTGCTGGATTAATCTGTCGCTACTAACGACAAGAAATCCATCAATTCCGGCACTTCTGTCACAGCTAGTGTTTTTGGTATAGGAGGTAAACGCGATGTTCAAAAATGATGCACCTTCTAGTCAGGTCAGTCAAGTGGGCACTCGTGCTTCTAGAGCGAGGAGATTTGTGTGGATGTCTCGGCTAACCATCTTGTCGATACTGCTGTTTCTGCTGGCTTCCTATTTTGCCGTAAATGCCATCAGTGCGATATTGAGCGCTACGGTTGTATGGTACTTCGCATCAGGCGGATACGACCAGGCTGTAATCAACGCAGACAGGACCTACTGGTGGTGTACACTGTGGAAAGCGCCCTTCGCTTGGGTAGGGCGGAAGGAGAAGTATGCAGACCCGAAATGGCAAGCGATAGCATTGAAGGGGATGGCACTGTTCCGCAAAGGAAGCATTAAAGAAGCATATCCTTATCTGTCGTATGCTGCGGTGCATGGTTCTCCGTATATGTCCAACTATCCTCTATTAGGAGACCTCTTCTTGGAAGCAGGGGTTGCTGGTATCCATCTAGGCTACTATGAAGAAGCGGTTATATACCTTCGCCGAGCAGTCCAGCAAAGCAGTCGCACTGCGGAAGCGTATTTTTACCTTGGTGAAGCGCTGATACGCGTGGATGCTGTCAAAGGTGCGAAGGAGGCTTGGCGTAAGGCTATCGAGGAGGGAAAAGAGCCTTGGAAGAGTAAAGCTTCCAATCGTCTACGCCTGTTAGGAAAACCCCGGCGAGTCGTTAATGGCGTGTTGCACAGTGAACAGTTGAAGCCCCAATCTTCTAGGGATTGAAAGCCCTGTATCTGCAGGGCATCTCTCTGGTACGTCGAAACAGTGAATGGCATCACTTTGACCCATTAGGCACAGCGGGGGTGATCACGAACGGCAGCGCAACGGTCATCAGCAACAATCTGTATGATGTGTTCGGGGTGTTACGGTATCAGCAGGGCAGTGCGGAAACGCCGTGGAGGATGGAAGTAGCCTACACAGATGTGGAATCTTTACTCAGCGCAAACGGGGGGATGTTCATACTCACGAGGTCATTCCAGACAACGAGGTGGTTTCGATGGAGCTGGAAGTGGCCTCCGTTCAGAATGCGAACGCCTCGGTGGTTATATCCGCCACGAGGGTTCTGGTATGGGGTTTGCCTTGCATCGTGCGGCGTGGTTATTTGGGATCTGTTAGCGAATTACCGAAGCTCATGTGCCGGGCTCGAAAATTTCACTGCCCGCCTTCACTGTGCACTGTGTACCACGTGGCGAAGAGGAGGCGGCATGCAAGTCGCCATACAAGGCTGCGGAGGATGTTTGTGCGGGCTTTTCGGCGGTGGCTTGGTTGGTGGTTTTCTATGCGGTTGGATAACAGCTGGGTTGATGGAGGTACTGTGCGCTACATATCCTCAACCAGAGCCACCCCCTGTACCACATTACCCGCAGCCGTACCCGGGTCCTGTGCCCATGCCACCTTACGGCCCGATTTAGAGACATGTGAGACACTAAACTGCAGGACAGGAGGCTGTGCAATCTGTAGAGGTTCTTGGATGCGGATGACCTTCTGGTACTTCTCCTGTCCTGCGCACTAGAATACGGCTAGCGAAACGGTAAACGTCTTTGCCGGGTCGCATAGCACGTGGTTCAAGTACCAGTTTGGTAGATGCGGAGGAGGTGCCCCGTATGAGGCGAGTTATGCGCCTTATTGTCGAAACCGCAGGAGCACTTGCCCTGGTGAATTATCAGTCTCACGTGCTCTTGACAGTCCTGAACTCGCCATCGATACCATGTGAGTATGTTCGTAGCTATAGCACAGGGTCTATGGTAGCAGCTGTCTTAGGCTACTTGATGTGGGGAGAGGAATCGCGCAGGCGTGAGGCTTTAGGGGGATGCGCAGATGAAAGGCCTGTATGGCTGTTCTTATGTGTATTTTTGTTGGGTCTGGTCATCTCTGTTGCTTGCATGTTAGCGCCGGGCACCTCACTCAATTCTCTGTGGCTCAAGGGGGTTTGTGCGCTATCCATTTTGGGACATCAGTTATGTGTCTGGATACTGTGGTGCATATGTGCAATTGTATTCCAATGGAGGCAAAAACCGTCCGGTGAACCAGTATAAAAAGCCTTCGTGTTTGGTCTCTTTTGTGCTGAAACGGCTTCAGCTGTAGACACGGCTGGATAGACGGCAGCTGGACGACGAGTGCCCTGTATTTGCAGGGCATCTCTCTGGTACGTCGAAACAGTGAGTGGCATCACTTTGACCCGTTAGGCAGAGAAACCTAACCCCCCTGCCCCCTTCCCTACAAGGGAAGGGGGCGTCCGACGTGCGGCTCCCCTCTCCTCGCAGGAGAGGGGACGGGGGAGAGGTTGACCAACCAGGCATCGCGGAAGTGATGAGGACATGTCGGCATCAGTGGTCAGCCACAACCTGTACGACCTGTTCGGGGTGTTACGGCATCAGCAGGGCAGTGCGCAGACGCCGTGGAGACTATTTGGGTACGCGCAAGTGGAGGAGGAGATGCTCTATGTCGGGACTTTTCTCCTCCAAAGAGACCGTCCCGTCCTGCGTCCGATGTCCGTGCTCACCTGGCTTATAGGCTGCGCAGCAATATGTGGCTTGCTTCTGTGGCGACTGCTGAAATTCTGGGATGCGTGCAAGGTGGAATGCTTCGGGCAGGACGGAGCAAACTGGATATACTGCATGGCAAGCTGCCTTCTGAGAAAGGTTTGCAAAGAGGGGCTGGATGGTCCGATATCGCAGGCACTGTGTATGGCGTGTGGAGGTTGCATAGTTGCTTCGTTACCTGTCCTCAAACCGGCGCCTGTACCTATACCAGTGCCTGTACCAATACCTGGACCTGTTCCTATACCGATACCTCCTTGTTTTGCGTATGGAGGTGTTGTCCCTGCGAGGGCATGTGCTATGAGGTAAGCTGTTTTCTCATCGCCACGAAACGGAGGGGGCTCCCCTCCGCGTGAAAGCTCACGCTAGGAGGTGAATGATGTCCTTCCTGCTCGACATACTGATATGGACAGTCAGTTTCGCCGTGTTGCTTATGGTCATCGCATTCTTTATCTCGTGGGCAAACTATAACGCCTCTGTTGAAGCACGCTCCAACAGGGAGCTGCTTATGAAAATCCTGAACCTTTCTGTACTACCTCTTGGGGTCCTGCTGTTTTCTGCACTGTTCACGGCTGATTTTCGACGTGTGTATTACCCCCCTGGAACACCTAAGTGGATTGCTATATGGCCAGCCTTTCAAGTGACAGCTTTTATCACAGTGCACCATTACCTGCTCCCGCTCATGTTGTATCTATGGTGCATTGGTATGCTTTTTTGGAAACTTCGCCGAACGAATGGACGAGTACAGCATGGTGGCAATGAGACAAGCCAGCAAAGCTGATCACGAGCTGCGTATTGGTGCCAACGCCTGGCATCACTCTGACCCGCTGGGCACGGCAGGGGTGATCACGAACGGCAGTGCACAGGTGGTGAGCAACAACCTGTATGACCTGTTCGGGGTGTTGCGGTATCAGCAGGGCAGTGCGCAAACGCCGAGGAGGTGGAGAAGTACGAACTTGGCGGAGGAGTGGCTTGTCTCCTTACATGGTTCGTTCGCCTTACCTAAGGTCGGACTAACTGCTGGAGGTTTTCTACTGCGGGGTATTCCCAGAGGTGTTGCTATCTGCTTGATCTAAGCATGGCGAGAGGTCAATCGCCCGGACTGTGGCAGGGGATTTCCTGAGGATATAGTGGGTGATAGGCACTTACAGTTCGTGAACTGGCTCCAGGCATGAGCGAGCATGAGGTCGTGCAGGCAATCGGTCCACCCGATGCGGTCTACGAACCTTCACAGGAGAAGGAAGTCTATCGAACATACGTCACGAAGCCGCTTATACCCTCCAAAGGGCAGATGTGGACATACGATATATGGATGTACCGACTGGTAGTCCATTTCGGCAAGGACCACCGGGTAGCTTATGTAGTGCTGACGTATACATAAGATGAAGGATATTGTCGGGACATCCTTCCTAGTGTTTTGTCAAGGCTTAAAATGGTGATAGGGATTTCGCTGTCCCAGGTGGCTCAACCTTCCTTTCGTCATGCCGAGCGTCAGCGAAGCATCTCACGGTATCCCTGTCATGCTGAACGGAGTGAAGCATCTCGGAGATTCTTCAAGAACGACACGGGTGCCAGACCAACCCCTCCGTCCCCTCTCCGACGAGGAGAGGGCGGTCGTAGTTCCCCCGTCCCGCGCAGGGAAGGGGGCAGGGGGTTCGGAAGGACACCAACGGCTCGGAGGGAGCCTGGCCCTCCAGAGCGTTGATAGCCAGCGCAGGCTGGCTTCGTTTGAAAGGAAACGGCTTGAGCTGTGAGCAGGAGAATGGTTGCCTTTGCGACGTGGCGACAGTTGTGATATAGTTCCATAGTGAGGAGGCTTCACGCAATGATCCCTGTACGGGTGTACGCTGATAGCTCCGTGTTTGGCGGCTGCTTTGACGAAGAGTTTCAGGAGCCCTCAGAGCGCTTCTTCGCCGGTGTGCGGGCTGGCAGGTTCGTGCTCGTCACGTCCCCGCTGGTGAGTCAGGAACTCACCTTCGCCCCTGACCCGGTACAGGCTCTGTATGACAGCCTGTTGGAGCAAATGGAGATTGTGCCTGTTACCGAAGAGGCGGAGTCTCTACAGCAAGCGTATCTTCAGGCTGGGGTAGTTCCCGCTTCGGCTCAGATGGATGCGTTGCACGTAGCACTGGCTACGGTGTCGGGGTGTGCTCTCATCGTCAGCTTGGAACTTTCGCCATATCGTGCACTTTCGACGCATGGCGCAATATAATCTGGTAAACCTCAGCCGGGGTTATCCCCAGGTGGGCATCTTCTCGCCTCTGGAGGTGATTGAGTATGAAGACGAAGAGCTTTGATTGTGTTCGCATGAAGAGAGAGGGGGCAGAGCGGCTGCGACGGCAGCTGGAGTCTTTGACGCCAGAGGAACGGCGTGTTTTTTGGGAGGAACGGTATCAACGGCTACGGGAACGACAGCAGCAACGCAAACAGAACAAGGTTTCACAAAGCGGGTAGTGCAGGGAATAGCGCAAAGACTACCTGAACGGGGTGCGGCGTGCGGAGCGGGTGAGCTGGTAGAGCAGCAGAAACCGCTGGAGGGTGGCAGTTGGACGACGAGTGCCCTGTATCTGCAGGGCATTTCGCTGGTACTTCGAAACAGTGAATGGCATCACTTTGACCTGTTGGGCAGAGAAACCTAACCCCCCCTGCCCCCCTTCCCTACAAAGGAAGGGGGCGTCCGACGCGCGACTCCCCTCTCCTCGCAGGAGAGGGGACGGGGGAGAGGTTGACCAACCAGGCATTGCGGAAGTGATGAGGAACATGCCGGCATCAGTGGTGAGCCACAACCTGTATGACCTATTCGGGGTGTTGCGGTATCAACAGGGCAGTGCCGAGACGCCGTGGAGGTGGAAGCATCAGTTGGGCGATGTAGAGGGGTTGGTAGTCTCCCAGCAGATGTGTGTCGTCCTGCCTTTTAGTAGTATCAGTATGCAGAGAGCAAAATGTGACCCAAAGGAGGTGGTCAATGCATTCAGAATTGTGCGGGAAAGCAAGGGGAAGATTTTTTCAAGTGCGTTGTGCTCTGCTTGGGAAAGTCTGCAGGCTATGATTGGTGCGTGGATAATTTCTGCCTATTTCTACCTGGAATGTATGAGTGCACCAAGGGTAACCCCTGCAAAATCAAGAATCCAACTGTTACAGATTGCCAGCACTGTTGTAACATCAAGTACTATTGCTGCTTGGTTTTTAACCCACTGGGTACGAGTGGGGCAGCTCGTTGCTACTCGAGCGCACGGGATTGTCATGTGGGCTGTGATCTACAAACCGACAACTGCGTCTTAGGAGGTGGCTCTCAATGAGCGGCCGACGCGTGATGGCGCTAAGTGTTATCGGCTTCTGTGTTGTGGTGCTAGCCGCGAACTGTTTTGCCAGCAGCCCAGAAGAGATGCTTCGGGATGCACTGGCAGATTTCAAGCAAGGGCGTTATGAGCGCTTCACAAAGCGGGTACGCGAGTCACTTCAGGTCGAATGGCATCCGTCGATTTATGGACCGAACTTCACCTTAGTCGCGGTACCCTCCGGCGAGTTGGGTAACGTCAGCTTCGCTTTGCTAAGGGAGATAGCCAGCTCCTTCCACGACTGGCTTGCGCAGCGCCCCGTAGAAAAGGAACAAGCTCGGCTGTTGGTCGGCTACCTGCTCAAGCTCGTACGTTCTCGCTCGCCTCACCCCGACACCTACTTCCTTGTCATCCGAGCTTGCTGGGTGATGTTGGAACACCCATTAGCGCGATATGTTGAGCAGCATGGCACTGCCAAGATGCGCAAAGCCTTCGCAGGGGTGCGACAGCTTTACAACGAGGACTATGAATACCTCCACGCCAGTCGCCAGCAACATCACAGCGACCAGAAGAGCAGCCAAATAGCCAATTATGCAGCGAAACGGTTATCTCTTTGGGAGAACCGTCTGCAGAGGCTACAACAGCTACTGGAGTAGCAAACAGATATGCACTTTGGGTGCAATATCTTATAGCACGTGATAGTATGCAGATGCGAGGGGCACGGGTATTTGCCAACCGCTCTGTATGGTGCTCGCTCCTCAGTGAGATAAACGGGAGGGCTATCTCAGGCTTGTATCAACTTTGTCATAGTCATCTGCTTCGTCCTGCGTGTCCTTGCGAGCGTTCGTGAGGCAATCCCCCACCTGTCGTTGCAGGAGATTGCTTCGGCACTGCGTGCCTCCCAATGACACGAGAAAATGGCTCGGCAGGAGCCTTGCCCTCCTAGAAGGGTCATACCGCGTCGTTCACATCGGCTCTGCAGGAACTCCCTTCCCCACCGAGAAAAGCTCTACATACCATCCCTGAAGGAGTTGCAACCACCATGAAACGTCTCTTCTCAGCCTTTGTGCTGCTGGTTTTCGCTCTCATCGCCAGCGCGGATACGCTGGAGCTAACCGACGGCACGGTCATCCGGGGATGCTTTGTGCGAGATGAGGGTGTGCGACTGCTGGTCTGGGAGAACATGGAGCAGGTGGGCGGACCCGCCAAAGAGTACCCGCGCAGCATGGTTAAGAGCTTCAAGGTAGAACGAGACGACTCGTGGGACGCCCGCCCTAACCTGCCCGACCTGAGCGTCACCTTCATCGAGCTGAACCCCAAGCTGGCGGGACTGCACGGCAGGGTGCAATACGACCAGTGGGGGCGCCCCAAAATCGCGGGCGCGCCGGTACTGCCCGACCTGGGCGAGGACAGCTACCTGAAGCCTGAAGAGATTGTCGAAGGGTTGAAGCTGAAATACCAGCCTGGGGAACCGGTGACCCTCACCGCGCATGTGAAGAACGTCGGTTTCGCCACCGCGCAACCTTTTGACTACATCTGGCTGATAGACGGCAAAGAGGTGAGCCGGGGCAGACATCGCGGCAGGCTGCGCGAGATGGAGGAAGCCACCTTTACCCTCCGGTGGAACTGGCAGGAGGGCTTCCATCACGTCACCTTCCGCATCGTCACGAATCAGAAGGAGATTGCCACCATCAACAACGAAGCCACCGACCCGTTGTGGGGCTGGGGGTTCTTCTACATCGTCAGCAACAAGCGGGTGCAGATGTGGCATACGTTCCGCAGCGCGGTGGGAACCTTCTGCTTCGAAGATTACTACCGCTGGCACATCCACATCATGAACCTGCTGTTTGCCCACAGCATCTTCCCCGCTGCACCCGAAGGCATCAAGGCGCGCGTGCGTCTCGACCGTATCATCTACACCGATGACGTAGACAAAGCAGTGCAGAACCTTGTCGCGCAGGACGGTATCGCCTACCATCAGGGCGGCTGGATATGGCACGACAGCCCGGAGGAGAAGGCGGGTAAGTGGGAACCGCCCACGAAGGAGTGGCGACAGAACACCGAATGGTCGCTGCCTCATGAGCTGGGGCACCAGTTGGGCTTGACCGACTGGTACGCGCTGGACTACGCCGGGCACGAATACCACAAGATGCCCGACAACGGCGACCCAGTGGCGCACTTCATGACCCATCCGGTGACCATGATGCACTGGCACGGGCCGCAGGTATACTCGGAGGCGGACGCAGGCTACCTGAACATGACGTGGGACAAGCCGCGTGGACACTTCGGCGACCACTACTTCGCTATCCCCGCCGAGAACTTCCTGCGCGTGGTGGACGTGAACGGCAAGCCTGTGCCCGGCGCGAGGGTGGAGATTTTCCAGCGCGGTTGCGTGGTAGACCCGAACGGCACGCCGGGCGAAGAGGCGGGCGTGAAGTACTTCCCTGTGATAGAGGACGGCAACTTCGACTACCCCGTCTCCAAAGAGCCTGTCATCGTGGGCGAGACCGACGCGGAGGGTATCCTGCGCCTGCCCAACCGACCGGTGAAAGAGGTGCGCACTCTCAACGGCTTCCACCGCCGCCCGAACCCCTTCGGTAACATCAATGTAGTGGGCGGACGCGGGCTGATGCTGGCGAAGGTGACCAAACACGATCGCCCCTGCTACTACTGGCTGGAGATTACCGATTTCATCACCGCGTGGTTCCGGGGGCAGAAAGACCGCTTCACCCTCACGCTGAAGACGCCATACGGTTCGGTGGACTCGCCCCTGCCCCCGCGCCACGTGAAGGTGGAGTACATCGACGAGCACCACGTGAAGGTAACCTGGCAGAAGCCCGCGGTGATACACGAACAGCAGTATCTGCATCGTGCCATCGGCTATCGGGTGCATCGTCGCGTCTCCAGCGATGGGCTGAACGATCGCCCGTGGTTCCCCATCGCCACGGTCGGTCCCGACACCTTCGAGTGCATTGTTGACCTGCGCCAGCGTCCTGAAGATGTGTACTGGTTCTCGCAGGTCAACCGTTTCGCCGTCTCCACCATCGGCGAGCTGTCGGTAGAGAGCGAACTGGTGGAGACTCTACTGCCACAGAAACCATAGTTTGTCGATGAGTAGCCGCGCGTCCGCGCTGCCGGTATTGACCACGATGCGCACGAACAGGTCGCCTTCGTAGGAAACCCACCGGCTCGCGGGCGCGGGCAGGCTGAACTGCAGCGTTTCGCCCGCGTGAGCATCCGCTCGGGCGCTGAACACCTCTACCCAGTTGCCATAGGGGTAACTACCGGAGCTGAAATCGTACAGCTGGATGCTCTCTACCGGCGAGTTCACCACCCCTTCATAGCGGCGCAGGTATTCACAGGCAATGGCGGAAACGGTATCCTTGTCCAGACCACGCACCAGCAGTTTCAAATCTATCGCCTTGCTGTTGTCGGTGCGCGGGCGCGCAACCAGCGTCTTGCCGTCCGCCTCCAGCAACTCCACGTATCCCCCGCTGAGCTGCGCCCCCTGCCCATATCGCCCCACGATGCCCACGTCGCTCGGCGCGGTGGCGAGGGGGGAGTTGGAAGAGGCAACAGTCAGCCAGCGACGGTTGGACGTTCTGCCGTGCACCTGTACCTGCAGCCAGCCAGACGCCATACCACCGGGAACACGCACCACAATGCGCGAATCGCTCCACTCCAGCACCTGTAGCGCGGGCTGCGGGCGGGGGACAGGCCGCAGGGAAGAAGAACCCGTTTGCGACAGGGCGACAACCTGCCTCGCCTGCAACAGCACCTTGCCCACGCCAGCATCCCAGCCGAAGCCACGCCCAAAGAGGGTCACCGTGCCGCCTGTGGAGGGGATACGATGCGGGCTGATCCAGTGGATATACGGCGTGGTGGGGTACCACGGCTCCAGCAAAGGCAACAGGTTCAACGCCCGCCAGGCGTCTACCCTGCCGTAATTGGTGAAGGTCCCCACCACCGGGTCGTTGAGCGGTATGGAGGAGTACTCCAGCGCAGCGCGGACGTGTTCGATCGGTGCGTTGGGCTGAAGGGACCAGAGCAGAGCGGCAACCCCCGCAGCGTTCGGCGTGGCAGCAGAAGTGCCTGCGAAACGCTCTGTGTATCCACCTCCCCACGTGGTGGCGACAATGCCCACACCGGGCGCGCTCACATCCACCCACGTGCCGAGATTGGAGAAACTCGCTTTGCGGTCGGAGGAGGTAGTCGCCGCGACAGCCACCGCCTTATCATAACCGGCAGGGTAGATGGGGAACGGCTCGTCGAAGTTACCCGCCGCCGCAACCACCAGACAGCCTTTGCGCCAGGCGTAGTCGACGGCAGCCCGCAGGAGCGGCGTGAGGTCGTCGCTGAAGTAACTGATGCTCTGCACCTTCGCGCCCATATCGGCTGCGTATACCACGCCTGGCGCGAACATCGAATCGTAAGAATAGCCATTGGACAGCCCGATTTTGACGCACATCACCCGGCAGCGGTAGGCGATACCTGTCATCTGAAAACCGTTATCCCCAGCTGCGGCGATGATGCCTGCGCAGGCGGTGCCGTGTCCGTGGTCGTCCATCGGGTCGCGGTCGCCGTAGGCGAAATCCCAGCCGAGATCGTCGTCTACAAACCCATTGCCGTCGTCATCGATGCCGTTGTCGGGCATTTCGCCCAGATTACGCCAGATATTGGGTGCCAGTTCGGGGTGGTTGTAGTCCACGCCCGTATCCAGTACTGCCACCACCACTTCGGGGCTACCCTGTGTGATGTCCCATGCGGCAGGTACGTTCATCTTGAACAGGTTCCACTGATTGGGCAGGAGCGGGTCGTTGGGGATATACGCCATGCGGTAGGCGCGGTCGGGAAAAGCCTCTCGCACCAGCCCTTTCGCTTTCAGCTGAGCAATGGTTTCGTCCACCTGCCCGTATGGTATTTTCAACACCACGTAGCCCAGTTGCGGGATGTTGCGGACGACCTGGTAACCCATCTGCACGGCAGCGCGTTGCGCCGCGATGTGAGAGAAGCGTACAATGACGCGGTCTGGTGCAGCCAGTACCCGGCTGTGCGAGGTAAGAACCGGCTCTACAGACTGGTCTGCCCAGGACAGGGCGCAGAGTAGAAAAAGAATCCATCCCCAAAGGCGTCTCATCGTGTCTCTCCTTCCTTCAAAACGAAAAACAGGTAACCCGAACCTATCTTACGCGATTGGAACACAGACGTCAAGCTTGCGCGGAGATTGGACGCAAAAATGCTTGACAACTGCAACCGCCCGTGATATACTATCCCCAAATCCCATCAGGGTAAGCCGTCTGCGCCTCAATCGCATTGAGGCTGAAATATCGGGGGAAGTCCGGTGAGAATCCGGCGCAGGCCCGCTGCGGTGTGTCTCCCTATCGGGAGACGAGCCCGAATGCCCGGCGACGGCTGGTCACGCCCTGCATACTGGCAGGGCACCCCTTCGCGGAGGGAGGGGGGACGTGACCCGAAGGTGAATCGGGCGCGTTGGAACCAACCTGGTGCGGAAGGGCATCAGGTTTTTTGTTCACGCGCCGAAAGCACACACCGCTTCCGACGTTCCCTCCGCGCGTCGCGAGCGGTGAATTTTTTGGTAAGGAGGGAAACATGTTCCGTGCACGCAACGCTTTCACGCTGATCGAGCTGCTGGTGGTTATCGCGATTATCGCGATACTGGCAGCCATTCTCTTCCCCGTCTTCGCACAGGCGCGCGAGAAAGCTCGCCAGGCAAGCTGCCAGAGCAACATGAAGCAGTTGGGGCTGGCAACGCTGATGTACCTTCAGGACTACGATGAAACCTATCCCGTCGCCCAGTACGCCTACAACGGTTCTCTGCGGCAGTGCTGGTTTGGTAGAGAGACGCAGGCAAACGTGTGGGACAAGACACAGAGCCTGCTCTATCCCTACATGAAGAACGGGCAGATCCAGCGGTGTCCCAGCTGGGGCGGACGCACCCGTTTCGGCGATGGCAACGGTTACGGTTACAACTGGGGCTACATCGGCTCGGATATCTATATCCGCTTCGACTGGAGCACCTGGCCCAACCTGCGCAACCCCGCCTCAGAGTCCGCACTTTCGCGTCCTGCCGAAAAGGTGATGTTTGCCGATAGCGGTTTCTACAATGTGCCGTGGTACGGCGGCGACGGCACGATGTGGGAAACGCCCTACATTGACCCGCCATCCATGTGGTGGGGCAACCCCACCGTGGACTTCCGCCATATCGACAACCGGAAAGATGTGGACGCCAGCAATCAGGTGGTGAAACATCGCGGGTTCGCGAACATCGTCTTCTGCGATGGTCATGTGAAGCCCATGAGCCAGACGCAGATGACCGATGCTCACTTTACCCGCGATTAAGCCTGACGAGTTCCTCCTGCATAACGTGCGTTGAAATGTGATACCCCCTTCTGCGGAAGGGGGCTTTTTACTACATACCTTGCCTGGCGGGCGGGCGATACTGTCCTGTGGGATGCACCTCAGCAGTCGCTCCTGCCTCGCGCAGCATCCGTCGGTAGGAGTCTGCTTTGCGTCGTGGCAAGTCTACCAGAATCACCATCGGCAGGTCTTTCAGGATACCCCGACAATGGTCACGCGGTGCCGCCAGAATGGTGCAGAGTATCTCCAGCACCTCCTCCGTGTCATGTCCGGCATCTACCAGCACCAGGTCGTAGGTGGTGTATTCCAGGCTCTCCTCTGCCGCGCCGACAGGAGTCGCTGCGACACCGGGCTTTGCAGGCTTCAAGTCGTTCTGACCATTGCAGTTCTCGCAGATGAACATCTTCGCACGAGGCGAAACTTTCTGCGGCGTTCCACAATGCCGACACACCAGCACCAGAGGCGGTACCACTTGCCCGCCCTCTATCGCCACTATCCGATGGCAGTGCTCGCACGTGTAATCCTCCGTGGGCGGAGCAAGAAACAGCGTCGGCTTCTCGCAGTAGGGACAGATTGCACGATACGTGGGCAAATGGTTCAGCTGCATGTACTGCCATCCGCCGTATCCCGCAATGCCCACGCCCGCCAGGGTCACAATGACCCCGATGACAAACGGCATCCACGTCGCGATTGTGGACAGGTACAGCAAAAACAGCCCCACAAAGAGCACCACAATCCCCACGATAACGATGGGGATGATGCGCTGCAACTCCGCTTCAATCACTTCAGCACGGGTCGGCTGTGCCATGGCAAGACCCCCTTCCAAGCATGATGCGTGTTTAAGATAACACGCCGAACGCACGACTGTCAACCTTTCCGAAAAAAAGACGCTGGTTTTTTCCAGCGTCCAAGGTCAGGGGGTATGTTGTTGTTTGTTGTTGCGATAAAGGCTACAGAGCGCGCAGAATCACGTCGCCACGAATCGTGCGAGCGACCAGCGTGCCGACCTCCGCGCCGGCGCCGAATGTACCTTCCCATTCGCCGCGCTCGTTGCGAGTCAGATCTACCCCGAGCTGGTTCTGCACATCGCCGTCGGTAGAGAGCACGCGCACGGTGCACACCGAGCCCCGTAGCAAGCCTACCATCACATCACCGCTGGCGGTTTGCAGATTCGCTTCTCCGCTGAACGGCTCGCCGAACTCCAGGCGGATGTCGCCACTGGCAGAAGTCAGGGACACCTGCTTCGCTCGCAGCTGCTGCACCGTGATATCGCCGCTGGCGGTACGAGCACGCAAGCCCTCCGCTCCCGTGCAGGCACACTCTGCGCAGCGAATATCTCCGCTTTGAGCCTCGAGGTGCACGCTCTCTGTGTCGCTCCTCTCCAGTGTGACGTCGCCGCTGGCGGAGATCAGGCGCACCTTGCCTGTCACTTCCCGAACGGTGATGTCACCGCTGGCGCTTTCCACGCTGACAGGCGACCTCGTCCCTTCCACCACCACATCACCCGCCGTAGACTGTATCTCTAATGAGACGCCCGTCGGCACGGTAATATCCACATCGGCAGAGGCAAACTTGCCTGCCCGCGCCAGGCGGACGAAAACCACATCGCCACGTTGCTCGATCACCGGCGCCCATGCGCCAGCACCCTGTTCGGCTTGTTCGGTACCTTCGGCGCGAATGGCACCTTCGGCGTGCACCCGCATCTGCGTAGCGCCCTCTTGTCCACGCACGCGCACGTCACCCAGCACGTTTTGCACGATGAGGCGCGCGCCCGCAGGAATATCCACCGTCTGCTCAAATTCTATGTCCTGCACGGTGCCCAGTCGCAGGTCAATATCCCAGCGCCCCATACCGCGAAAGGCACGTTGCGCCTCTTCCCAACCGCGACGGGTCTGCTCGCGGATTTCCTCGCTGATCCGACGCCATTCCTGCTGAATACGTTTCCAGTCCACTCCCTGAAAGGCTTTGCGCAGCTGCTCCATCGCCTCCTCGAAGGCGACTTCTTCCTTGCGCTTTGCCTTCTCAGCACCCGGTTTTGCCATCAGCGCCTCGATGAGCATCTGCGCCTGCTCGGGGGTCAACTTACCCTCGCGCACCATGCGCAAGATTCGCTGCAGTTCCTCGTTCATGGGATACACCTCCTACCGCAACTGGCGCAACGCATCCGCCGCCTCTTCGGCAGTGATTTCGCCACGCTCCAGCGCATCCAGAATCGCCTTCCGCCGTTCTTGTATATCCACCTCTTCCGCCTTCTCCTCGCCCACCGCCGACAGACCCAGTGCCTGCAGCAGCGCTTCCAGACGTGCTTTCACCGTTGGATAGGAGATATTCAGCTCGCGCTCCACGCAGTTATACACACCGCGACAGCGCAGGAACACCTCTAAAAACTGCTGTTGCTCTGGTTCCAGTCCGCAATATCGGCAGGTAGACGCCGAGAATTCGCCGCGCATCTGCACTCCACAGTTCTCACAGACAACCTCGCGTATCCGCAGGTTGCCACCGCATACCGGACACCTTGCAGGAACGGAGTACATTGTTCTCACCTCCATCTTTTTAGATTATACACTCTGATATTAAAAAAATCAAGTGATTCTTATGAAATATTCAAATTTTTATAAAAATAGCGGAATGTTGCGGCAGGAAACGAGGGATCCATTCCCGAAAAAGGTATCGGGTATACTGATACCGTCTCAAAGGATACACCCGCACTATGGAAAGCATGCACAGCAAGAGAAGAGAAGCGCTGTTGGTGCTCACTCTGATTGTCGCGACAGCGGTGAGCGGCTGCGGCGTGAGCCCGCGTCGGCTGGCGGAAAAGCGCGTGGAGGCGCAGCTGCCCCGACTCATTGCTCCGGCGAAACGATACCGCGTATACCTTCTGGGGAGGCACGAGAAAATGTTTCAGGGAAGAGTGCAGGCAGCCCGCATCGTCGGCGAGGGGGTGGAGATTCAACCGGGGTTTACCTTACGCGAACTGGTCGTGGAGCTGGAAGAGATCGAATTTCGCAAGGATGCCCCTCTGCGGGCAAAACGGGGTACCTTCCACGGCAGCATCGAAGACGAGGTGCTGCAATCTTACCTGAGCAGCTTCTTACCGCCCGTGCGCTCGCCGTGGAATCTGGTGGTGTCGCGTCTGGACAACCTGCGCCTGCGCAGCCGCGCGGGTGAGATACGATTATCTCTCGATGTCTACACCCGCCTCGGTGTCAAACTGTCGGCGGAGCTAAGCGGCAAACTGCGTCTGCAGGAGGGTACGCAGATATGGTTCGAGGACACCGAGATGAAAGTCGTAGGGATCTCCGTGCCAGAGAAGGTGCGAGAGCTTCTTTCGGAACTGTTCCTGAACCGCCCTCTGATAGACCTGTCGGGTATCCGGGCGCCTGTTCGCATCGAACGGGTGGCTATTGGCGAAGGAACGCTGATGTTTGAAGGAACGGTTCTGGTGGAGAAGCTGGCAGAGCTGACACAGACCTGATCAGGGCTGCACCGGCTCGCGTTGCTGGGCGCCTGCCCAGTGCTGCAGCAAGCGCGCGAACTGGATTTTCTCCATGCGGCTCATCTCGGCAAAACGGATACCGATTTCCCATCCCTCTTCTTCCAGCAGTTTACCGGTTCGCACGATTTCCGCTACCGCGCGTACCGCCTGCTGGCTGGTCGGAGAGATGAAGACCACTTCCAGAGTGCTAGAGGGCAGAACGATCTCCTGCGGCACGTGGATGCGAGCACCGCCCGCCGAGATGTCACAACATTCTCCGTTTATCCACTCTGCGCCGCCAACCACACGCAGGCGTACCTGCATGTTGCAAGGGTAACGCTCATGCTGGCGTCTCTGCTGGAAGCGAAAGGATCCGTTCACACAAACTACAATCTGACCGCTCGCAGGATGGTACTGCTGAACAACAGCCTCGGCAGTGTAAACGCCTGTGCCTCCGCTGATAACTACCAGTACATTGAGGCCCGACCGGACCAAGCCTTCGTGAAGCGGCTGTTCATTCAGATGGATCCCTATCAGGGAACGTACCATCTGCGCCAGCCTTCCATGCAACGCCACCGGAGTGTTTGCTGCCTTGAAATGTATCTCTACCGGGTCGCCCACCTGAAACACGGACGTATCGCCCCCCGCTGTCACTCTATCTACATCTATTATCGGCTGAAACGGCAGCAGAGTTCATCTCAAGAGTAGTGCCGTGTCCCCACCTTTTGCGGTACGCGCCATCTTCGCTCGGCAGCTGCCTCGTGCTGCTTTCGATGCACGAAGCGAGCAACACGCTCGTGCTGGTCCGCGTTCAGGTCACCAAAGGCGCAATGCAGGCGATACTCTAGATGCCCGTCCACCACCGCTTCCGACACCCCCACTACCGTCAAACGGATGGGCTCGGGCAAAACCTCCGACAACTCCGGCGCCTCCAGGCACACCGTGCTTCCCACCACCGGAGCTACCGGCGCCTGCAAGCACACCCCGCCTCCGCCGATGTCCAGAACCATGCCGGCGTATCGACCGATGCTCTTCCCACCGACTACCTCAACGGTAGCGGGTACCATGAGCTCTACCCGCGCAAACTGCCTTCTCTGGAGGCGATGCAGCAGAGGCTGCCGGCGTAATCGCAAAACGCACGGTTCACCGCTTTCCACTTCGACAACATCGGTTTCCATCACGTACAGGCTGTCTATCGCGTTCACCGCCAGGGCAACTCGCGCACCGGGCACGAACTGTTCATCCTCCGCCGACACGGGCAGATCCACCTCTATGGTATCGGGGTGAACGCAACGCACCATCGTACGCCACCGACGCAGACGCTCCTCTTCGGAACCATCGAGCAGCTGCAGGTAAGCACACTGCCCTCTCCGCAACTCCGAAGACGATATCAACCCCTGTCCGCGCAGAAGGCGAATACGATGTAGCCACCAGAGGTACCACAGGTAGCGCAAAGCGAGGATAGTAATCAGCACGAGGCTAATAACCAGCGTGCCCACCCATATCCAGGACTGTCCATCGGCTACCAGAGCACGCTGCCACCACGCCGAGGGGCGGCTCATTACAGCGCTCTCCGCCAAAACAACAACCATGAGCAATCCTCTCCCTGTTTGTCCTCAACGAGTTCCTTCCACATTGCGGAGGGGTCGTGCTCTGGTAGAGCTACGAGCAAATCGGCAAGAAGTGGCTGAGGAGGTAAACAACTGGTAAAGCGAACAGCAAGCTATCCAACCGGTCCATCACTCCGCCGTGCCCCGGCAGGAAACCGCCAAAGTCTTTGATTTCCAGCTCGCGCTTCAGTGCGCTTTCAAACAGGTCACCTATCTGTCCCAGACATACCGCTACCAGCCCCAACAAAATTGCTGAAACGGGCGATAAGCCTGTCCACACAGCGGTCACGCCTGCGGCAACGGTCCCGAACAGTGTGCCAGCCGCTGCTCCCTCCCAGCTCTTGCGCGGACTGAGCAGAGGAGACATCCGCCGCCTGCCGAAGCGTTTACCCACGAAGTATGCCGCCGAGTCACACACCCACACCGAAACGCAGGTCAGCAGGATCAAACGCACCCCGTCGGACAACCATGCCACCGGCTGGGCGCAGCCTGCGTCTATCAAGCGCAGTTTCACCCACAGGCTCAACAACAAGCCGGGGTACAAAACCACGAGCGCGGCAGTGCTCACATTTCGCCATACACACAGTCTGCCCAGATTCTCTGCCCGCCACACCTCCCACGCCAGAGCGACCAGCACGATGGCAACCACAAACAAACGAGCGCTCTGCAAAAAGGACGCCTGTGGGTGTGAACTTAGCCATGCATCCAGGGGCAGGTATACCGATAGCATCGCCAGCAGGCGGTTCGCCCGCACTTCCGGGTACTTTCTCTCCACCGCCGACAACATTTCCACCACGCCCATCAGGGCTATCAGCATCACCAGCACTGTCCAGGTACTCCCCGTGGGCATCAGGGACGCCGGCGGTCCCACCAGTGCCAGCAGAAACACAGGTATGCCGAGCATTGCAGTCAGCACGCGCTTAGCCAGCTCCGTCATGGATGAGCCTCCACGCGTACTCATACTCCTGCGGAGTGTCTATATCGTAAGCCAGTTCCGGGTCGCACTCTATTGCCCGACAACGCATTCCCAGCAACTGTTCGGCACGACGCTCCACATCCGCCACCGTCAACTGGCGAGTAGCGTACTTCCAGAGCACGTTGAAACCCGCCAGCATCGCCAGCCGCCAGAGACTCTTGCGCCGCTGGGCAACCTGGCGTATCCATTCTGCTCGTTTTAGTAGAGTGCCAGGTTCCACCATCATCGCACATCCCGCCACAAACTCGCCATCCTTCAAACGGGCGTACGTACTGGGAGAACCGGGGAAACGCGCATCGAAGACCTCCCGCCTGACGATGGCATAACTGAGCTGAACGCCACGAGGACAGGCATCGAGAAAGCGTTGGATAGATTCCGCCGTCACAAAGGGCAGGTCGGAAGTGAGGTACAGCGCTCTCGGATAGTGCGCTACCGCCTGCAAACCTGCAATCAGGTTCTCGTGTGCCTCTTCTTGCTTGGGAATGACCACCTCGTGGGGTTCCTTCACCCAGTGACGCATCACGGAGCTGCCGACAATCACCGTGTGATGCGCTCGCCCGGTCGCCCTGACCGCTTCCAGCACCGCCTCCAGCAGAGTCCGACCACCCACCTGGATTAAAGCCTTCAGCAGGGTGCCTTCCCCTTTGCTATACTCATCCGGGGTGTCGTCACCTTCTGGCAATCCGGCAAAGGGAAACTCCGCTCTGGGTATTCTCCCGCCCGCAGTGATGACTACTGCCAGAGGTTCCCTCACGGCGCTACCACCACCCGGTTTTTGCCAAACCGCTTCGCTCGGTAGAGGGCGGCATCTGCGGCTGCCACCAAATCGGAGGCGGTGAGTGCATCCTCGGGGTAACTCGCCACACCGATGCTCACGGTACAGCGCACCGGCGAACCACCCGGGTACCCCGGAAAAGGCGTGTGTGCCACCACTTCGCAGAGCCTCTGCGCCAGAAAGACGGCGGATTCCTTGTCGGTTTCGGGCAGGATCACCACAAACTCCTCACCGCCATACCTGCCCACGATGTCGCTTTGACGGACGTTCTGCCGAAGTATCTCCGCCAGCAGACGCAACAGCTCATCGCCCTGCTGGTGACCGTAGGTATCGTTGTACCTTTTGAAGTAGTCTACGTCGATCATCAGCAGAGTCAAAGGATGATGATAGCGCAGCGAGCGGGACAACTCCTCCTGCAGCCGCTCCTGCAGCCGGCGGTGGTTGAGCAACCCCGTCAAACCGTCGCGCACCGCCAGGTCTGCCGTCTCGCGGTAAAGCCGTATGTTTTCCAGCAGCATCGCCAGATGGTCTATCACCACCTGTATCGCCTCATAATCCGCACGCACAAAGGGCTCTCGCTGCGCGTTGCGCTCAAGTACCAGCAAACCCCAGGGGTACTCATGCACTGCCAGCGGGATAATCAGCACAGACCCCTCGAAGTGCTCAGTGATTTCGTGCAGGCGAACACGCAGGTCATGGGGAAGCACCAGCGGCTTCCGGCGGTCTAACGCTTTGCCCAGCACACCATCCACCGGCAAATAGGCAGGGAAAGCCGCCCGTTCCTGCTGGGGATATACCCCTGCATTCTGCAAGTGCGCTTCCTGCCGGGCGTAATTCCACAGGCTCAGACGGTCAAAAAACAGCAGACGGCGCATCCCCTCACCGAGGTCCTGGAGCAACCGGTCGGGATGCAGGTGTGCCACCAGACGACGATGAAGCATTCGCAGAACGTGCATCTGTCGCCGCGCCTGGTGGGCACTGATGAGCGATCGGGCTGCCAGCACGCCCATCGCCGCCACTGAGCACACCAGCAGTACCGACCACCCGCCCCACTCTTTGAGCATCAGCAGCGCAGCCAGCACGGTGGGCAGCGTGACGCCTTCCACCAGTCCCTCTACGCGCGCAATTTGTCGCCAATGCACCTGGCGCACCCCCTCACACCACCCCAGCGAAACCACGCGCACCGAGAGGAACAGCGCAATCGTTGCAAGCAAACGCAACCAGTCCGACCAGCTGACGGGGATAGCAGGAGGCATCGGCCTCCCGTAGTGGTAGACAATACCGCCGAGCAGAGCGGACAGGGCAAGCACAGGAGCATAGCAGTACACATCACTTCGCCCCCGGCGCAACCTCTGCGCGATGGCACCTGCCAGCAAGCTGATCGCCGCCCCCGCACCTGCGCCGTACAACAGCGTGGTGTACAATACCACTGCACTGCCGAAGCGTACTTGGCGCGTGCCCAACCGCCCGACCGGCACGGCGATGGTCCACACGGTTAGCAGCAGGAACAACAACAGGGGTACAGGGTGAAACACTGGAGGAGGCTGCAACCACCAGCACAGAGGCAATGCCAGCAGAGCAGTGAGACCTATTGCCCATCCCCTCGGATGTTGGAGAGCGCGCACCGATGTGTACCCCACTTCAAGCTCCTGTGGATATTATAAAGTGAAAGCCCCAAAAGTGCAAACAGGGTGAAGGTTGCGGTATACTGTGCCGCGGTGGACGGAGGTCGGTCCGATGCAAACCTGGTCTGCAAGGGAAAGATTGTGGACAACACAATAGTTCTCGACTGGGAAATCGGCTTGCTCTTTCAGCAGTATGCGCCACAGGGCGTACGATCGCGAGATGTTATTCACGCCGCAGTGATGCTCAACAACGGCATCAGCGAGATGATATCCACAGACAAACACTTTGACGTTATCATAGGTATTCGAAGGATAGACCCTCTGGATAGAATATAAGTGCTTCTGCGGCCAGCCCCTGTTCTTGCCAATATCCCCCTCCTTCCCGTATAATCTAACCGTTACCCCATAGAGGAGTGCAGGCAATGAAAAAGGTGGTTCTGGTCTATTCGGGGGGACTGGATACGTCTGTATGCATCCCCTTGATGCGTGAAGAGTACGGCTACGATCACGTGATTACCGTCACGGTGGACGTGGGGCAGCCAGAGGAGGACATTCAGGAGGCGGCGCAGAAAGCGCGCGCACTGGGCACCGAGCACTATACTGTGCCCGCCAAAGAGGAGTTCGCCCGGGATTACTGCTTTGCAGCGGTACGCGCCAACGCCAGTTACGAGGGCTATCCGGTCAGTACTTCCATCGCGCGTCCTATCATCGCCGCGAAGGCAGTGGAGGTCGCGAAACAGGTGGGCGCGACCGCTTTCGCGCATGGATGTACGGGCAAAGGCAACGACCAGTTTCGCATCGAGTTCACCATCCGTGCGTTGATGCCAGATGCCACTATCCATGCCCCCATCCGTGAGCGCAACATGACCCGCTCGTGGGAGATTGAGTACGCCAGGTCGCGCGGTGTGCCCATTACCCAGAGCGTGGAGAAAATCTGGAGCATCGACGAAAACCTGTGGGGACGTTCTGTCGAGGGCGGTCGTCTGGAGGAACCCGACTATGCTCCACCCGAGGAGATTTATCGCTGGACGCGCAACCCGCTGGAGGCTCCTGATGCCCCGCGCGAGCTGAAACTGGACTTTGAAGAGGGCGTGCCGGTTGCAGTGGATGGCGAGTTGCTCTCTCCTGCCGAACTGATTGCCAAACTGAACCGCATCGCGGGCGAAAACGGCGTGGGACGCATTGACATTATGGAAGACCGTATGCTGGGGCTGAAGGTGCGCGAGAACTACGAATGCCCTGCAGCGGTGACCATCCTGACCGCGCACCACGCACTGGAAGCGCTGGTGCTCACCCGCGAGGAATTGCGTTTTAAGGCGCTGGTGGATGCCGAGTGGTCACAGCTGGCATACTACGGGCTGTGGTTTGACCCCTTCAAGGAAGACCTGGAGGCGTTCATTGCCAGTACGCAGAAGCGTGTGACGGGTACCGTCTGGCTGCGCCTGTACAAGGGCAGTCTACAGGTCGTCGGGCGACGCAGTCCGTGGGCGCTCTACTCCGAGGAATTGGCGTCGTTCGACACCACGACCTTTGACCAGCGCGAGAGCACCGGCATGGTGAAGATTTTTGGATTGCAATCGCGCATGTACCACGCGCTGAAGCAGAAGCACGGCATGTAAACGCTGCCAGAGCCATATGACGGACGCCCAAAGAGCGATGAGCAAACTGTGGGGAGGACGCTTCGAAAAGCAGACCGATAAAGCAGTAGAGGCTTTCACCGCCTCTATCGGCGTGGACGCGCGGCTATGGGAGGTGGACATCCGCGGCAGCATCGCACATGCGCGAATGCTGGGCAAAATCGGCGTGCTGACGCCGGAAGAGGCGGACGTCATCATCGCTGGGCTACACACGCTCCGCGAGGATATCTCAGAGGGCAGGATAACCTTTGCCCCTGAAGCGGAGGATATCCACTCCGAAATAGAACGCCTGCTTACCGAACGCATCGGCGCAGTGGCGGGCAAACTGCACACCGCCCGTAGCCGCAACGACCAGGTCGCCACCGATACGCGCCTCTACCTGCGCGAAGGCATTGACGCCCTGCGAGAAGAGATCAGGCTTCTGCAGGAGTGGATCGTGCACACCGCAGAAAGGCACCTGCATACCATCCTGCCCGGTTGGACGCATCTTCAACATGCGCAACCGGTAAGCCTCGCCCATCACCTGATGGCGTATTTCTGGATGCTTCAGCGCGACCGTGAACGGTTGAGAGACTGTCGGAAGAGGGTGAACCAGCTGCCTCTGGGTAGCGCTGCGCTGGCAGGCACGTCCTTTCCGCTAGACCGACAGATGGTGGCACAGGAGCTGGGCTTCGAAGGGCTTTGCGAGAACAGCATGGACGCTGTTTCCGACCGCGACTTCGTGGTGGAGTTCCTTGCCTGCGCTGCACTGGTCATGACACACCTCTCGCGCCTCGCGGAGGAACTGATCCTGTGGAGCACGCCCGAATTCGGCTTTGTGGAACTGGACGACAGCGTGACCACGGGCAGCAGCATCATGCCGCAGAAGAAGAACCCTGATGTGGCGGAGCTGATACGCGGTCGCACCGGGCGCCTGGTGGCAGACCTGACGGGCGTGCTGGTAATGTTGAAAGCGCTTCCCCTCTCCTACAACCGCGACCTGCAGGAGGACAAGGGTTTCCTGTTCGATGCTCTGGATATCACCCTCTCCAGTGTTACGCTCATGCACCTGATGCTATCACGGGCGCAGTTCCGTACCGAACGGATGCGCCAGGCGGTTCGCGGCGATTTCTCCAACGCCACCGACCTCGCCGACTACCTGGTGCGCCGGGGAATGCCCTTCCGCCAGGCGCATGAGGTGGTGGGTCGCGTGGTGCAGTACTGCCTGAAGCAGGGTTTGGCGCTGGAGGATTTGAACATCGAACAGCTACGGACGTTCAGCGAACTGTTTGAGGCAGACGCCTTGCAGATACTGCAACCGGAGGCAGTGATGGGCGCAAGACGCTCTCGCGGAGGCACTGCCCCCGAGGCGGTGCAGGAGCAAATCACACTCGCTCGAAAACTGCTGGGAGGTGATGAGCACTGAGCAACCGCTCCTACCGGTACCTGGACATAATCACGGTGAGCTTTGTGGTGGTGCTGCTACTGTCTAACATTGTGGCGGTAAAGCCCGTACGCATCCTGGACCTCCTGCGGCTGGACCTGGACAGCGGCACGTTATTGTTCCCCATTTCTTACATCTTTGGCGACGTGCTGGTAGAGGTATACGGCTACGCCCGCTCGCGGCGGGTCATCTGGATGGGTTTCGGCTTTAACCTGCTGGCGGCTTTGCTCTTCTGGGTGGTCGTGATGCTTCCGCCATCTCCCGAATGGAAGATGCAGGACGCCTTCGCTACTATTTTGGGACAGACGCCGCGTATCGTAGCGGGTAGCCTGATTGCCTTCTGGTGTGGCGAGTTCGTCAACTCCTATGTCATGGCGAAGATGAAAATCTGGACAGGTGGGCAGTACCTGTGGACGCGCACCATTGGCAGCACCATGGTGGGACAGGCAGTAGACACCGTGCTCTTCCAGACCATCGCTTTCGCTGGCGTTTGGGACACCGGTTTGCTATGGCGCGTCATCGTATGGAACTACACCGCGAAGGTGCTCTACGAGGCTCTGGCGACCCCGCTGACCTACGCAGTGGTCGGCTTTCTGAAGAGGGCGGAGCAGGAAGACTACTACGACTACGACACCGATTTCAACCCGTTTGCATTGAAGGCGTAGGGGCAACCCGGAGGTTGCCCCTGCGGACTGTTTCGCTACCCTTGCGAAGCATACGCCTCGTACACAATTTCCACCGCTCGCAAGCCGTCGTAGCCGGTTACTTGCAGCTCGGTCCTGCCCAAGCAGGCGTCCACGAAGTGCTGTATCTCCCCAACGAACCGGTCAGGACCGACCTCTTCCAGCGGCTGCCAGTCATCCATTCGGTTCGTCTTGTATCGGCTCTTAAAGCCGTCCCAGTAGTGCACCATCGCTGCGCCTTCCGTGCCGTATACTTCCACCACATTGAACCCAGCAGCAAGCACCCAGCTGGCTTCCACCACGCCCATCCTTTTATCGCTGGTGGACAGCAACACGATGGCGGTGTCTTCCACCTCACCGATGGCGGGGTTCGTCTGGCGAGTCACCGCCTGCACGCGGGCGACCTCTCCCACCAGAAAGCGGAACAGGTCAATGCTATGCACGCTGGTATCCATCAGCACGCCGCCCCCAGCCACCTCCTTGTCCGAGAACCACCGCTCCTCTACCCCTTTGAAAGGACCAGCAAAGCGGTTACGGAACATCACGATGTCGCCGAGTTCGCCCGCATCGATCAACCGTTTGAGAGCCACTATGGGGGGATGGAAACGGTGGCAGAAAGCGGTCATGAGTTTGACCCCCCTGGCTTCCGCTGCCTGCACCATCCTTCGGGCAGCGTCGGGATGATGCGCCAGGGGTTTCTCACACAGCACATGCAACCCCTTTTCTATCGCCAGCAATGCCGCCTCCAGATGGGCAACCGGAGGCGTGCAGATGTCTACGGCATCCAGTTCGCTCCGCTCCAGCATCTCCTGCGCACTGCGAAATACCTCTGCCCCTACCTGCTGAGCAGCTGCACGTGCCGTCTCCTCATGGATATCGGTGACCGCCACAATCTGCGCCTCACGAACGCGCTCGTAACTGGCGAGGTGCGTCCGTCCAATACCTCCTGCACCGATCAAGCCAACGCGAAGTATTTGGTTACTCACCGCGAACTACCTCCTGTCTCTTTCGTGTTGTACAGGCTTGCTGACACATCCTCTCAGGTTGAGGATGTCGCCGAAACCCGCGCAAAATCAGGTGTTGATGTATCGACTCTTTATCTATTTCACCACTGCCTCCCTTCGTTCCCACCTCCCGATGTGAAATGCGGCTCGTGCGCCGGAGAGCAGTCCTCGCGGAACGACGACAGGAATGCCGGCATCCGCCCACGAACTGGGAAATGGGAGAAGAAAGATGCGCGTGGTCACTTTTGGAGAGACGATGCTTCGCCTGTCCCCGCCTGGTTATCAACGTCTGACTCAGGCGGAACGTTTGGAAATCGCCATCGCAGGCACCGAAAGCAACATGGCAGCGGTGCTGGCGCAGCTGGGCGTACAGGTCGTCTGGTTATCCCGTCTGCCCGATAACCCGCCAGGACATCTGGTAGCACAACGGCTCAGGGCGCTCGGGGTGGATGTGGAACACATCTCGTGGGACAGCGACAGCCGATTGGGGCTATACTTCGTCGAGCCCGGCGTGACCCCGCGTCCTACCCGTGTGTATTACGACCGTAAAGGCTCTGCCATGAGTCGCTGGCGCCCCGGCGAATGGGACTGGCACACTCTGCTTCAGGGTGCCAACCTGCTTCACGCCACAGGTATCACTCCCGCATTGAGTGCGAGCTGCCTAGAAGCCACCCGTGAGGCGCTGCAAATCGCCCGCGAGATGGGCGTACCTGTCTCGTTGGACCTGAACTACCGCTCCCTGCTCTGGTCGCCCCAGCAGGCGCGTCAGGCACTGGAGCCTCTGCTTTCGATGGTGCAGGTGCTCATCGTTTCTCCTGCCGATGCTCGTACTGTATTGGGAGTTGAAGCAGAAGATATTCAGATGGCAACAGCGGTTCAACAGCGCTACGGCATCCCCATCGTTGCCACGCCTCTCCGCGACCAACAATCGGCGACAATGGGACGGCGATACAGTGTGGTAGCGATGGAAGGGAAAGTCTGGCAATCGGAGGGATGCCCCTTCGAGGTGGTAGACCCTATCGGCAGCGGCGACGCCTACGATGCAGGCTTTCTGTACGGCTATCTGCAGGGCGATATCGAACTGGCGATGCGCTGTGCCGATGCTCTCTCAGCGCTCAAGCACACTGTGCCAGGAGATATGCTGTTTACCTCACCGGAGGAGCTCCAGCAGTTGTTGCAGGGCATCCCGCGAGGTATCGTGCGATGAGGGTGCTTTGCAGGGGCGCACGGCTGTGCGCCCCTGCAGGGTAGAAGGGTCCCGTCAGGGCTTCCGCGCAGGAGCCGGCTGTGCTGAAGGAGGCGGTGGAACCCGCTCCGCTTTCATGCGCTCCTGGTACTTCTTCTCCCACTCTATCTCTTTCTGCACCAGGTCTTGTCTGCCCATCTGCTTGTAGATGCTTTTCAGTTGCGCATGGATGTCGGGACGGTCCCACGCGACCTTACCGACCTCCTCATACTGCTTGATAGCGAGGTCGTTCTGTTTGTCCTTGCGATACAGTTCCGCCAGTCTCATGCGCAGCTGCACGCTCTCGATGCGCTGCAGAGCGTTCTGCCAGGCGGTGATGGCGTTCTCCCGTGCTTTCTTGCGAGCAGGTTCTGCCAATCCTGGCATCTCCGACTGCGCCCGGTACAGCTCGCCCAGCACCACCATCGCTTCCGCGGAGGGCATCTCCTGTGTCGCTTTCTCGAAAGCGGCTATCGCCTTGTCCAGCGCCGCCGCGTACTCGGGAGTGCCTGCTTTTCGCCCCAGCTCGTCCAGCGTTTGATACGCCTTCATCTCGGGGTCCAGTATCTCGACCTTCGCCGTGCGACGCAGCTGCGCCAGATACTGCTGCCACTTCGCATTGCGCAGGTCTTCCACATACTGCTTCGCATAGTCGGCTTTTTTCTTTTCGAAGTCGGCAGGCACGTTGGGCTTGACCCCATCGAGGCGAATGATGTGAAAGCCGAACTGTGTTTTCACCAGGTCACTGACCTGTCCCGGCTGCAATGCTTCTACCGCTTTGGCAAACTCGGGCACGAACAGCGTAGCAACCTGCGAGCGCGGAATGGCACCCAGGCTTCCCCCATTCTGCTTACTGCCGGGGTCGTCGGAGAACTCCTTCGCCAGCTTAGCGAAATCCGTCCCCGAGCGTACCTTCTGCAGAATCTCTTCCGCACGCTTCCGAGCCTGCTCTTCTGTGCGATTGCCTGTGCTCACCAGGATATGCCGTATCGTCAGCAGGTCGTAACTGCGTTTTAACTCTTCATCTGAAGGTTCAGGCACCTTCGCTACCTTCTCTATCAGCTTCTGCTGCAGAAGAGCCTGTCGGAGAAGAGGTTTACGCGGCTCCCAGTTCTGTTTCAACTCCTCGCGCCACTCGGCGAGGCTCTTGCCCATCGCGCTGCGGATAATCATCTCGAACTGCTGGTCTGAAATCTGCTTGCCTTGTGCCGCACGCTCGCGCTCTTGCTTCACCTGCTGGTCTACCAGCTTCTCCACCTCGCGGTCCAGGTCTCTGTCCGAGAGCCGAATGCCCTCCTTCTCTGCAGCCTGTGCAATGAGTATCTGTTCCACCTGCTCGTCAAATACCTGGCGTCGCACACCAATCGCTGCCAGCGCATCCCCCGACGCCATCGTCCTCTCGCGTGACCTCTCGCTCACCATCATTTCGAACTGTTCGCGCTGGATCGGCTCGCCGTTGACCTCCGCCACAATCTGCCGTGCCCGCTCACTGCCGGGAGGTCCACCGGTAGGCACAGCGGCAAAGTAGGTGATCAGGCTCGCGGCGATAACGAACACGAAAACCAGCGATACCGCCTGCAGCTTTTTGGCAAACCCCGCGCGGATATTGCGCAGAGAGAGTATCTCCTCATCGTGCGAAACCGTACGTTTGGGAACGTCGTTACGTCTTGCCATCTGGCATCTACTCCTCAATCCATTGTCTGAGCGCCTGCAAACACAGGCGTGAAGCGAGCTCTGCATCGCCGTCTATGCGTGCATGTGTCTCCAGGGAAATCCAGCCCGTATATCCATCGCGGCGCAGGGCATCGAACTGACCGACATAGTCCACCATCCCTTCGCCGATCACCACAAAGCGCACCTTGCCGTCCTCCAGCACGCCATCTTTGACATGCACGTGTGCTACCATCTCGCGCACGGCTTCGTAGCCATCCGGATAGGGCGTCTCGCCGGCGCACAGTGCGTTGCCCGGGTCCCAGCAGACGCGCAGGTGAGGCGAGCCTATCGCTTGTGCCACACGAGCTACCTCCACCCCCGTGCCGAGATAGCAGGAATGCTCGTTCTCCAGAGCGAGGATAACCCCCTCTTGCTCCGCCAGCCGGACCGGCTCCGCATAGGAGTCCACGATACGCTTCTCAATCTCCGGCGTCAATTCACCGCGCCTCCAGAACGAGAAAACGCGGATGATGGGCGTTTCAAAGAAATGGGCAAGGTCGATGCAGCGTTGCAACAGGTCCATCTGCTCACTCAGGTCGCGAGGTGTCGCCAGGTGCATCGGACCCTTCGCCTCATCGCTCTGTTCGAACAGGTCGCACTTATAGAAAGGCGAGGCGATGCTGGAAACTTTGATTCCGTGAGCGTCCAGCAGCTTCTTCGCACGTCTGGCGGTGGCGTCATCGATATCGGCGATGTTGACATTCCACAACCCACGCAGCTCCGCGCCGGTCACGCCGTACTCCTGCATGACCCGGACGGCGTGTTCTAAATCCTGCGATATCTCGTCGGTAATGACGGAGAGTTTCATCGCTAACCTCCACTATTTGAACGTAAACTTGTGCTGCCATGTCGCGCTCAGCCCCGCCGCATTAAACGCCTTCACGGTGATCTGGTGCTCACCTCTGGACAGCTTCTCGGAGCGGAAGCGGAACATCTCCAGTGGGCTATCGAACACACCATCTTCCGGCTCTGCCGCGAGCCACTCTCCCTCGTCGATGCGCACCTGCACGGATGTTACCGGCACTAATTTCTGTAGGACAAAGCCGGATACCTGCACGATGCCGTCCGTTTGCACCTGCACACCATCTCGTGAAGGGACCACGATCACCGGTTTGCTGTTGCACACGATGACCGGCTCCGAAATCGCCTCTGCGGACAGCGCATCGGTAGCGTTGGAGGGACGGTCGGATGCCACCACGCGCAGGCGATATACACCGTCTGGGAGCGTTTTCGTATCCCATTTGCGCGAAGTCGCGGAACCACCAGAAGGCGATGCGGCAGGTTCGGACGTGGCGGGGGTAGGTGGCGTCCTCTGGGCTTGCTCCTGCATGGCTGCGCGCACCTGCGGCAGGTCGCGTTCCGCATTCGCCAGTATCTCCGCCTTGACCTCTGCAGGGATATTCGGGTCGTTTTCCACCTGCTGACGCAGGTCTGCCATCATCTCTTCGACGGTGGGAATGTTGTCTCCCCCAGATACCTGTCGCGGCGAAGGTTTCTTCTCCTCAGAGGGACGCGCTGGAGAGGGTGCCGTGTCTTTCGTCGTTTGTATCTCTCGCCATTCTCGCTCGCCCTCCATGCGGTAGTACACCCGATAGCTCAGGGTATCCTTATCCGGGTCTTCGGCTTGCCATTCGATATTCTGCTCGCCGGACAGCACCGCACCACCTTTAGGAGCTCTCCACGTCACGCGCGGCGGCTGATTCTGCGTGCGGTAATACAGCGATACCGACTGCAGGCGCGGGCTCACTTGCGGGTTCCGCGTTCGCAATATCGCCCTGTACTGCACGTAGCGTGCCGGAGGGCTGGTAATACGCTCACCTGGGGCGGTGAGTGGGCTGCTCCACACGCTCCAGCTGGCGTCCGGTTCAGGCACGTTGCCGCTGCGTGTGCTTATCTCGATGGAGGTCCCTTCCGGCGTCTCCGCCAGCCAGTACAGAGAGCCCCACTGGGCACGGTTTTTGGTATCGTGAACGGGCGAGGTGTAGACACCTTCCCCACCGTTCGGTCGGACCTGGTATATCTCCCCACCGTTTGCCGTGCCTAACCACAAAGAGCCCTGCCACCACACCCCGGATGCGAAATCCACATCCAGCCGGTTCTCTACCAGATTCACCTGGTCATTGGGCAGTATCTGGTAGATGATTCCGCTACCATACGCGAACACACTGCCATCGGGTGCCTGCGTCAAAACCAGGATGGGATTTTCGGCACGCTCGATGACGGTCTTCAGGCGTCCATCAGGATACAGGCGCACTACCTGGGAGCGCGTATGGAGGGCGATCAGCACCGAGCCGTCTTGCCCAACAGCCAGCGCAGAGACCGTCCCCTCTCCAAAATCGCGTACCGCCTGAGCTGTGTTGTCGGGCAAAAGACGCCAGAGCATCGCGTTGTCGCCCGTGCCCACATACACGGAGCCATCCGCTCCCAGAGCGAGCGCGGTCACATGGTTCTGACCTGTCTGCAGCAGGGGGCGCACCTGTCCCTCACGCCATTCGTACACCACGCCGGCACTGCCCCCTGCTCCTATCAGCACCGAGTTGTCGGAACGACGCAGCGCGCAGACAGGATAGTTCTGCTCCAGCTGTGCCACCTGCCGGTACTTTCCGTCCGCAGAGAGACGATAGAGGCGTCCGCGCGGCGACGTTCCTGCCAGCCAGCCATCACCATCAGCAATTAGCCAGTGCACTTCCAGCTCGGGCAGGCGGCTCCAGACAGAAATCTGGTTACCCGGAGACAAGCGCAGAATATCTCCCTCATGCCCCGTGCCAATCAGCAAGGAACCATCTCCAGCAGGAACCAGAGCCCACACAAACGGTTTCCCAACGCTTATCGCCCGCGAGAGGGTGAACGACAGACGCACATCCCCCTCCGAAGTGGCGGTGGTGCGGTCAAAGAAGCCTTTGGCGAAATCCGCCTGCTCGGTCTGCGTCCACACCTGTGCGCCACGAGAGACCGGCTTTTCCGTCTTCTCGGCGGAATCTGGCGCGCGCTCTGGCGCAGCAGCAGGCGGTTTTGTCTCAGACTGCGCAGTGCGAGACCGCGGCTCTCGCGGTTGCGCCTCTGTGATGCTCACCGCAAAGGTCTGGATTTCGTCATCCGCTCCCATGCTATCCATCGCAGCAGGGACGCCGGGCGGAACGCCGGGAGGTACACTTTCAGGTGGAACCGGCTCTCCCGTCGGTATTCGCGGTTCCACAGGGCGAGTCTCGGAGGAATCGCGACGTTGCACGTTCAGTACCAGTGTCTGCGAACCGCTCAGCACCCACTCGGTGGGTAACACCAGTTTGAGCTCATCGCGTTCAAGACGCAATGCGCTGCTCTTACCAGAACGCATCAGCGCGCCGATGGTGGGCGGTATCTGGCTGAAACGCTCCCCACCAATGTTGACGGTGGAGGTGGGAAGTAGCAGGCGCACGACCAGATCGTTATTGCGTTCCCGCTCCAGGAAGCGGTTTACCATCTGCTGTATGCTGGTAGGTGGAGCTTGATCCGACGTGCTGGTACGAATGACCAGACCGGGCAACAGCGTGAGGGAGGTCTGCATCCCTCCCCGCACCTGCAGAGTGTAGCGTCCACTGCGCAGGCTCTGCGGCAGAACCAGACTGACCTCGCACGTAACCGGTTGCCCGCGATAGGGTCTCAGCACCACTCCCAATTCCACCGTCTCGCCCGGTTCGTAGCGTCCCTTGCGCACAAACACGCGCTCGATAGTAGCGGTCTGTCGCTTGCTTTCGAGGCGCACCCGCAGCTCCACGCCTTGAATCGCCACCGGATAAAACGGGTTAGCGGTCAGGATGTTCATCAGGTTATCCAGGTCAGCAGTAGCACTGCTGGCGATGTCCACATCGTCGAACACCACGTTCTCGCGGGTGATAGTGCCCACCTCGTCCGCTTTGACCGTCAGCTGCACCTTCGCCAGCGAGTCACCGGGCGTGCCGCGTATCTGCGACAGGGTCTCGTAGGTGACCAGCGAGACCAGTTGACCGGTCAGCAACGGATGCTGTACCACCTGTGCCTGGAAGCGGCGTTTGCGCCCGGTAGCCATATCTTCCACATCCACCGTGACAGGAACCATCTGGGGACGTTTGCCCAGCTCGCCCGCTACTGAGAAGAGCCTGTCCTGGGTGGCTTTGCCCACCACGCTCACCGGCGCGGCGATTTTGACCGAGCGCGAGTAGCTGGGCACCACGTCGAAGACATACGCGCTGGTGAGCGGCGCCTCTATCGCACCGATACCCATCAGAGGATGACCAAAAATCAACACGCGGTCGCCGTCGCGATAAGTGACCGTGCCTATCGCGCTGAGGTCTACGTCGCCGGTCACCAGAGCCACTCCCACAGCAGAGCCGGGCTGCAGAGGAGGCATCTGCTTCGCCATATTCTCGGCGCGCCCGGGACCCGGCATGGCAAACATATTATAGGGTTGCAGCAGTGCGTTGAGCCGCTGGATACCTCGTGCGGACAAGCCGCTCGCCATCACCGGTATGGGAGGGCGGGTGAAAACCAGTTCTCCCTCGCCCACTGGCGGTGCGTTGTCGGGAGCGATGATGATGCGCTGACCTCCGAAGAGCACCGTTTGCGGTTCTGCCTGCGCCCGTGCCATACCCGCTGGCTCTCTGGGCAGACGCGGGTCGAGCGCTTCCAGCATGTCCTCAATCGGGGTCACCAGACACTGAGGTTCTTTCGGAAAACCCCAGAAGGTCATGGAAACCGCCCCGGCGAGCCTGCCGTTGATGTAGATAGGACTACCACTCATGCCCGCAGCGATGTTCACACCACGTGCATTGAGCGGGCCACCTGTCATCTTGATGAATATCAGGTCGTGTCCCACGTTGGCCTTGGGTAGTACCCCCAGCACTTCTACCTCAAAACGCTCTACCTTCGTTCCCTGAAACACGGTCAGTCCATAGCCTTTCATCCCGGGTCGTATCTCCCGGACCTGGATGATGGGCACGGACGACTGCACCGACGTGGTGAATACCAAAAGAACGAACAGAGACAACCAGAGAGACAGCAGGAGATAACGCATGGAACCTGTATCCTCCATCAGTGACTTCTGGTGGCGTAGACGGTTGACAGGGTTCATGGTGAAGGCGCACTGACCTCCGCCCTGACTCCTAGACGACGCGCTTGTTCCGCCAGTTTCTCCGCGCTGGACTTGTTGCGGTAAACGCCCAGCTGCACCCGAAACACTTTCCTGCCACCTGCGGTATCGGTCACGACCGCCCCGGGCAAGCCTTTGTCCATCACGGCGCGGAGGGCTGCATCCGCCTCCTCACGATTCTCGTAAGCACCCGGTACGCGCACGCGGTACAGAGTGTCTGCTGGTGCAGGCGCACCGGAAATACTGCTGGAGGGGACAGGTTCGCCCTCCAGGGGTTGAGGTGTTTGCACGCCGTTGGACGGTGCCTCCGTCTCACCCGGGCGAGAAGAGGTGGACGGAGACGGCGTTGGGGGAGGTGTCCACAGATTGGCTGGCGGCGCAGGAGCAGAGGGCTGATCCTCCAGAGTAGTAGATGGCTGAGGTTCCTCGGTCGGCGTCGCCTCATCCGGCACGGTTCTATCCGACGAAGGTATCACCCGCACCGTTTCGGAAAGAGTGTTGACATCGCGCTCTCGAATCCGCACCCCTTCCAGCTTCGGGGAGACGGGAGAGAACGGTTCAGACACTGGAGGAGCTGCGGGGGTGCCGGTGGTGACCGGCGCAGAAGACGCCACCGAAGGCACCTGTGAAGACTTGCCTTCACTCATTCGCTGCAGCCAGGGTCCCAGCCAGTATGCGCCGACAAAGTAGCACAGCGCCACACAGGCAACTCCCAGCAACACAAACAGCACACGCTGCCACACGTCCGAACGTCCGCTGTTCGCGGTGGAATAACGCATCGTCGTCCCCTCCCCCTCGCTCTACGCAAGAAGGGGCAGTATGTCTGCCCCTTGCGCGGGTTGTCTGTTTCGAAAAACTCTACGCGACGCCCGGTTCCGTACGCAAGCGCTTGGTCACCGGCGCACGCGGTGTCTCCGGTTGCGCGGGTTCCTTTTGCACATCCGGGCTTTCGGGCGGCGAAGTGTTCCAGGTGCTGATGGACTCCGCCGGTTGCGCCCCTTCCATCAACGCGAGGAACTCCTCGCGCTCAATGGTCTCTTTCTGCAGCAGTACTCTCACGACCTCATCCATCTTCTCGCGGTTGGTCGCGAGGATATCCACGGCACGGCGGAAGCACTCGTCGATAATGGCACGCACCTCCTGGTCAATCGCGTAGGCGATCTCCTCGCTATAGTTGCGGTCCTCCATGATGTCGCGTCCCAGGAAGGGATTGCCGTGCCGCCTACCGAAGGTGAGGTTGCCCAGTCTCTCGCTCATGCCGTATTCACACACCATCGCGCGGGCGATTTCGGTAGCGCGTTCGAGGTCGTTATTGGCTCCTGTTGTGGCTTCGTTGTACACAATCTTCTCCGCAGCGCGTCCGCCCAGCAGCGAGGTGATTTCGTCCAGCAGCTGCGCTCGCGTCAGCAAGTAGCGATCTCGTTCAGGCAGCTGCAGCGTGTATCCCAGAGCCCTGCCTCGCGGCAGGATGGTGACCTTTTGCACGGGGTCGGCGTTGGGCAGTAGCTCGCCGACGATGGCGTGTCCGACCTCATGAAACGCCACCATCTCGCGCTCTTTCTCGCTGATAAGCTTGCTGCGCCGCTCGGGACCGGCAATCACTCGCTCGATGGCATCATCGAAATCAGACATCTCGATGCGCTGTTTATCGCGCCGTGCCGCCAGCAGGGCAGCTTCGTTCACGAGGTTGGCGATGTCCGCACCGGTAAAGCCGGGAGTGCGTCGTGCCAGCACCTCCGGGTCTACATCTTCGGCGAGAGGTTTGCCCTTCAGATGCACCTTAAAGATGTCCCTCCGCCCGTTCACATCGGGGGTATCCACGATAATACGTCGGTCAAAGCGCCCCGGTCGCAGCAGCGCAGGGTCGAGCACATCTGGACGGTTGGTCGCTGCGAGCAGAATGACGCCCGTGTTGGGGTCGAAACCGTCCATCTCCACCAGCAGCTGGTTCAGGGTTTGCTCGCGTTCGTCATGACCGCCTCCCAGCCCTGCACCACGCTGGCGTCCCACTGCATCTATCTCGTCGATAAACACCAGGCAGGGGCGGTTCGCCTTGGCGGTATCGAAGAGGTCACGCACACGCGATGCGCCCACGCCCACGAACATCTCCACGAAGTCCGAGCCGCTGATGTGGAAGAAGGGCACACCTGCCTCGCCCGCGATAGCACGTGCCAGTAGCGTCTTGCCACAGCCGGGCGGTCCCAGCAACAGCACGCCTTTAGGGATTTTCGCACCCAGCGCCTGAAACTTCTTCGGGTTCTTCAGGAACTCCACAATCTCCTGAAGCTCTTCCTTTGCCTCCTCGATGCCTGCCACGTCGTCGAAGGTGACCTTGGGCACGTTTTCGGATGCTCGCTTGGCTCGGCTGCGCCCGAACGAGAGCGCTTGATTGCTACCCGCTTGCATCTGCCGCAGGATCAGGAACCAGAAGAAGACCACCAGCACCAGCGGCAGAACCATCGGCAGTAAGCCCTGTAGAGCATCCGAGAACACCGACTTGCGGAAGGTG
Organism: Armatimonadota bacterium; assembly: GCA_026003195.1. Taxonomy (NCBI): domain Bacteria; kingdom Bacillati; phylum Armatimonadota; species Armatimonadota bacterium. The sequence goes on from BPGU01000002.1 coordinate 879,726, forward strand.
AAGTTCACCCGCTTCTGCTCGAGCTTGCGGTGCAGGTCGGTGCGCGACTCGGGCGTGTCGGGCAGGATGACATAGTAACGAGCACCGTCATCGGTTTGAAACTGGAATGTATCCTTATCGAACTCGCCCTGCAGCACGCGGTCTTCCTCGAGCAGGTCGAGCAAACGTTTATATTTCACTTCTTGCGGCGAGTCGAACGGGCGGAAGGGACCGCCGCGTACGACGAGGTAGAATGCCAAGCCCAGAAAAACGAGCACCAATATATTACGCAGGTTGCGGTTCAAGTCTTCCTCCTCTTAGCGCCTTTCCTCTGTAGCGCCGCCAACGTTGGTATTATACCATATCGACATCTGTGTATGAACTCTCCTCACCATCCGCCGCGGGGCTGCACCCACAGATGGATGGCTTGTGTGGTTTCGGTGGTGCAGCGCACCCGATGTGCCAGACATATTCCCACGATCCAGATTATACCCTCCGCGTCACACACGACAGGTATGCGCTGGCGGAGGGAAAGGGGCACTTTTCTGTCCACAAAAATATCGGAAAGTTTCCGGTGCCCCAACAGCCCCAGAGGCTGCATCCTGTCACCTCGCCGCCAGTTTCGTACCCTCAGCTGTCCGCTGATATGCGAGGCATCACACCACACTTCCCAATTCTCTTGACGCCATGAACGGGCTTCTGGTAACGGTGAATGTTCGGCAAACAGGGTCATCCCAGCCTCGGGGACAGGCGTTTCACCGGGAATCTGCACCACTCTTTCATACGCGAACGAAGGGGATTCCTGTTTCACCCACACTCGCAGCACACGTTGTCCCACCGATGCGTGTAATCGCCCGCCGTGCAACGTCACCCCGGCACGCCTGCCGGCGCGTATCGCCTCACGCAGTCGTTCCACCTGCTCGAACTGCACCTCCCAGCCTTCGGGAGAAAGGTTCTGCACGGCATAGCGGATCGCCCGTCTTTGTAGTGCCTCGGGCTGCTGAGCCAGCCAATCCAGCGACAGCTGCCATTCTTCCTGCGTCCGGCGTAGCGTAAACTGTGGTTCCAGCGACTGCAGGTAATTTCTCCACCAGGTCTCCTCGTCCCGTATCACCAGTGCTAATCGTTCTATCGCCTCGTCCGCTCGAGGGTTGATCTGGTGCAGCTCCGGCAACACGTGGTGGCGAATACGGTTTCGGCTGTAGCGAGGGTCCAGGTTCGAAGCGTCTTCCACAAACGACAACCCGTGCAGAACGCAGTATGCCCGCACCTGCAGACGGCTCACCGGTAACAGAGGGCGGATAAATCTACCGCGACGCATGGGCATTCCCGCCAGACCTGCTGTACCCGCTCCACGTGTCAGGTTCAGCAGAACGGTCTCTACCTGGTCATCCCGCGTGTGCCCAAGAGCAATCACATCCGCCTCGATGGCGTCCGCAACCTCTTGCAGAAAGGCATAGCGCAACTCACGAGCCGCTACTTCCACACTGAGGCGCCTCTGCCTCGCCTCGTGCTTTACTTCCACCTTGCGCGAGAAGAAGGGTATATGCCATTCGGAGCATACCTGTCGGCAGTGGCTTTCGTCGGCATCGCTTTGCTCGGCACGCAGGGCATGGTTCAGGTGCGCCGCTGCAACCTCCAGCGACCAGCTCTCGCGCAAGCGGGAAAAAAGATGCAGTAACGTTGTAGAGTCGGCGCCCCCCGAGAAGGCAACCAGCACCCTCTGTCCCGGCTGCACTAGAGAACGCGTCCGCAACGTATCCTCAAAGAGGGAGAGCAGTTCCATATTGTCTCCGGTGTTCAGGCATTGCCCACGCGATAACCTGCTTCTCGCAGCTTTTGCACATGCTCCGCTCTGTCGATATCCACCCCGATTTCGGCGTATTCGGTGACGATTTCCTGAGCAGTGGCGCCCATGAGCTGCTGTACGCGACGTTTGATGTGCGCAATAGAGAGCAGACGTGGTGAGATCAGCCTTGCCAGCACTGCACGAGCGATGATACCTGCGCCCAGTACCTGTGCCATAGACCACACCGACTTGCGCGCAGCAAATGCCCGACGCAGCAAATCCGCCTGCTGGCGCACCGTACCTGCCCGGATGAGCAGAAGGTTCCCTCCAGTAAAAGTGCCCTCACGCAGGCTCAGCGCAGTGCGCGGCAGGTGAGGAAACCGCTGGCGACACAGATCCAGCGGGATAATGGGATAGCACATATCCGCTCCTGATTGTACGCCTCGAACCACGAAATCCGCTACTGCCTGTGGGGTCAAGAAGGGCACATCGGCGGTCGCGTACAGGATGAATTCCTCCTCCGCGACGGGGGCAGCTGCTTGTAGCACGTTCTCCACGAAATCACCTGTATCGGGCAAGGCAAGGCAACCTGCTGGAGCTTGCACGTTACCTACAACAAGAACCTGCCCCACCACACCACTCTCTTGCAGGGCGTGTACCACTCGTGCGAGCATGGTTTCGCCCTCTATGTGCAGCAGAGCGCGGTTCGCCACGCCCGTCACGGCGACCATTTCGGGCTTACTTTGACCACCAGCAAGCACGGCAGCGGTAACGGGAGAGATGTCCAAGGTGAGAGCCCTCGGGAAAAGAAAATGGAGCGGGAGACGGGATTCGAACCCGCGACCTTCTGCATGGCAAGCAGACGCTCTATGAGCCAAGCAGATGTTCCTACTACATCTTGTGTCCTGAACAACTTGAAACACCTCCAGAACACAAGATGTTGTGGTTCCTCCCAAACACAAACAGGGGGCAAACACTATGGAGAACGTCTGCTTGCGCATCGCTGACACAACCCCGCTGTGTCAAGTTTTGCACCTGTGGCTTGAGGCGTGTGCCAGTAAAGGTGTCAGCCGGAAGACCCTCAAGACCTACCGCACACAGGTGGAACCCTTTGTATTCTACCTCGTTTCGCAAGGGTGTGCAACCCTTGACGACGTGACCCCTCAGCACATTCGCCGTTGGCTTCTCTACTGGCGCGAGCAAGGTGTGTCGGCAGAAACCCTCTGGGATTACTACCGCAACCCGCGAACATTCTGGAACTGGTGTGTTCGCGAGGGACTGACCGAACACAACCCCTTCGCGAAGGTGGAACCGCCCAAGCGGTCGCGAACCGTCAAGCAGGCACTCAGCCCCGAAGAGGTGGACACCCTGCTCCGCGCCTGCGAGGGCAAGCACTGGACAGACTTGCGCAACCGTGCTCTGGTGCTGTGTCTGGTGTCCACCGGCTTGCGCGTGCACGAAGCCCTGTCGCTGACCGTCGGACACGCCTCGCAGGAGACGGTAGTCATCACCGGCAAAGGCAACAAACAGCGCGTGGTGGTGCTAAGTGTTGAACTGCGACTCGCCCTGCAACGCTACTTGAAAGCCCTCAAGGCGCAACGCAAGCTGAATCTGGACGCCAGCAGCCCCCTGTGGTGGAGTAACACAGGCAAGCCCATGACACTGGACGGATTGAAGGTGACCATCCGCAAACTGGGTGCGAAGGTAGGCATGAAACTGGGATCGCACTGCCTGAGGCGCACTTTCGGCACGTGGTGCATCGTGAACGGCATGAACCCTCAGGTGGTGAAGGAGTTTCTCGGGCACAGCGACCTGTCAACGACCATGCTATACCTGAACCTGACCGAACGTGACCTGCTGGAAGCCTACCGAGCACACGACCCCCTGCGCCTGCTCAAACGGTGACCACCGGCGGCGGGCGTCACGACGCGCCCGCCTCGCCGTAAAAAGCGAAGACCAGTTCCAGCACGTAATCCGTCACGGCAAGCCAACCGCCTCGCCCGTCGGGCAAGAGTCCTGCTGCCGGTTCGTCATCTTCGCACATCTCCCTCAATTCCGCAAAGCACTGACGCAGAGGAAACTGCGAAATATAATGTAGCCACCGCCAGACACGACGGCGCACCCGTGCTGGCGGTTCGCCACGAAGTCGGGCGACCTCGCGGACTGCTTCCTCCAGCGTGCATCCTCGCGCCGACACAATGGCGGCAACCTGTTCAAAGTCAGCGAACCAGGCGATGCGCGGCGGGGGGTATTCGCCAGTTTCGTAATAAGCCCGAAAGCAAGCCGCAGCAGCATCCAGGCTCCCCGTGTTTTGGAAAACGCGCAGTGCCATCTCAATCGCAGCCACAACGTCCTTGCTTGGGAGGCGCGTGGAGAGGGCGACTTTTCGCCTCAGCCACGAGGTAGTCCGGGCTGCGAAGCGACGCGCGTCCTCTGGTGGCAACCGTTCCCAGATGAAATCCTCCGCCCTCTCAATCTGCTCGTAAAATTGCTTTCGTGTGTATTTCATTCCAGACCTGTGACGTCTCAAAAATGGTCGTAAAAGTTGCCCAGAAAAATTGTAACATTTTGGTATGAGGAGTGCAACAGGAGGTGTCAGCATGAAACGCACACTGGTAAGCGCAGGTGAAGTCCGTGAGGCGTTGGGAGGCGTCTCATACGAACGTGTTCGTGCGCTCAGGCTGGCAGGCAAGATTAAGGGCGTCAAGGCGCGTTCCGGTTGGTTGTACGACGCAGAGAGCGTGCAGGACTATATTCGCCAGCGCGCGGCGTGGCGACGAGGGCGGGGGCGACGGAAAAATGAAGCGCGATGATTTGCTTGCAGCAGCATTGCACTACCGGCAAGCTGGGTTCAGTGTGGTACCCGTCAGGGCTGACGGCAGCAAAGCCCCAGCGGTTACCAGCTGGAAGCGGTACCAGAGCGAACTGCCCACCGAAGCCGACCTGCGCCAGTGGTTTGACAACGGGCATGTGCTGGGTGTCGCTGTGGTGGCAGGCAAGGTGTCCGGCAATCTGGCGGTGATGGACTTTGACGACCCCACCGCGTGGGACTGGTTCTTCACCCTGCTCCACGAACACGACCCTGACCTGCTCTACAGCCTGCCCTGTGCCGAAACCCCCAGTGGCGGCACGCACCTGTACTTCCGAACGGATGAGCCGTTGCCGACGCAGGTGCTGGCGCGTGATGAAGAGGGCAACACCATGATTGAGATTCGCGGTGAAGGTTCCTACGCGATTGTGCCCCCTTCGCCTGCACCTGTGCACCCTGAGGGCAAGCCTTACCGAATGATTCGCCACGCCCTGACCGACGCGCCTCAGCTGACCGCTGAGCAGGTGGAAGACCTGCTGAGCATAGCCAGAAGCCTTGACCGCAAGAAGCCTGAACCTGCCCCCCTGCGCGTCACCGGCGAAGCACAGCGCGTCGGCGACAGGTTCAATCAAGAGGGCGACGTGCTGAATCTGCTCCAACAGCATGGTTGGCGTGTTGCAGGCAATGGGCGCGAGGGAAACATCTACCTGACCCGTCCAGGTAAAGCGCGTGGTGTGTCGGCGTCATGGCATCCCCAGTTGGGCACGCTGTATGTGTTCTCCACGAACGCGCCACCCTTTGAGGCAGGACGTGCTTACAGCGCGTTCGCCGTCTACACCCTGCTGGAGCACGGTGGCGACTTCTCTGCTGCTGCGAAGGCACTGGCACAGCAGTATGGCAACGGGCATGATTCTGTAGTGCCACAGCCTGCACCGCGTCGGGCAATCAGCTTGCGCGAACTGATGGCGAAAGAGTTTGAACCGCTGACTTACTTAGTGCCGAACATCCTGCCAGAGGGCGGATTGACCCTGCTGGTAGGACGCCCCAAAGTGGGCAAGTCCTGGTTTGCACTACAGATTGCCTGTGCCCTCAGTGCTGGTGGTTTCGCGCTTGGACTGGACACGCCACTGCCCAAGAGGCGCGTGCTGTATTGCGCCTTAGAGGATGGACTGCGCCGACTACAGCGACGCATCACCCTGCTGGGCACAGCATACGACCCCGACGCCTTCCACATCGTGACAGAACTTTCGCCGTTGGACAGGGGCGGGGCTGACGAGCTGCGCCAGTTGATTCGGGAGACGCAAGCAGAGGTGGTGTTTGTGGACGTGGTGGCACGCATCCTACCACGACGCAGGCGCAACGATGGCGTCTACCAGTCCGACTATGACGCATTCTCGCTGTTGAAAGACCTTGCGGTAGCAGAAGGCGCGACAGTGGTAGCGGTGCACCACGAGAACAAAGCCCCGAACGAAGACCCGTTAATGCGTGTGAGTGGCAGCACTGGTTTGACCGGTGCGGTGGACGCGGTGCTGACGCTGAGTAAGCCACGTGGCGAGCTGACAGGCACGTTATTTGTGACGGGCCGGGACGTTGAGTACGAAGGCGAGTGGGCAATCACGTTCACAGCTGGGAGGTGGTATATAGAGGGTGACGCCGCGACTGTGCGCATGAGTGAACAACGCCAAGCCATCTTGCGGGCAATCAGCGAACTGGGTGGTAAAGCAACGCCCAAGCAGATTGCTGACTACTTGGGAAAGAACGCCTCCACGACGCGCACACTGCTGGCGAAGATGAAAGCTGCCGGTGAACTACTCTACGACGGCACGCGCTACTCCATAAACACCGTAGACACCGTAGACAGCGTAGACAGCACCAGTATTAATACCACCGTAGACAGCGTAGACAGCGTAGACAGTAATCAAGCACAGGTGTCCACACTGTCTACACTGTCTACAGCGTCCACACCGTCTACACTGTCTACACTGTCTACACCATTGTGTAGTACACAGCAGCAGCAAGATGGTGTGTGTCCAGATGATGGTGTACCAGACTACCGCACAGCTGTTATTCCGTTGCGTGATGGCGTGGCAGCATGGTGTGACGTGTGCGGGTGTTCGATGCTGCACACGCCGACCCGCGAAGGGGACTGGGAGTGTGTGGGATGCAATACGCGCAGGCAATTCCCGTCATCGGCGGTTGACATAGAGCACACCAACTTGACCGACGGTAAACCGACACACGAGGAGGTAACAAGATGAAACTGGTGGTGACTGCACAAGCACAGCCCTTGCCTGACGACGTGTACACCGTAGAACTGCTGGACGTGAAGGAGCAGACCGGAACCTACGGCGAGCAGTTCGTGTGGCTGTTGCGCGTGGCAGAAGGCGAGTATGAGGGCACGGAACTGCGGGCGTGGACGAACGCCAGCACGGCAATCAACGCGAAGGCGGTGCGGTGGGCATCTGCGTTTGCGGGCAAGCCCTACGCGCAAGGCGACACCATCGACTTCGACGCGCTGCAGGGCAAGCGTGCCCGCGCTGTAGTGCAGGTCAAGCAGACGGCAGACGGGCGCGAGTTTGCGCGTGTGACCGACATCCTGCCCCTGAAGCGCGTGCAGGCACAGGTGCGCGTGAAGCATGGCATGGTGCCGGTTCCTGCTACCAAACAGGGGTTCTACGAGATGGCAGACGACGAAGACCCTGACGACCCCTTCGCGCAGGCGTAAGAGAGGGAAGCGGGCAGGGCGCGTGCGCCCTGCCCACCCCCAAACACCAAAGAAAGGAGTGTATTCAGATGCAAAGCACAGTTACACGAACGGCGAGGAGAGTCCTCTACACCCGTGACGGCAGGCACAGCGGTTGTGTGCTGGAGCAGGGCATCCTGAAGCGCAGGGTGCAGGCGAGCCGTCACCAGTTGCGACAGCCACCGGCGTGGGCGTTCGAGTTGGGCATCCTGGAAGCAGCACACGAGGCAGGCGCGTCGCTGGTGGAGGTGCACGACGTGGAGAACGGCATCACCTACACTGCCCCACTGGCGACGCTGTGGCAGAAGGGCATCCGCATCCGGCGTGGTTGCGGCGAACAGATTGCCCTGCCGTTGAACCTGTGGCACCGAGAAGACCCCAAGCAGGGCAGGCTGTTCTGAGAGATGGTCAGAGGCGCAGTGCCCATACGCGAGAAGGAGTTCCTGCAGGCGGTGCGAGAGCTGGCAGAGTTGCAGGGTTGGCTGTGTTACCATACGTGGAACAGTCTGCATTCGCCTGCAGGCTTCCCGGATTTAGTGCTGGTGCGCCCGCCGAGAGTGCTGTTCGTGGAACTGAAGACGGGCAGGCGCAAGCCGACGCCAGCACAGCAGCGCTGGCTGACGCAGCTGGGTGCGTGTCCTCAGGTAGAGGTTTATTTATGGACGCCGGACTGCTGGGCGGAGATTGAACAAACCTTGAGGAGGTAATGCTGTTCTGATGTTGACAAATCGGGGCGTATTTTTGTACAGTGAACTTGGAGGTAATCACCTATGACGCTTGAACAGCAAATCCGGCTTCTTCAGATGGTCGCCGACGCACAGCCCACCTTCAGTGCGGTGGTCAACGACGTGGCGATGGTGGTTTCGCGCGTCGAACGTGCCCTTCGCGAAATGGAAGGCAGCAGCGACCCGTTCACTCGGTGGCGTGCTGGCAAACTGCGCCAACGGTTTGCGGACACACTCGGCGCGTTGGCAGCAGCTGGCGTGTCTGTGCCTCTGCCAGTCGAGGGGGTGACGCTATGACCTACACAGAGGCACTGAAAGCAGCCCACGAGCTGCTTCGCGAGTGGCGCGAACTGCTTGCCAACGAAGCCCGATTGCTTGCCACTGGCGACGAACGAACCGTGCTTCGCGTGTTGACGAACAAGCACTCGTTGCCCCATAGGGCGGTTGAAGCCATCCGGCAGGCTGCGACGGCAGCAGCGCAATGGTACGCGCAGCTGGCGCAAGCCGAAGAACAGCGCATCGCCAGGCTGGACGCTGAGTTGCAGCCTCTGCTTGACGAACTCCGCCAGTTGCAGCAGCGCGTGGATGAACTCGTGAGGCGCAGGCGTGGTCACGAACACAGGCTGACCGCGCTGAAAAGTTACGCACACGACGCCAGCAGTCTAACCTCGCTTTCGCCAGACAGAGTGCAGACACCGCAAGACGCCGAAACGTGGCTTGCCAAACTACCACCCTGTGAGGAGCCACCAGCAGCGGAGCCGTTCCAGCGGATGACGGAGAGGTGACAGAGGTGACACCTATAAAAAGGCGCAATTGGCGTGAGAAGTTTCTGGCTGCCTTGTCGCGTGGGTGCAGTGTCAGCCAGGCTGCCAGGCTGGCAGGCGTTTCCCGACAGCACGCCTACAGGTGCAGGGCACGCAGCGCGACCTTCGCCGAAGCGTGGCAGGACGCTTGGGAACAGGGCACAGACGCGCTGGAAGATGAAGCCGTGCGCCGTGCGCTTGCCGGTAGCGACACGCTGCTGATGTTCCTGCTGAAGGCGCGAAGACCGGAGAAGTTCCGCGACAACGTGCGTATAGAACACGACACTGGGCAGGCGATGTTGATTGCGTTGGAAGAAGCAATACGCGGTGTCAAGGCTAGCTGCCAATAGTGTGGGTTGTTCGCCTAACCCCTCCGATGACGAAGGTCGAGCGTCATCGTGGGGGGATTTTTTTCTCCCCTACGACTGGTTTCCTGTATGCAGCCTTCGCCGTGTGGTCGTGCACTCCGAAGAGGTTTGCGAACCCCTCGATGACCTTCGGGTTTGCTACCACTTTCTCATCGCGAAGAGTGGCGCGGTAGCACGCGGGCTGTTCTCGTTAGCAGACAACGCCTCACCACAACGAGGGCAGGGCTACGCCCGACACACAAGGAGATTCAACGTTGGCAGCGCAGGCGTGCTGGTGGTGGGCACACAGCCCAACGACCGCCAATGGAACGGTCTGGTGCACCTCTGTCGCGTGCTGTGTTCACGCTACCACCTTGATGTTCGCGACGTGCTGACACACGGCGAACTTGAACCGGACACGAACGACCTTGTGGGGTGGGGCGCCCGATTGAGGGAAGCCATCGCCAGCGCACCGCTGCCACAGTGTGAACCCGAAGAACCGCCAGCCTACGTCAACGTGTTCGTGGGCGACACGAAGCTGCTGGCGAGGCAGGACGGAGGCGACCTGTGGGTTCCCCGAGCGCATTTGGCGAAGCATCTCGGTTGGTTTCCTGAGTTGCTGACAGAAAACCACGTCCTCTACGGCATTGAATACCTTTGCGTACCTTTGCGTCAGGTGCTGGCATCGCTGCACCGGCACGTTGTGTGGGACACCCGCCTTCGCGCCTTGAAACTGGAACCCCTTGAGGAATAAAAAACGCTTGCCGTCCACACCGATGCAGTCTTGCAACAGTTGCATCAGGTCGGCGATTTCGCCGACCTGATGCAATTTTTGCAATCTAAACCAATCCGCTTGACACACTTTGCAGAGAATGCTATGATGAAAATGACGGCGCGTAGGTGTGACTACCGCCGTCGTGGCGTCCAGCAGTGGGGGTGCTGAACGCAGGAACAGTGTAGCATCCTCAGCAAGCCTGCGTCAAGACCCCATCTGGAACGTCTGCTTTCGGAATCTTGTCAGTCTATGGAACCCAACATCTTGTGGCACTGTGAGGCGAGGGGTAGCAGATGTAGTATGGAGCGGGAGACGGGATTCGAACCCGCGACCTTCTGCATGGCAAGCAGACGCTCTACCAACTGAGCTACTCCCGCTCGTTTCGCTTTCTGGGGCAGTGGTGGGCGAGAGGAGACTCGAACTCCTACGCCTTCACGGCACCAGATCCTAAGTCTGGCGTGTCTACCAATTTCACCACTCGCCCGCTGGACGTTTGCAGTATAATTATACGGCATGTTTGCGCGAATGTCAAGCATCGAACCTCGAAAATTCTGCGGGCAAAGATCCGGTATTGCCCCCTGTGTTCCTCCATGTTATAATGCAGTCAACTCACTGCGGAGGGGGGAAACTGCTTGCGCACACCCACTATGCCTCCAATCCGAAACCGCATCGCGGTGATCGCACATCGGGGAGGGGCAGGCATCATGCCCGAAAACACCCTCGCTGCCTTCCAGCGTGCCATCCGGCTTGGGTGTGACTATGTGGAGATAGATGTGCGCACCACACGTGATGGCAAACTGGTCATCATGCACGACCGCACAGTAGACCGCACCACGAACGGTTCCGGCGCGGTGAACGAACTTACCCTCGCAACCATCCGCAAGCTGGACGCCGGCGCGAAGTTCTCACCGCTCTATCGGGGCGAGAGGGTGCCCACGCTGGATGAGGTATTCGAACTCTGCCGCGGCAAAATCCACGTGTACATCGACTACAAAGATGCGCCGGTAGAAGCCATCCTGCGCACCATCCGCCGTCATCGGATGGAGAAACAGGTGCTGATTTATGGAGGACTGGACAAGCTGAGAGAGTGGAAACAAGCAGCCCCATACCTTCCCGTCATGCCCAGTTTACCCGAGCAGTATCGCAAGCCGGGTGGTATCGCCGAGCTGAAAAAGGTGTTGCCAATGGACGCGCTGAACGGCGATATGGTTCTCTGGACGCCTGAACTGGTGCAGGAGGCACACCGCGAGGGTATTACCGTCTATGTGGACAACCTGGGTTTGCCCGACACACCGGAGGGATATCGGCAGTCCATCGAGATGGGCGTGGACGGAATAGAAACGGACTACCCGGATGACCTGCTGCGTTTCATCCGGCAGTAGGGGCGCACCGCAGCGCGCCCCTGAAGACATCCTCTACCCTTCCGGTTTCGCGAAGCCTAACGCGATGTCGATGTCGCGCAGGTCTTCGGGGGATAGCTGCACGCCGGACGCTTTCACGTTGTCCTCTATCTGCGACACCTTGCGCGCTCCAATGATGACGCTGGAGACCATCGGCTGACGCAGGCACCACGCCAGCGCCAGCTGCGCCATCGTCAACCCATTGCGCTCGGCAATCGGACGGAGATTCTGCACCTTCGTCAGTACCTCGTCGCTCATCAGCCAGCGCATGAACATATTGGAGCTTTCGTCCGCAGCGCGTGTATCAGGCGGTGGGGGTGAACCCGGCAGATACTTGCCCGTGAGCACACCCTGCGCCAGCGGTGAGAAGACGATGTTACCCATGCCCACGCGCTCGCACATCGGCAATACCTCTTTCTCAATCTCGCGCCCCAGCATGTTGTAGTGCGGCTGATTGGATACGGGTGGGTCGATGTTCATCTCTCGGCACAGGTGAACCGCGTCCAGTATCTGCGACGCTGACCACTCGCTGACGCCCCAGTAGAGTATCTTACCCTGCCGAATCAGGTCCCCCATCGCGCGCACCGTCTCCTCCAGCGGCGTGTTCACATCGTAGCGATGGCACTGATACAGGTCAATATAGTTGGTTCCTAACCGCTTCAAGCTGGCGTGGCACTGTTCGAAGATATGCTTGCGCGAGAGCCCGCGGTCATTGGGCCCGTCGCTCATGGGGAAGTACACTTTGGTCGCCAGCACATACGAGTCGCGCCGAAAGGCTTTTAACGCCTTGCCCATCACCTCTTCCGCCCTTCCGGCAGCATACACGTTCGCGGTATCAAAGAGGTTGACACCCAGTTCATACGCTCTGTAGATACACTGCGCGGCGGTCTCCTCGTCGGTAGCGTGCCCGAAGGTCAACCACGAACCGAGGCTCACCTCGCTCACTTTCACGCCCCATTTGCCCAGCTTGCGATACTGCATCTGTCCTCCTCCTGTTCTCGAATCTGAAACGTTTAAGGTCAGTATATATTAGCACGCCAGAGGCGATGAGGTCAATATGATGCGGATCGCTACCCGGCGACCGCCCTCCTGTAGTTGACAACCACCCCACGATGTTGCTATAATAATCTTGCCGACGGTCGGGGTGTGGCGCAGTTTGGTAGCGCGCACGGTTCGGGTCCGTGAGGTCGGCGGTTCAAGTCCGCCCACCCCGACCATTATTCTTTCTCGTGATGTTCCTCTCGTTCGCCTTCCGCTGACTGCGCTGGCGATGGCGCGTTTTGTTCACCCGACCGGGCTGCGCCTGCTTGTCCGACCGGTTGCCCCCACACCATCAAACCGCCCAGATGTCCCGTACGCCCTACCAGCACCGCCGCCGCAACGGTCAACACCGCCACGATCACACGGACTAGCGGCATGTCTTTTTCGTCGGGGTTTGCCGATGGCAAGAGCCGCCGGGATACGCCGGTATACGCCATCAGCACAAACAGCGAAAGCCCTGTCGCCACCAGCGTGAGCACCGCCAAGCTCTCATGTTGCTTCCCAAACTGTTCCACCCGTGCGTTGCCTTCACCGAACTCCTCTGCCGCCTCGCCGGTAAAATAGGCACCCAGTCCCCCGATAAAGCCCGCAATGAGCAGTATCAGTGTCACGTTACGCCAGAAGCGGTTGCCCCACACCAGCCACGCCAGAGCGGTCAATGCTGCCAGCAGGATAAAGGCAATAGGGAAATGCACTAAAACAGGATGCAGGATAGGGATCTGATACATCGCCAACACTCCGTGTTGTTTATCTACAGATTGGGTATATTATACCATACTCCCTGAACGTCTCCACAGCAGCCAGCACACAAAGCCCATCAACGCCCCGCCCAGATGTGCCAGAGCCGAAACCCCGCTAAACCCGGCTATCTGCTCGGTTACCCCCAGCAGTTGCAGCAGGAGCCACAACAGCGCCATCGCCCATGCCGGTACGCTCAAGACCCACCACCGCCACACCCACCACCAGCCGTAAGCAATCTGCAGGCGCGCGTGAGGAAAAGCCAGCGCGTAAAAGGCAACCAGCCCCGAAATACCGCCACTTGCCCCGATGCAGGGAACATCGGGACGCGGGTCCAAGGCGATATGCATCAGGTCACCAGCCAGCGTCGCCAGCACCAGCAGCAACACAAAGCGGGCGTGCCCCAGAAAGTCCTCTACGTTGTCGCCAAACACCAGCAGAAAGTAGAGGTTGCTGAGCAGGTGAAAGATGGAGCCGTGCACAAAGAAGCTGGTGAACAACGTGATACCGCCGTAACGCCACCACTCCGCCGGAACCAGTGCCAGAGTACGGATCGCCCTGTCCATATCCAAGAAAGCCATCACGCTGATGACGGTGACTGTGAAAGCGGTAAGCCACGTCATCCAGGGATGGCGTCGCAGCACATTCTCCTCTTCTACGGGCAGTCCCAGCAGCAAAAGCGCCGCCTGCAGTGGGCTGTCGGGTAGTTCGTCGCTAATGCCCGTTTCGCGAGCGCGTTTGCTCAGCGCCTCCACCTTCGCCAGTGCCAGAGCCTCTTTCGCCTCTGGGGGCAGGTCTGGCTCCTGTGGCTTGGCAGGAGGAGGTGCCGGGGGCATCTGCTCCAACTCACCTGCATCCGTCCACACGAACTGGCACAGTTCGCACACGTCTATCGTGACGGGTATATTTGCCGTTACCGATACGTGGCTCATCGGCTTGCGACAGGACGGACAGAGCAACGAGGAGCGGATACGCGCCTGCGTAGCGGCAACCCACAGGGTACGCACCACGTTCTCTTCCACCGCCTTGCGCAGAACGGATAGCGCCACTGCCCGTCCCCCGCAGCGAGCACACTGCCATACCAGCCCTGCGTAGGACTGATAACGCATCAACGGTTCTTGGCATCGCGGACATATCATTGCAGGGGAATCCCTCCTGCTATGCTTTTGGACAATCAGAATCTGGTTCCCTCGTTCTTCGAGACAAACTTCGGTTCGCAGGAGTTGCAGCAACCAGCAGGAACTATGTCTTGCTCGATGCTCGTATTCTCATCGGGATGTAGCGCGTCGTCAACCACAGCGAACAGTCCCCTTCTACATGGCAGGCTCTGCCTTCCATGTAGAGAATGTGAAGGGAGTATATAACATGCATACGATTCTGGGCAGCAATGGCATTATTGGTCAGGAACTTGCGCGCGCATTGTCTTCCTACTCTACAAGCATCCGTCTGGTCAGCCGCTCCCCCCGGAAAGTGAACCCGACCGATGAAACCTTCCCGGCGGACCTTCTGGATGCCGGTGCAGCCGACAGAGCCGTTGCTGGAAGTAAGGTAGTTTACCTGGTAGCAGGACTGAAGTACGACTACGCCACGTGGCGGGAGCAGTGGCCGCGTCTGATGCAAAATGTCATCGATGCCTGCAAGCGTCATGGGTGTCGGCTCGTATTCCTCGACAACGTGTACGCCTACGGGCGTGTGAACGGAGTGATGACCGAGCAAACACCCTTCCACCCCACCAGCAAAAAGGGCGAGGTGCGAGCGCAAATTGCCACGATGCTGCTGGACGAGATAAGTCATGGCAACCTGCAGGCGATGATAGCTCGCTCGGCGGATTTTTATGGTCCTGGCGCTGTAAATAGCATCATCTATTCCACGGTGTTCGCGCGCCTCAAGGAGGGCAAAGCCCCTCAATGGATATGCAATCCCAACGTCGTTCACACCTTTACCTATACTCCAGATGTGGGAAAGGCGTTAGCGCTATTAGGTAACTCGCCAGAAGTATACGGACAGACATGGCATCTTCCCACCACAAAAGAACCGTTTTCGATAGCAGACTTTGTGCGCCTGTCGTGCGAGCTGGCTAATCAGCCGTATCGGCTGCAAGTACTGCCGCGTTGGCTACGGAAGCTGGTCGGCTTATTCATTCCCGCTCTGCACGAGAACGAGGAGATGATGTATCAGTTCGAATACGACTATCGCTTCGACAGCAGTAAGATAGAGAATGCCTTTGGTTTGCAACCAACAACCTACCGCGAGGGCATTGCTGCAATATTGCATACCATGACCTCAAACCAGGGGTGAGTGTTATGCGCATGAGCGAGACCGTGTCTGAGCCCGGATGGTGGATGCACGTGGAGACAGTAGAACGAAGGATTGGCTTGTCTACGCGGCGACGTTACCGTCTTCAATCCCCACGACCCGACGCAGCTGATTTTCGGCACAATGGGAAGAGGCTTTTTCGTCGGCAGATAGCGATAGCTAGAACCCCGCTGCAATCAGGTCTACCTGCCACCGGCGGGTCAGGCTGGACCAGGTGAGCAACAGTTCGCGAATGCCCAGCCGGTAGCCGATAGAGAGTTCCAGGTCACGATAGCGCGTGCCCTGAAAGTGATTGAAGCTGAAGTTTGCTCCCACTCGCCACAGGGAGCTCAGGCGATAGGAAGCGTCGGCGAAGAGGGTCGTGGAGTCGCTATCCAGTATCCGCGTACCCACCAGAGAAGCGTTGAACCGTTGCCCTGCGGACCAGGCGAACATCCCGCTGAGCCGGTGTCTGCCGTAGCCGGTCACCTGCACCAGGCGATCGTAGGTGTAGTCATAGTTCAGGCTCAACAGCGCACCACCCCACAGCCCTCTGCTGGCGGACACTGTTGCCATCAGGCTGGAGCCAGTAGTCTGGCTATCTCCCCAGAGATAGCTTGCCATCAGGGAGGAGTTCACCGTAAAGCCTGCCAGTCGCAGGGGAGTGGTATACAACCGGGAACGCAAACCGGCGCCGTCGGTACGCACTCTCTTGTCAGCGAACTCGCTCACGCGGCTGCTAAACGTGGTGGAAACGGTCATCCGCAACACGCTGCCCAGCTTCATCGGATTGCTTTCCACATACAGGTCGCTGCGCAGGTCGCGATAGCGTGTCCCCGAAAGACTCTGCCCTCCCGACAGGTTCAGCCCGATGCGCCCCTGACCGAATCCATACGACAGTCCGCTATTGACATACAGGTTTCGGTGCGCGGGCACGTCCACATACAGGTGCGAGCTGGCGTTCTGGCTGAACCAGTGCGCATGGTTCCAGCGAAGACCCCAATCTCCCCGTGTGAGACCCGTGAGCGCGAACGCCCCTTCCATGATTCCCTGACGGCTGTAGGTGTGTTCGAGATCCAGGGACCAGCCGGGGCGGATGGCATAGACGGCACGCCCCACACGCGGCGCATGGCGCAATCTCAGCGCTCCCACTGCCTGAGGTGACACCGCGTAGTAGAAAGGCAGGTCCAGCGTCACCCCTCCCGAATGGACACCCACAATCTGTTGCCCCAGCACCTCGCCTGAGCGGAACGAAAGGTCATACATCGGCAGCGTGAGCAGCTTCTCTCCAGCAACATACATTTTCACATGACGAAACTGGATGCGCTCGCCCGGCAGCAAAACCGCGCTATTCGCCACAAACAGCAGCTCGCTGGCGGAGAGGTCGGTGTAGGCGTAGGCATCCGGCCTGCTAACAATGACAGGCTCCTGTTCCCACAGCGGTCCCTTGAAAGCGATCTCACGCACCTGCCCATCCTCTGTCAGTATTACCGCCTGCCCCTCATCGCGGCGGGGAGAATAGCGCAACCTCTCCGCCACCAGGCTCCTTTTCCCTCGCGACAGGATAGCCCCTTCCGCAACCAGCAGGTCCTCGTCCAGCCGGTACTGGTAGCTGCGTGCTTGCAGGCGCAGATTGCCCACAGCCACTTCCGCCTTCTGCTCCGAGGAAACCGCCTCTATACATCGCCAGTCCGCACTGTATGCCAGATACTGCGGGGAGCTGAACAGGTAGGTATTGATCCTCTGCCGCAGCATTTCGGGGTCGTCGGTAAAAGTGATGCGGGTCTCCTCAAAGGCGGAGGCACGGGGCACCGTAGCGGTGATGGTAGCGACGCCCGGCAAGCTCGCACTGGTAATCTGTGTACGGGCGATGCCTGCGCTGGTCGAAACGACCGTCTCCCGCAACACCCCCAGCGATGCGCTGAACTGCACCTGCGTGCCGTCGGGCACAAGATTCCCCTTGTCGTCGCGCACTTCCGCGCTCACCAGCGCTACAGACTTACCATCCGAGAGCAGGATGGAGGGAGAAGCGGACAATTTGATGCTATAAAGCGGCGCCGCGCCAAACGCAACGCCGCTCCAGACAAGCAGAAACAGTGAAAGGACACCCGTGCGCAGGTTCACGCACCATCGCCTCCACTACTGCGGAGGGGGAGGAGGCATATCCACGCCGCCACCGCCACCACGCGCGCCGGACGCAAGAGCTGCAATCAAGCCCAGCCCCAGCACTACCCAACCCACGCTGGAACCGCGCTTCACGCTCGGCTTCTTCACCGGAACCTGGGTAGGCTGCACCACGCTCACTTCGCCAATCGCCAGCTCTTGCAACACGCGATTCACCGCTTCCGAAACCACTTTGGCATTGACTTCGTCCTGCGTGCTGGTAGCGGTTCCCGTTGCCTCCGCAGAGATGGCAACCGTCTTCAGAGCTCGCCCGCTCTTCACGTCCAGCCATTGCACCGACACCGTCAGCGAAGCCTTGTGCGCGCCCGCATCATAGCTGTAATCCTCGATGACACCGGCCATCGCGTACTGTGTTCCGATTTCGCGTGCCACCTGTATTGCCTCTTCTGGGTCCTCGAATGGTGGCGTAATCTGCGCTGTGCGCAATCGCCCCTCTTCCACTGCACGGGCGATAGAGGGGTTGGCTGCGCTGAATTGCACGACATCGAACTTACCGGTGCCTCTGAGGCTCGACGTCACCGCGCGGGTCAGGCTGGCGCCGAGCGTCGCGGGTACCGCCGCGCTCATCTGCTGAGAAGGCGCGAATGGCAGCACCAGCACCGTTGGCGGTAGGGGTTTCTCCTGCGCAGCCGCAGCCATCGCAGGGCTGAACAGAATCGGCGACAGCATCGCGCATAACACTGCTCGCGCCGTCCACATCCGCACGGATGTCCGTCGGAAAGGATTCATTGCTTCTAAACCTCCTCGTCGTGCTCTCAGAATATTGAGGGGAGGGGCTTCCTCGGGAAGCCCCTTTCCGCGCTTACCTCGTCAGAACAATCGGCTGAACCACGCTGGCGGTCTGACCGTCCTCGGTCGTAGCGGTTATCCGCACCATGTAGGCACCAGCTGGCACCGCCACCCCTGCGCTGTTGCGTCCGTCCCAGGTGATGCTGTTCACGCCTCGTCCAGCCGCCTGTCCAGCCTGCAGAGCGCGTATCGGCTTGCCGGTGGCATCGGTAATCTGCACTGCCACCGACGCCTCCGTGCTCAGTGCGTAACTAATCTGCACGCGAGTGCTGCCCGCCGAGCGGGTCTGTGCCACGCGCACATTACTGATCATCGCCGCCGTGCGCACCCGAGGCTGCACGATGACCTGGAACCGGCGGGTACCGCCGTTCGCACCGCTGTTGTAGGTATACGACGGCAGGGTGGTCATCACACGGCGCACGTTGGCGTCCATATCCACCAGCACCATCTCGACGTTTCGGCTTATCTTCGCCAGATTGGGCCACGAGAGGGTCACTGGCGTGTTCGGCATGTCGGTCAGCACCTCAAAGGTGTACACCTGCTTCGCTCCGGCACTGCGTCGTACGTCTACCGCCAGCGGAGCCTTGCTCTCCGGCGACAGCAACTGCACGTGCACGTAGTTCTCCAGCGGAGCAGGCTTCTCCACTTGCAGGCTCTCACCCGACACGCCGATGTAGTTGTCGGAGTCCATTGCCTCGCCAGCGCGGGCTACCAGCTGCACCATCCAGTCGCCTTCGCTCATCTTCGCCGAGCGAGTAATCTGCGTACCGCCTGCGGAACGGCTTCCGGGCGGGTTCAGGATGAGCTCAGCGTCCACCAGAGCACGTATCCAGTATCCCACGAAGGGCTGCAGGTTCTCGCCTGCGCTCACCATCTTGTAGGCGCGGGCGACTGGGTCGTAGCGCCATGCGTAGTCCCGAACCAGACCCTTCTTTGCCGCCTCAGCAAGGGTCATGACCTGACCGGCTACGCGCACCTGCGCCGCGCCCAGAAGCGTGGGTTGCAGGTACACCGAGCCTATCATGTTCCAGCCCTGTATCAGCTGGATGGAGAACGGCTGTGTCTGGTCTGCCAGCGTGCCCACCGGCGATACGTTCACTGTACCGGTAGCGCGCACCCAGTAACCTGCACCCGCCTGCGCCACCACAGCGTTGCCCCTGACATAGCGATTCTCCAGAGGCGACCAGCGGATGAGGTTAATGGTGCTCGTGTCGAACCCGAACAGGAAGTCGGGGTCGCTGGATGGCGGTATCAGCGGAATGGAAACCATGCTGATACCCGGCTGGATGGTAAAGGTTGCTCCCTGCACCTGCACCGTCACCGGTGCACTGTTCACCCCATCGTACTCCTCGTTGCCCGCCCACGAGGCGTAGGCAGACCACGTACCGGTAACGCTGGGCGTGAACTGCACCGAGAAGGAGCCATCGGAAGCGGTATTCACGTTCTGGACCTCACCTGCACCTACCGGAGGCGAAATCACCACCTGCACCGAGGCGTTGACCGTTGCGCTGCCCGACAGGGTGAGTTGCCCGTTCAGGGTGACGGTCTGTCCAAGCACAGTGGTTCCGGTGGGCGCGGTAAGCGTAATCGTTGCCTTGTTCACAGTCGGACCGGTCTGCACGGGAGTAACCACCGCGTCATACTGGTCCTGAGCGCGGAACTGGAAGGTATGTGTGCCCTCGCTCAGGCGTCGCTTGAACTGGTAGGTCACGCCCGCCACGTAGTCGGTGCCCGTGCCGACTTTGGTCATGGCGTACCATGTGCCGTCGATATTGACCTGCACCTCACCGCCGGGCGTGCCGCTGAACGCTTTCGGAGCATCCCCATCGGCGTCTTTGTAGGTAACCTCATACACGAA